>DASWRS010000001.1:0-3522 GCA_036403075.1 Kofleriaceae bacterium
CTGGGAGGTCGAGATGGCCCGCCTGGTCGTCGACGGCAGCCCGCTCGTGGTCTGCGCCGTCGGCGGCAGCACCGAGCAGCGCGGCCGCCAGCTCGCGCGCGGCACCCAGGGCGCGCGGCGGATCCTCGGCGCGGCCTGAGCACGCCGGGGGGCACGCCTGGCGCGCGGCCCGGGCGCGGCACCGGCTGCCGGGTCGCCGAGTTGCGGGTAGCATGTCTGGATGCGCAACCTGCTCCTGGCTTCGGCCCTGGTCCTGGCGGTCACCGCGTGCTCCTCGAAGTCGTCGCCCCGGCTGTCGGCGAGCGACTCCCGCGACGTCCTGATCGATCGCAACTGGATCGACCGGATGCCCGAGAGCACCACCGATCGGCTGCACGTCTATCGCTTCGTGCCGACGATGGGCGGCGGCGTGTTCCAGGATCGCACCCTGTACAAGGGCACGTTCGAGCTGTTCATGTTCAAGGTCGAGAACGACCACATCGTGTTCGATCTGCCCGAGACCCACGAGAAGGTCACGAGCCAGTTCCAGATCGAGCGGGTCGACGGCCCGGCGCCGTTCGACCTCAAGCTGACGATCTTCAGCGATCCGCGCGGCCCGCGGGTCTACTACGGCATGCGCTCGGAGACCGATCGCGACGGCCACGTGCTCGAGCAGACGCTGGCCGCCCGGCGGCACTAGCGCTGGCGCTCGAGGCGATCAGACCCGCGCCGCCGTCGCCGGCTTGGCCTTGGTCTTCTTCTCGCCCGCGGTCTTGCCGTTGCTGACGCCGTTGCCGCTGCGGGCGTGGTCCTTGAGCTTGTCGATCAGCGGCGTCCGCTCCCACGTGAAGTCGGAGTCGTCGCGGCCGAAGTGGCCGTACGCGGCGGTCTTGCGGAAGATCGGGCGGCGCAGGTCGAGCTCCTTGATCAGCATGCCGGGGCGCGCGTCGAACGTGGCGAGCACGGCCTTGGTGAGCTTGTCGTCGGCGACCACGCCGGTGCCGAAGGTGTCGACCAGCATCGATACCGGCTCGGCGACCCCGATCGCGTAGGCGAATTGCACCTCGCAGCGCCTGGCCAGCCCCGCGGCGATGATGTGCTTGGCGATGTAGCGCGCGTAGTACGCCGCCGAGCGGTCGACCTTGCTCGGATCCTTGCCCGAGAACGCGCCGCCGCCGTGGCGGGCGTAGCCGCCGTAGGTGTCGACGATGATCTTGCGGCCGGTCAGGCCGGTGTCGCCCTGTGGTCCGCCGATCACGAACCGGCCCGTCGGGTTGACGTGGATCTTGGTCTTGGCGGTGATCAGCTTGGCCGGGACGATCGGCTTGATCACGAGCTCGCGGATCGCCTCTTCGATCGTCTTGTGCTTGACCTTGTCGTCGTGCTGGGTCGACACCACGATCGCCTCGACCCCGGTGACCTCACCGTCCTCGTAGCGCACCGAGACCTGGGTCTTGCCGTCGGGGCGGAGCCAGTCGATGCCCTTGGTCTTCTTCTTGCGGACCTCGGCGAGCCGGTAGGCGAGCTGGTGCGCGATCTGGATCGGCAGCGGCATCAGCTCCTTGGTCTCGTCGCAGGCGTAGCCGAACATCAGGCCCTGATCGCCGGCGCCCTGCTTGGCCGGGTCGCCGCGGTCGACGCCCTGGGCGATGTCGGGCGACTGCTGCTCGATCGCGACCATCACCGCGCAGGTGTCGGCGTCGAAGCCGACGTGCGAGCTGGTGAAGCCGATGTCGCGGACCACGCCGCGGACGATGCGCTGGAAATCGAGCTGCGCCTTGGTGGTGATCTCGCCGGCGACCAGCACGAAGCCGGTCTTGGCCACCGTCTCGCATGCGACGCGGCTGTGCGGATCGACCGCGATGCAGCTGTCCAGGATCGCATCGCTCACCTGGTCGCACAGCTTGTCGGGATGCCCTTCGGTGACGGACTCGGACGAGAACAGGTGGCTGGCCATGTGTGGGCGGACTATTCAGTGATGAGACTCCGCTGTCAACGCCGCAAAACGGGTACGATATGGCGAATATGCGGGCGCTGCTCGTTGCTTGGGTCCTGGCGGTCGTGGCGTGTGGCGGTCACCCGCCGACCCCCCGGCGCGGGGTGGTCGAGAGCGACCTGGGATCGTGGAAGTTCCGGCGGTTTCAGGGGCCGCTGTTCGACGTCGAGGTCTGGGTCGAGGGCAACAAGGCCGAGGCCTACAGCGCGAGCTACATCACGGCGGACGCCGAGAAGCGCGGCCGCATCGAGGACAAGGACCTGGTGAACGTGTTCGTCACCCGGTACGAGAGCCCCGAGGGCGTGGTGCGCGCCACGGTCAAGCTCGCGCGCCGGCTCGCCGCCGACAGCGGCTACCAGGTCGAGGAGGACAAGATCGGCGGGGCGCGGACGCTGACGATCACCGGCCGCGGCGAGACCTGGGTGATGTGGCCGTCGAACCAGCACGTGGTCAAGGTCGGCGGCCGCGGCCGCAGCGACGTGCCCAGGGCGATGGTCGAGCCCTACGTCGATCGCTACCCGTCGCAGCTGCCGGGCGGCGCGCTCGAGGGACCGCTGCCGCCGGGCCCCGGTGACACACCGGCAAGCTCGCACAAGCTCGAGAAGCCGACCTACGATCCGGCCAACCCGCGTCCCGACGCCGACCACTACGATCCGGGCAAGGTCAAGCTGCCGGCTGCCACGGACGGGCCCGGCGGCCCGGGCGCCGCGGGCGGCAACGACCAGGACCGCAAGGACGGCGACGATCAGGCCCCGGCGAGCGCTGGCGACGCGGCCACCGCGGCCCCGGCGAAGCCGGCCAAACCGACGAAGCCCGCGAGGCCCAAGACGCCTCGGCGGTCGAAGTAGCCGGTCGGTCGCGACCCGGACGCGCTCGATCGCGATCGGCGCGAAAAGAAACCACGTCCGCGCTTTGGCATCGCGATCCGGACGGGCCAGAATCCAGCCGTCCCCGTCCAGCGTCAGGAGAACTGCGTGACCAAGCTCTTTGCGGCCAAGATCGCCATGATCGTTTCGTTCGTCGGCCTCGCGGCATGCAACAACAAGAAGCCGGAGGAAGGCAAGGAGCCGCTGCAGTCGACCGCGGCGCCTGCCCCGGCCGCGGGTGCACCGGCGGCCGGCGCGGCGGCGGCGGGCAGCGCGGCGACGGCCGGCGCGGCGGCTGCACCAGCGGGCGGCGCGGCGGTGGGCGGCGGGGCAGCCGGCGGCGCGACGACGCCGAGCCCGGTGGCCTGTGCGACCACGACGGCGCTGCGCTGCGACCTCGGCCAGACCGACGGCTGCACCGGCGGCCTGACGTCGGTGCACCTGTGCGTCGCCGGCGACGCGAAGGCCGGCACGCCGTGCGCGCAGGGTGCGGCGCTGACGTGTCCGACCGGCCAGGTCGACGCCTGCACGTACACGCCCCCGTACGCGAGCAACCATGTCTGCGTCGTCGTCCCCCGGCCAACGCCGTGACATGCTGCCGCGCATGCTCCGGCAGCTCGATTCGTCCTCCTCCGAGGTAGCCGCGCTGCTCGACCGCAGCACGCGGATGGCCGGCGGTGT
>DASWRS010000002.1:0-9577 GCA_036403075.1 Kofleriaceae bacterium
CGGGTGGGCGGCGCGGAGCCGCTGGCCGCGCTCGCGCAGCAGCATCTGGATCTGCAGCGTGCAGCCCGGGTTGGCGCTGACCAGGAGCTCGGGGGCGGCGGCGAGCACGCTCTCGACCTTGCGCTCGCCGATCTCTCGCGCGCTCTCGGGCTCGAGCAGGTTGTAGACCCCGGCGCTGCCGCAGCACGTGTCGCTGTCGAGCTCGACCAGCTCGAGCTCGGGGATCGCGGCGAGCAGGGCGCGCGGCTGGGCGCGGATCCGCTGGGCGTGCGCCAGGTGGCAGGCGTCGTGGTACGCCGCGCGGATGCGCAGCGGATGGCGCTTCGCCACGGGCTCGTGCGCGGCGAGCAGCTCGGTCACGTCCTTGACCTTGGCGGCCAGCGCCTCGGCGCGCCCGGCCCACGCCGGATCGCCCGAGAACAGGTGGCCCCACTCCTTCATCGACGAGCCGCAGCCGGCGGCATTGACCACGACCGCGTCCGCGCCGGTGGCCTCCAGCGTCTCGATCGCCGCGCGCGCGAGCTCGCGGGCCTCGTCGTCGCGGCCGGCGTGGACCGACAGCGCGCCGCAGCAGCCGAGCTCGGGCGGCACCACGACCTCGTAGCCCTCGGCGGCGAGCACCCGCAAGGTCGCCTGGTTGACCTCGGGGAAGTACACCCGCTGCACGCAGCCCGGCAGCACGGCGACGCGGCCGCGGCGGCTGCCGGTGGCGGAGACCTCCTCGGGCAGGCGGTCGGCGAGCTGGCGCAGCGACACCGGCGGCATCAGCGCCTCGAGGTTGCGCAGCCGGGGCGGCAACCGCCGGATCAGCCCGAGCCGGTGGAACAGCCAGCGCAGCCCCGTGCGCTGGTAGATCAGCTGCATCACCAGCGCGAGCCGGAGCCGCCGGGGATACGGGAACAGCGCGAAGATCATCCCGCGGAACATCCGGTCGGCCAGCGAGCGCTCGTAGCGGCGCTCGATCTCGGCGCGGGTGTCCTCGATCAGCAGGTTGTACTTCACGCCGGACGGGCACGCCGTCACGCACCCCATGCAGCCCAGGCAGCGGTCGAAGTGCGCGACCGCGGCGGGCGTCACCGGCTCGGTGCCGTCGGCGATCGCCTTCATCAGGTGGATCCGGCCGCGCGGCGAGTCCATCTCCTCGCCCCACGACTGGTAGGTCGGACACGCCGGCAGGCAGAACCCGCAGTGGACGCAGTCATCGATCAGACGGCGCGGCAAGCGGCTCGGCTCGGTCATAGGCCTCCCACGAACCGGCCGGGGTTGAGCCGGCCGTCCGGATCGAAGCGGCGCTTGAGCCGCTGCATGAGCGAGAACGCCGGCGGCGGCGGGCCCCACGCGTCGACCGCGGCGCGTAGCTCGGCGGGCGCGTCCTCGATCACCAGCGAGCCGCCCTCGGCGACCAGCGCCGCGCGCGCGGCCGACACCGCGCCGGCCGCCGCGGCTCCCATGGCCCCGGCGGCAAACCCCACGCCCAGCGTCGCGTACCACGCCAGCTCGCCGACCGCGGCCAGCGGCGCGGCGACCGCGGCGAGCCGCGACGGCAGCGCGGCGACCCGGACCCGCACCGGCCCGGCGGTGCGCACCGCGTCGTGGCGGCGCCAGAACGCGGCGGCGGCCTCGTCGGCCAGCGGCTCGGCGGGCGTTCCCGCGGCGGCGGCGAGCTCGACCGCGCGCGACACCTGCTGCGCGACACCGCGCTCGAAGCCCTCGAACCGGATGCCGAGGTCGAAGCGCCCGGCGCCGATCGCCACGGCCGCGGTCGGCTCGAGCTGCGCCGCTCGCACCGCGGCGAGCAGCGCGACGATCTGCTCGGCCCCCAGGCCGGGCACCCGCACCGTCCGGGTCACCTCGGGCAGCGGGTGCAGCCGGAACGCGGCCGCGGCGACCAGCCCCAGCGTCCCGAGCGAGCCACACGCGACCTTGGGCAGGTCGAAGCCGGCGACGTTCTTGACCACCTTGCCGCCGCCGCGCGCGACCTCGCCGTCGGCTCGGACCAGGGTCACGCCGATGATCAGGTCGCGAATCGCCCCGTACCGCGCCCGGAGCGGGCCGAAGCCCCCGGTCGCCACCAGCCCGCCGATCGTCGTGCGCTCCGGAGCCGGCGGATCGAACGCGAGCCGCTGGCCGTGCACCCCGAGCGCCGCCTGCAGCGCCGCCAGGGTCACGCCGGCCTCGGCGATCACCACCTGGTCGGCCGGCGCGTGCTCGAGGATCCGTGCGAGCTTCTCGGTGCGCACGACCGCATCGAGCCCGGTCGGCGCCGCCCCGAGCCCCAGCTGCGTGCCGCCGCCGATGAAGCCGAGCCGCAGCCGCTCGTGTGCCGCCATCGTCATGACCTCGGCCGCCTCCTCGAGCGTCGCCGGCGCGTACGCCGCGCGCGGCCGGACCCCGAGGATCGCATCGCCGTCGCGCACCTCGAGCGTCATCGCCGACGCTCCTCGCAGCGCAGGCGAGCGCGTTCGCGGTGGCCGATCGAGCACGACATGCGGATGCGAGCCTACCGGGGATCCGGCGCCCCGCCTAGACGGCGGACCGAGCCGTTCCAATGCCGAGCACCCCTATGGCCCGGGCCTCCTGATCCGAAGCTGCCCTGGGGCGATGACCGAGAACGCAGCCTTCAGCTCCGAGAGGTGCTTGCGAATGGTTTCCGACACGATCGACGCCTTGCGCTCGGGTGCGAGGCCCGCGAGGCGAAGCAGCAGCACGCCTGCGCTGACACGTCCCTGCCGAAACACGATCTCTCCGAAGTCCGTGTCACCGGTGATCAGCAAACGGCCCTGCGCCTGGGCGATGGCCAGTACGCGGTCATCTGTGGTGCCCGGGTCCGATTCGGCAATCCAGACGACATCATGACCGTCGTCGCGGAGGCGACGTACGATCGTCGATTCGACGTTCTCGTCCGCTACAAACACCAACGCCTCGCTAGCTCGCGATCGGATACGTGACGTCCGCGCGCAGTGCAGCTGCAGCGAACGCCAGTGCATCACGAACTGCGGCCTCGGTGAGGCGTGGATGAGATGCGACCAGGTCAGCGATCGATTCACCGGCCGCGAGGCGCTCGAGGATCGATTCCACGGTGATCCGGGTGCCGATGATCACTGGCTTGCCCATCATGATGCCGGGGTCGGAAACGACGAGGCGTGGCGTCATCCCTCGAGCGTATCGGTTATGCACGGGTATGGCCAGGTGATCCTGGGCTCCGGGCCGTAGCGCGGTCCTGCGACGCACCCTCCGCTCACACATCGTCGAGTCTTCGCGGCGATGTTCGGCGTGCCCGCGCGCCGAGGACGGGGACGATCCTCCAGATGCGTCGCCGGCCGCGCACGGCGCGTCGGAGCACCACTGCTCGCCAAGGCAGCATCTGGCAAACAAGCAATGCTGCAGTTTGCAACTGCACAGCTGCGGAGTCGATGCCGCGGCGGACCGCGCGGTGCGTGACGAGCCGGCCGCGCCGGGCGAGTTGCGCCGGTGCCGGGTGTCCTGCATGCTGCGCTCGCATGATGCGGCGCGGAACCGCCGGGCGGCTCTCGCGCGTGACTGACCCCAAAAGTGGCCCCGACGTCGAGTGACCCCACACTGCCCGGCAACGAGGACGAGCGCGGGATCGCGCCGGGTGGCCGGTGGGGGCGCTACGTGGTGCTCGGAGAGCTCGGCTCGGGCGGCATGGGCCTGGTGCTGGCGGCCCACGATCCGGCGCTCGATCGCAAGGTGGCGCTCAAGCTGCTCGCGCAGCCGTACCGTGGATGGAACGGCGCAGGGGCGGCGCGGATCGAGCGCGAGGCCCAGGCGATGGCCCGGCTGGCGCACCCCGCCACCGACGGCGGGCTGACGCTCGGAGCCAAGAACCTGTACGAGCGGCGACCGATCTCAACGTCTCGCTGACCGCGGAGCTCAAGAGGTCGCGCTTGCTCGGGCCTACCTCGGCCGCGTGCGCGTCGAGACCCGGCGCGATGTCGCGGGCGGCCTCGCCATGGCCCGGTCGGCACGCACCGCCGTCGCCGCGGCGTCCGACGCGACCCATGCCGATGACGTCCTCGAGCTCGACGCCTGGCTCGCAGCGCACGCGCGCTGAACGCGCATGCCGCGGATTGCGGCACCTGCAGCGCAGTGGTTTTCGCAAGGCGCGCCGCGCCCGACGCCCTTGCGACCCTGGACCGCGCCGCCTACGATGGGGGGACGCTCGATCGGACGAGGGGCGATGCCGGGCAACGACGCGGGGCACTCCGAGCGGCGCAGCTCATGAATGCAATGGTGATGCGGCTGGGACCCTGGCGTATCGAGCGCACGCTCGGCCGCGACCTGTGCGGCACCTACTATGCGGCGCAGCGCGACGACGGCGAGCGCGCCACGCTGTATCTCCTGTCCGGCGAGCTCGGCGCCGGCCGCCGCGAGCCGCTGACCCGGCTGCTCGCGCTGCACCGCGGGCTGGTGCATCCCGGCCTGGTCCGGTTCCGCGACCTCGATCACGACGGCAGCGATCCGTACCTGATCGCGGACGCCGTGGACGACGCGCTGGCATCGCTGCGCGGCAGCCGGCGTCCGGAGTCCGGACAGGCCCGCGGCTTCGGCGCCGCGCTGGCCGCTGCGTTGACCGCCGCGCACGACCATGGCCTGGTCCACGGCGGGCTGGAGCTCGACAACGTGATCTGGGCGCCGGGCCTGGCGCCGCGGATCCTGGGCACCGGGGTCGCCGCGCTCGGCATCGCCGACCACGCGGCGCTGGCGCACGGCGACGTCGCGGCGCTGGGCCGGCTGCTGTGCGCGCTGATCGCCGGCGCCCCGGCGGTCGAGCCGGCCGCGCTGCGCGCGCTCGAGGTGATCCGCCGGCTCGCCGATCCGGGCGCGGTGATCACGATGCGCGAGGCCCACGCCTTGCTCGCCGACGGCGAGCCGACGCACGCGGTGCGGCCCGCCGCGGGCGAGCGCGGCCCGCGCGGCGGCGCCGGTCCCGACGACCGCGACGATCCGGTCGCCGGCACCGCCGCCACCCAGGCGCTCGGCGCGGATCGGCCCGACGGAGCCTCCGGCGCCGCACCGTCGCCGTCCGATCAGCTCGGCGGCTACCTCGGCCGCTATCGCCTGCTGACCCGGCTGGGCCGCGGCGGGATGGGCGAGGTGTTCCTCGCCGAAGATCCGGTGCTCCACCGCGGCGTCGCGATCAAGCGGATCCGGCCCGGCCTCGAGCGCGATCGCACGTTCCGCGCCCGGCTGCGGCGCGAGGCCCAGCTCGCCGCGCGGCTCAACCACCGCGCGATCGTCCAGGTCTTCGACCTGGTCACCGACGACACCGCGGATCACGTGATCATGGAGTACGTGCCTGGGCCGAGCCTGCACACCCTGGTCGGCGACCGGCCGATGGCGGCGGCCGAGGTCGTGCGCATCGCTACGGAGGTCGCCGACGGCCTCGACCACGCCCACCAGCAGGGCATCATCCACCGCGACCTCAAGGTCGAGAACATCCTGCTCGGCACCGACGGCCAGCCCAAGATCGCCGACTTCGGGATCGCGCGTCTCGCCGCGTCGAGCCGCGACGTGTCCCACGAGCCGCTGACCCGCGACGGGTTCGCGGTCGGCACGTCGCGCGCGATGTCGCCCGAGCAGATCCAGGGCCAGGAGCTGGACGCGCGCTCGGATCTGTTCTCGTTCGGCGTCCTGCTCTACGAGCTCGTCACCGGCACCAGCCCGTTCGCGGCCAGCAACGACGCCGTGACCATCCTGCGGGTCCTCAACGACCGCCACCGGCCGGTGCACGAGCTGGCGCCCGCGGTGCCGCGCGCGCTGTCCGCGCTGATCGACGAGCTGCTCGAGAAGACACCGGACCGCCGCCCGCCCAGCGCGCGCGTCGTGCGCGATCGGCTGCGCGGCCTCGACGGCGCACCCGCGTCCCGCAGCGATGCGCACCCCGCGCCCACGCCTGCCGCCCCCGCGCCGCGCCCGCGCACCACGCCGACGGTCCCGGCCGGCGAGCGCCGCCAGGTCACGCTGGCGTGCATCGAGCTGGTCGTGGCGAGCGGCGCCGGCGGCGACGAGCCCGATCCCGAGCTGCTCGCCGACGTGCTGCCCGCGTTCCGCGGCCGCGTCGAGGACGTGCTGGGCCAGTTCGACGGCGTCCTGATCAGCGCGCTCGGCCATCGCTTCGTCGCCTGCTTCGGCCACCCGCGCCCGCTCGAGGACGCCGCGCGCCGCGCCGTGCTCGCGGTCCGCGCCATGCTCGAGGCCGCCGCCGTGCTGCGCCCGGCCGATCCGGTCCACGCCCACGCCCGGTTCACCGCCACGGGCGCGGTCCACACCGGCCTCGCCGTGGTCCGCGGCCGCGGTGCCGGCGACGAGCTCGTGCTCGGCGCCACGCTCGACGCCGCGCTCCGCCTGCTCCAGCTCGGCGGCGCCGGCGACCTGTGGCTGAGCGGCTCGGCGGCCCGCCTGGTCGAGGCCGAGTTCGAGCTCGAGCGTCCGGCCGCGACCGCCGACGCTGCCACCGCGGCGCACCGCTTCACCGGCGCGCGGGCCGCCACCGCGGGCGGCTCGGGCGAGCACGACCGGCCGATGATCGCGCGCGATCACGAGATGCAGCTCCTGCTCGGCGGCTGGCGGCGCGCGCGCAACGGGCAGGGCCAGGTCGCGTTGCTGATCGGCGAGCCCGGCATCGGCAAGTCGCGGCTGACCCGCGAGCTCGCCGGTGCGGTCGCGGGCGACGCGCCGCGCCTGATCATCCTGCGCGGCGGCGCCTATCGCCAGCGCTCGGCGCTCGAGCCGGTCGCCGAGGCGCTGGCTCCGCTGCTGGGGCTGGGCACCGGCAGCGGCGCGGGCACCGAGGAGGCCGCGCTCGCCGAGCGGCTGCACAGCCTGACCGGCCGCGACGAGGCCGCGCAGGTCCTGCACTTCCTCGGCCGCGCGGCGGGGCCGCCCCCCGGGCCGCCCGAGCGCGCCCGGCACCAGCTGCTCGGCGGGCTGCGCGACGTGCTGGTCGGCGCGGCCCCCGACGCCGCCGGCGATGTATCGACCCTGATGATCGTCGAGGATCTGCACTGGCTCGATCCGTCGACCCTCGATCTGATCGCGCTGATCATCCAGGACGTGGCGGCGTCGCCGGTGTTGCTGCTGATGACCGCGCGCCCCGGGTTCTCGCCGCCGTGGCCGCCCGCCGCCGCCGTCACCCAGCTCCCGCTCGGCCGCCTCGAGGCGCCGGCGATCGACGCGATGATCGCCGCGATGATCGCCCGGGCCGGCGCCGATCGCGAGCTCCCGGCCGCCGAGCGCGCGCTGATCGCCGCCCGGTCCGGCGGCGTGCCGCTGTACGCGCAGGAGCTGGTGCGCGCCGCGCTCGAGCTCGGCCGCGCCGGCGAGGTCCCGAGCACGCTGCGCGATGCGCTGACCGCGCGCCTGCACCAGCTCGGCGCGTCGGCCACCGAGGTCGCCCGGGTCGCCGCCGTCGCGGGCCGCGAGTTCACCGCCGACCTGATCGCCGCCGCCGGCGAGCTCGATCGCGCGGCGGTGGATCACGAGCTCGATCGCCTGGTCGCCGGCGAGATCCTGACCCGCCGGCGCGGCCGGGCGCGCGAGGCGCTCTACCAGTTCGGCCACGCGCTGCTCCAGCAGGCGGCCTACGAGGAGCTGCTCGCCGCCGACCGCCGCCACCTGCACGGCCGCGTCGCCGACGCGCTGCTCGCCGACGAGGCCGCCGGCCGCGACCCCGGGCCCGAGCTCGTCGCCCACCACCTCGCCGGCGCGCGCCGGTTCGACGAGGCGATCGCGTCGGCCCGGCGCGCCGCGGTCCGCGCCCTGGGCCGGCACGCCCGGATCGAGGCCCGCGAGCTGTTCCGCCAGGCGCTGAGCTGGCTCGACCAGCTACCCGCGTCCGACGCGCGCGACCGCAGCGAGATCGGCCTGCGCATGCAGCTCGGCGCCGTGCTGATCAACACCGAGGGCTACACCTCGCCCGAGCTCGAGCGCTCGTGCCGGCGCACCGAGGCGCTGTGCGAGCGCCACGACGACATGCCCGTGCCGGTCAAGTACGGCCTGTGGGCGGTGCGCCTGATGCGCGGCACGCTCGCCGAGGTCGAGCCGTTCGTCGGCTGGTTCGAGCAGGTGATCGAGCGCGGCGCATCGCCGGTCGATCTGATGATGGCGCACGCGTCGATCGCGACGTATTCCTACGCCCGCGCCGAGTACGCCCGCGCGGCCCGCCACTTCGCGCACAGCATGGCGCTGTTCCAGCCCGCCGAGCACGCCGGCGTCGTGCAGATCTACGGCGGCTGCGGCGGGTTCTACGGCCACGTGATCATGACGGTCATGCTGTGGAAGATCGGCCGGTTCGCCGACGCCTGGCGCCACAGCCGCGACGCCGTCGCGCTCGCCGAGACGCTGGATCCGTACGCGCTGGTCTGCGCGCTCGAGTGGCAGATGTCGCTGCACATCGCCGCCGGCGACATCGCCCGCGTCGAGGCCAACGTCGAGCGTATGCTCGAGCTCTGCGCGCGCTACGAGTTCCCGTACCCGGCGGCGTGGGCGCGCTGCGGCCGCGGCTGGGCGCTGGCGCGGCGCGGTCAGGCCGATCGCGCGATCGCCGAGCTGGTCGCCGGCACCGAGGGCATCCAGCGGATCGGCATCAAGGTCTGGTCGCCGTACTGCCTGGGCCTGCTCGCCGACAGCGCGATCACCCTCGGCCAGTTCGACCGCGCCGAGCGCGCGCTCGATGAGGGGCTCGAGGTCTGCCGGACCAGCGTCGACTGCAGCGACGAGCCCGAGCTGCTCCGGCTGCGCGGCCGGCTGATCCTCGGCCGCGACGGCTCGGCGCACGCACCGGCGCGCGCGGCGTTCGCCGAGGCGCTCGCGGTCGCCCGGCGCCAGGGCGCGCTGGCGTCGGCCCTGCGCGCTGCCACCGAGCTCGCGGCGGTGCTGCGCGACGACGATCTGGCCGCCGAGGCCGGCGCCGTGCTCGGCCCGGTCTACCGCGACTTCGCGCCCGAGCTCGGCGATCCCGGCCTCGCTTCCAGCGTCGATTCCAACCCCGATCCCAGCCTCGATTCCAGCCCCGATCCCAGCGTCGCCGCGGCGCGCCGGCTGCTCGCCGAGCTGCCCGCGGGCGCGGTGTGATGCGACGCGCGCTGGTCCTCGGCGCGTCCGGTCACGTCGGCAACGCGGTGGTCCGCGAGCTGGTCGCGCGCGGCTGCGCGGTGACCGCGGCGCGCCGGGGCCGCACGGCCGCCCGCAACCTCGCGGGGCTCCCGGTCACGGACGCGCTCGGCGACGCCGACGACGCCGCCACGCTCGATCGCTGGGTCGGCGGGCACGATCTCGTGGTCGACGCCGCGGCGCCATATCCACTGACCCTCGCCGCCGATCGGGCGAGCCATGCGGCCGAGACCGCCGCGCGCCGCGCCGCCGTGCTGGTCGAGGCCGTCGCCCGGCACCGCGCCGACCTGGTCCACGTCGGCTCGTTCGTGACCCGGCTCGGCGCCGACGCCGCCGGCGTGCCGCGCGACCCGGGCCAGCGGCTCGACGCCGCGCTCCATCCCTACTTCGCCGCCAAGCGCGCCGGCGAGGCCGTGTTCGCGGCGGCCGCGCGGGCCGGTGC
>DASWRS010000003.1:0-6919 GCA_036403075.1 Kofleriaceae bacterium
CGCCACGCCGCCGCCCGCCCGTCGCCGGCGCTACGCCGGGTCTGCGGATCGGCGACCGTGCGGAGGATCCGCCGGGTGGTCTCGAGCAGCAGCGGATCGGTGCGCGTCATGCCGCGCGCGCATCCTAGCGAATGCGCCGCCGGGTGTCGCCCCGTTCAGGGCGCGAGCGCACCCGCAGCCGCCGGCGCCGCGCCGGGTCTGCGGATCGGCCATGGCGCGGAGGATCCGCCGGGTGGTCTCGAGCAGCAGCGGATCGGTGCGCGTCATGCCGAATGCGCATCCTGGCGAATGCGCCGCCGGGTGTCGGCGCCGTTCAGGGCGCGGGCGCGGGCGCAGCCGCCGGTGCCGCCGGCCCGGCCGGCGCGTCGCTGCTCGGGCCGGGGCTCTCGGGCCCGCTGCGCACGGTCACCAGCCCGGCGTCGACCCGCGAGGCGTCGATCAGCGTGTAGTAGACGCTGCGCGGGTTGGCGCTGCCGCGGATCTCGCCGATCAGATCATCGTAGTCGGCGTCGACCGGCACGGTCTGGCAGCCGACCGACGACGGGCCGGCCGCCGGCGAGCTGTGGACGTCGATCGCGATGCGGCGCGTGGTGTAGCGATCGTCGTGCTCGTCGTGCTCGGCGACGTGGGTCTCGGACTCGGTCTCCTCCTCGGCCGTCGGGTAGTGATCGTCGCCGGCGGTGCCCGGCCGATCGCGCCAGATCTCGAGGTCGCGCGACGGCACGAGGGCGCTGTACTCGGCGTCGTCGCGGGTCCCCGCGACGTGCACCGGGCTGTGCGCGGCACCGTGGTAGCGATCCCACACGGCGTGGGCGTGCGCCGGCGAGCCGGCGGTGTGGGTGCCGAGGCGGTAGAGGTACTGGCCGTCGCGCAGGTGGGCGGAGCCCTCGGTGTCCTGGTGCGGATTGGCATCGCTCTGGCTCCACGCCGACGCCGGATCGACGCTGCCGCGGTGCTCGGTGACGTGGTGGACCGGCGTCGTGCCGTCGAGCTCGAACCAGATCGAGATGATCACATCGTCGTAGCCGGCGCGGCCCGAGAAATGTTCGGGCGGGTGCTCGGCGTCGGCATGGAGCGGGCCGCCGCCGGCCGAGCCCCCGGTGGAGCCGTCGGTGGAACCCTCGGTGGAGCCCTCGGCGAGCGCGGCATCGTCCTCGGCACGCGCGGTGGCGAGCTCGGCGGCCGAGCCCGACTGGGTGATCTCGAGGCTGGGCGCCGTGCCGGTGATCACCACGCCGCGGATCGCGAGCAGGTTGATCTCGCGCGGCTGATCGAGGAACACGCCGCCGGCGCGGGTGATGATGTTGCGGTAGGCGGTGTAGCGCTCGGCCGTGGACGCGCCGGCCGGGACCAGCACCCGGCCGGCGTCGAGGTGCGGCCCGAGCAGGCCGCCGTGCAGATCGGGGTAGAGCCGCTCGAGCAGCCGGCGGATCTCGGCGGTGATCCGGCCATCGGCGGTCAGCCCGGCGGCGGCCTGGATCCGCAGGATGCCGGCGATCGTGTCGCGATCGAAGTGGCCGTCGAGGCTGGTCATCGCGCCGTCGGCGCGGACGTGGCTCTGCATCCGGCGCACCCAGTCGATCCGGAACTGGCGACCGTCGTTGTACGCGATCGCCGCGTCGACCTGCGCTTCGGTCACGCCCTCGGGCAGCGATAGCGCCGTGTCGTCGCCGTAGATCTCGCCGTCGCGCTGCACCGCCGGGCCGCCCGCCGCGTCGCGGTGCGCGTGGCGATCGAGCAGCGCCTCGGCGGAGTCACCGCGGACCACCGCATCGGCGACCGCGTCGGCGTGCTGCTCGTACAGGTCGCCGGCCTCGCCGACCCCGCCCGCCAGCCGCACGCCGCCGCGCTGCTGGACCACGTGCGCGGCCTCGTGCGCCGCCAGGTGCAGATCCGGCGCGCCGGCGAACGCGACGTCGTCGCCGGTGGCATACGCGCTCGCGCCGATCGCGTCGGCGGCCTCGGCCGCGCCGCCACCGACGTGCGCCCGCACGCCCGACACGTCGTGGTGGCCGAAGCTGGCCTGGATCGCGGCCAGGTGCGGCAGCGGGCCCCCGCCGCCGGTGACGCCGCCCTGCGCGACCGCATGCAGCGCGAACGGATCCCCCGGATCGCGCAGCGCACCGGGAGCCCGCGCCTGCAGCACACCCGCGCCACCCGCCCCCGGCGCGGCTCGCTCGGCGGCCGGCCCGGCGACCGCACCGGCGACCGACGCGCCTCGCTCGGCGGCCTCGCCGGCGCCCGGCGCGCGACCGGCACGTCCCAGGCGCAGTGTGCGCGGCACCTTGCCGGGAGCCGGTCGCCGCCCGCCCCCGCGCTCGACCTCGTCCCAGCCTTCGAGCTCATGGTCGTGCCGCGCGTACCAATCCGAGGCCATCCCCGATATGACGGACACGCTCCGGGATCTTCCCCGACCCGACCGCGCGGCCGCCGGGCCGGCGAAGAAGACCGACCTGCCCCGTGATCGAGCCCCCGAGCGGCAACTGGCCGGCCGCGACCATCGTGCGCGTGTTCGCGATGTCCGTGAGCGAGCTCCCGTCGAGTCCAGCGGCACCGAGGTCGGCGGGTCTGCGCCGCGGGCGCGACGCCGCGCAGGATGCCGTCGAGCTCGTCGCGCGACAGGTAGCGGCCGGCCGCCACCGCGCCGACGCGCGCGTGTCGCGACCTCCGCGAGCGAGTCCCCTGTAGCAGGCGCGGCCCCGGAGCTCAGCGGGTCTGCGCCGCGGCCGCGACGCCGCGCAGGATGCCGTCGAGCTCGTCGCGCGACAGGTAGCGGCCGGCCGCCACGACCGCGGCGATCGCGCGCGTGTTCGCGATGTCGATGAGCGGGTTCCGGTCGAGGATCACGAGATCGGCGAGCTTGCCGCGCTCGACCGTGCCGAGGTCCGCGACCCGGCCGAGGAACCGCGCCGGGTTGATGGTCGCGGTCTGCAGCGCTGCGAGCGGCGTCAGCCCCGCGTCGACGAACCGGCCGAGCTCGAGGTGCAGGCTGACGCCGGGGATGACATCGACCCCGGCCGGTGTGTCGGTGCCGGCGAGGAACGGCACGCCGGCGGCGTGGAGCCGGTGCACGATCTCGAGCTCGTGGGCGACGAAGCGCTGCCGCACGGCGAGCGGATCGGTGTCGAGCTCCTTGAGGATGGACGCGGTGAACCGCGGCCAGCTCTTGTCGCGCCACGACACCGGCGCATAGCGGGCGTCCGGATCGCGGCTGACGTCGATCGCGTCAACCAGCCACTGCCCGCGCTCCCAGTACAGCGTCGGACATTGCCAGGTCTGGTGCGCGAGCAACAGCTGGGTCAGCGCGGCTTCCTTGCCGGGGTCGTAGGTGTCGAGGAACCGCGCCGGGCCCTTGGGACCTGCCAGCAGCGCGTCCTCGGCGGTCGAGCTGCCCTCGAAGATGCCGATCAGGTGCTCGAAGCTCTTCTGGCCGGCGGTCGCGGCCTCGCTGCCGCGCACCGCATCCGGCACGTGGCCGACGAACACCAGGCCGCGCCGCCGCGCCTCCTCGGCGATCGCGAAGTACGCGTCGCGCGGGACATACGACTGGATCTTGATGAAGTCGACGCCGCGCCCGGCGAGCATCGCGACCGCGCGGCGGCCGTCGTCCGGCGTGGTGATCGCGATCGACGCCGGGAACTGGGTCTTCGGCCCGTCCAGCATCGGGCCGGCGATCACCATCCGCGGCCCGAGCAGCCGGTGCTCGGCGATCGCCGTGCGCGCCTCCAGGATCGGCTCGAGCTCGCTGCCCATGTCGCGCACGCCGGTGACGCCGTTGGCGACGAGCAGCGGCAGGGTCACCTCGCGGCCGCCCGGGACCCACGTGCCGAAGAACGTGTGGATGTGCATGTCCCCCAGCCCGGGGATGACGAACTTCCCCGTGGCGTCGATGGTGCGAGCCGCAGGCGGGGTCGCGCCACCCGGGCCGATCACGTCGACGATCCGATCGCCGCGGATCGCAATCATGCGATCTGGCTGCACGCTGCCGTCGCGCGGATCGATCACGGCGACGTGCGTGATCACCAGCGCGGCGTCGGCGCCGCCGGGGCGGTCGCGGCGAGCCGCATCCACCGCCGGGCGAGCCGCATTGCAGCCCAGTGCCGCGATACACCCCACGGTAGCGGCTCGCCGCACGACGACCGCCGAGCGCGCGCCTGGCACCCGGATCGTGCCGCAGGCGGTCCTGAACGATCGCGTCGCGGCAACGCGCAGCGCCGCGACGACGGTCTGGCCCCGAGCGGAGATAGATTCCCAGGCCGGGTGGTCCTTCGCCGGCGGGTCGTGAGGATGGCGCGGACGCGCGATCGCAATCCGGCCGTTAACAGACGGAGCGAGGGGCCAGAACCGCGTCGCAAGCGCGCGTGGTGGCGTTCTCCCCAGCGCCGTGGACCGGTCCGATCTGCTGCGAGGAGGCACTACCGGCCGCCCGGTGTCACTTCGCGGGCGCCGGCGTCGCGAGCGGCTTGCCCTTCTCGACGATGTACGTCGAGAGGATCTTCGCGCCGATCTTGCCCGGGTTCTTCGCGGTGTGCACCGTCCCGCCGGGAACGAAGAACGAGTCGCCGGCCTTGAGGTTCATCACCGGCTTGCCCTCGATCTCGAACACGACCTCGCCCTCGAGGACATAGCCCACTTCGTCCCCGGGGTGGGTGTGCCTGGGCACGGTGGCGCCGGGCTGGAACTCGGCGCGCGCGAGCACGGCCTCGCGGTCCTTCAGCCCCGCGACGTCGTGCCGGGTCAGCTCGACCCGCTTGAAGCCCGCGGGCGCCTGCGCGCTGGCGTGCTGCATCCCCCAGAGTCCCGCGAGGATTGCGATCGCAAAGGTCACGGCCATTGTCAGTCTACGGCGATTCATGCGCTGACTCCCGGTATAGAGGTGGATTCGACACGCGCATAGGAACGCCAAAGCCCCGGAGGGGTCAAGCCGGAACCGAGCCGCTCGATCGCACGTTGCCGGAATCCTGAACTGTCCGTTCGTCGCGAACCATGCGAGCCTGCCGACAGGAGGCCACGCCGCATGTCACAGCCCACGACGACCGACTGGCGCACCGACGGTGTCCGGGTGGTGAAGGCCGGGACGCTGGACGCCAACACCGCGCAGACCCCGGGCATGAGCCGCGCCGCGGCGATCACCCGGGCGCGCGCCGGCGCGGAGAAGCTGTGGGCCGGCACGGTGACGATCGAGCCCAACGCGAAGACCGGCGCGCACCACCACGGAGATCTCGAGTCGGTGATCTACGTGGTCAAGGGCAAGGCGCGGATGCGCTGGGGCGAGCACCTCGAGTTCCTCGCCGAGGCCGGCCCCGGCGACTTCATCTATGTCCCGCCCTACGTGCCGCACCAGGAGATCAACGCCGCCGATGAGCCGCTCGAGTGCGTGCTGGTCCGCAGCGGCCAGGACCCGGTGGTCGTGAACCTCGACATCGCGCCGATCGAGGCGCCCGAGGAGGTCCACTGGGTCGACGACGTGCACCCCGCCCCGAAGCCGTGACGCGAGTGCCCCGGCGCGGTCTCGCGGGCGAGATCCCAAGCACGCAGGCCCCGCGCCGGAAACCACGGGATGCCCACCTCGATCGCCGACGCGAGTGCGCCGTCCCTCGATCCGGCGACCCGGCGACGACCGGCGGAGCGCGCGCCGTGCCCGCGCGCCGATCACCGCGTCAGATCACGCCGGTCTCGATCGCCTTGAGCACCGCGCGGGTGCGATCGCGGACGCCGAGCTTGGCCAGGATGCTCGACACCTGGTTCTTCACCGTGCCCTCGGCGGTGTCGAGCACGTCGCCGATCTCGCGGTTGCTGTAGCCGCCGGCCATCAGCCGGAGCACGTCGCGCTCGCGGTCGGTCAGCCGCTCGGCCGCCGGCGCGCCCCGCCCGCGCGCCTCGACGCCGCGCCGCAGCGACGCGGTCAGCGCCGGCTGGAACCAGGTGTCGCCGCGCGCCACCGCGCGGATCGCCGCGACCAGCTCGTCGAGCGAGACGTCCTTGTTGAGGAAGCCGCGCGCCCCGGCGCGGACCGCGGCGAGCAAGAGCTCGGCGTCGTCGAACGTGGTCAGCACCAGGGTCGGCGGGCGCCGGTCGCCGAGCTCGTCGAGGACCTCGAGCCCCGAGCGCCGCGGCATGCGGACGTCGAGCAGCAGCACGTCGATCGCAAGGCCGGGCACCAGCGCCAGGAGCTCGTCGCCGTCGGCGGCCTCGCCGATCACCTCGATCGCGCCGTCGAGCTCGAGCAGCTTGCGCAGGCCGTGCCGGATCAGGCGCTCGTCGTCGGCGAGGACCACGCGGATCATGCCGGGACCGTGGCGCGCAGCGCGAACCCGGCATCCCCGACATCGACCGCGAGCGTGCCGCCGAGCTCCTCGAGCCGCTCGCGCATCCCGGACAGCCCGCCGCCCGGGCGCAGCTCGCGGGTGCCGACGCCGTCGTCGCGCGCGGTCAGCTCGAGCTCGGCCGCGCCGGCGCGGAGCGCGATCCACACGTTGCGCGCCCCGGCGTGGCGGATCGAGTTGGTGACGAACTCCTGGGCGCAGCGCAGCAGCGCGTGCGAGCTGCGCGGATCGCCGACCCGGACGCCGGGCTCGACCTCGACGTGCACCGCCGGCGCCGGCACGATCTCGGACAGCCGCGCCAGGCCCTCGAAGATGTCGGTCGCGCGGCCCTGCTTCATCGAGTACGCCAGCTCGCGGACGTCGCCGAGCAACAGCCGGGCGAGCGACTGCGCGACGCGCACGTTGTCACGGGCCTCGCCCGAGCTGTGGTGGGCGGCGACCTCGAGGCTGAGCGACATCGCGGTCAGGTGGTGGCCGAGCGCGTCGTGGAGCTCGCGCGCGATCCGCAGCCGCTCCTCGGTGCGGGTGTGCTCGGCGAGCTGCGCCTGCAGCCGCGCGGCGACGAACGCGAAGCCCTGGAACCCGAGGTACGG
>DASWRS010000004.1:0-50666 GCA_036403075.1 Kofleriaceae bacterium
GGCAAGCCCAAGGCCGGCCTGGTCGGCTTCACGGTCTCGGACCTGCGGCT
Source organism: Kofleriaceae bacterium (assembly GCA_036403075.1). Classification (GTDB taxonomy): domain Bacteria; phylum Myxococcota_A; class Polyangia; order Haliangiales; family Haliangiaceae; genus JABFXX01. Next base: position 51 of record DASWRS010000004.1, read on the forward strand.
GCCCGGCGCGCTCGAACCCTGGGAGCCGCCCGTCGAGCGCTGGATCGGCTCGCCGGACCGGATCGCGACCGCGCTCGAGATCATGACCGACGGCCCGCTCGGCGGCGCCGCGTTCAACAACGAGTTCGGTCGGCCCGCCGTGCTCGGCTACTTCCGGACGTTCGAGCACGCGCGTCCCGAGGGGCCCGACGCCCGCGATGCCGGCGGCCCGGTCGCCCGCGGCTATCACAAGCCGGTGATGCTCGCCGGTGGGATCGGCGCGATCCGCCCGGGCCACGTCGCCAAGGCGCCGGTGCCCGAGGGCGCGGCGCTGATCGTGCTCGGCGGCCCGGCGTTCCTGATCGGCCTGGGCGGCGGCGCCGCGTCGTCGCTGGCGCAGGGCGCGTCGGCCGAGGATCTCGACTTCGCGTCGGTCCAGCGCGACAACCCCGAGATCCAGCGCCGCTGCCAGGAGGTGATCGACCGCTGCTGGGCGATGGGCGACGCCAACCCGATCCTGTCGATCCACGATGTCGGGGCCGGCGGGCTATCGAACGCGCTGCCCGAGCTGGTGCACGACGCGGGGCTCGGTGCTCGGCTCGAGCTGCGGGCGATCCCGACCGGCGAGCCCGACCTGTCGCCGCTCGAGCTGTGGTGCAACGAGGCCCAGGAGCGCTACGTCCTGGCGATCGCGCCGGACCGGGTCGGCGAGCTCGCGGCGCTGTGCGCCCGGGAGCGCGCACCGTGGGCCCAGCTCGGCACCGCGACGGCGGACGGCCGGCTCGTGGTCAGCGACGCCGCGGCCCCGGCGCAGCCGCAGCCGCCGATCGACCTGCCGCTCGAGGTCGTGCTCGGCAAGCCGCCGCGCATGGTGCGCCGCACCGAGCCGGTCTGGCCGCGGCGCACGGCGCTCGAGCTCGGCGGTGCGAGCGTCGCCGAGGCGCTCGATCGCGTGCTCGGCCTGCCGGCCGTCGCCGACAAGAGCTTCCTGGTCACGATCGGCGATCGCACGGTCGGCGGCCTGATCGCGCGCGATCCGATGGTCGGCCGGTTCCAGGTGCCGGTCGCGGACTGCGCGCTGACCCTGGCCGGCTTCGACACCACCGCCGGCGAGGTCATGGCGATCGGCGAGCGGCCGCCGATCGCGCTGCTCGACGCCGCGGCCGCGTCGCGCATGGCGATCGCCGAGGCGATCACCAACCTCGCCGCCGCGCCGATCGGCCCGCTGCCGCGGATCAAGCTGTCGTGCAACTGGATGGCGGCGGCCGGGCACCCGGGCGAGGACGCGAGGCTGCACGACGCGGTGCAGGCCGCCAGCGACTGCGCCGTCGCGCTCGGCGTCGCGATCCCGGTCGGCAAGGACTCGATGGCGATGCGCACGGTGTGGCGCGCCGGCGGTGCGACCCGCACGGTGGTGTCGCCGGTGACGCTGGTGGTCACCGCGTTCGGCCCGGTCAACGACGTCCGGCTCGCGGTGACGCCGGAGCTGCGCGGCGGCGATCGCGCGCTGCTGCTGATCGATCTCGGCGGCGGCAAGGCGCGGCTCGGCGGCTCGTGCCTGGCCCAGGTGTTCGGCCAGCTCGGCGACGTCCCGCCGGATCTCGACGACCCGCGGCGGCTCGCCGCGACCTACGGCGCGCTCCAGGAGCTCGTCGCCGAGCGCAGGCTCGCCGCGTACCACGACCGCTCCGACGGTGGCCTGGCCGTCACGGCGCTCGAGATGGCGTTCGCGGCCGGCCTGGGCCTCGAGCTCGATACCACGGCGGTCGCGGCCGATCCGTTCGCGGCGCTGTTCAGCGAGGAGCTCGGGGCGATCGTCGAGGTCGCCGCCCGCGACGTCGACCACGTACGCACGCGGCTCGCGGCGGCCGGCGCGCTCGTCCACCCGATCGGCCGCGCCGTCGCCGGCGATCGCATCGTGATCTCCCACGGCGGCCGCCGCGTGATCGACGCCGCGCGCGGCGCGCTGCGCGCCCGGTGGTCGCACGTCAGCCACCAGATCGCGCGGCTGCGCGACGATCCGGCGTGCGCCGCCGAGGACCACGCCGCACGCCTGGATCCCGACGCGCCGGGGCTCACCGCCGAGCTCACGTTCCGGATCGAAGCGCCGATGATCCACACCGGGGCACGGCCGCGGGTCGCGATCCTGCGCGAGCAGGGGGTCAACGGCCAGATCGAGATGGCCGCCGCGTTCACCCGCGCCGGGTTCGACGCGATCGACATCCACATGACCGATCTCGTCGCCGGCCGCGCCGACCTGTCGGACTGCCGCGGCGCGGTCGCGTGCGGCGGGTTCTCGTTCGGCGACGTGCTCGGCGCGGGCCGCGGCTGGGCCGCCACGTTCCGCCACAACGCGCGTGCCCGCGACGCGCTCGCCCGGTTCACCGCGCGCGGCGACACGTTCATGCTCGGCGTGTGCAACGGCTGCCAGGCGCTCGCCGAGCTCGCCGATCAGCTGCCGGGCGCCGCGGGCTGGCCGCGGTTCGTGCGCAACCGCTCCGAGCAGTTCGAGGCCCGCCTCGCGCTGCTGCGGATCGAGCCCGGCCCGTCGATCCTGCTCCGCGGCATGGCGGGCTCGCGGATCCCGGTCGCGACCGCGCACGGCGAGGGCAGGGCCGAGCTCGAGGCCCCCGGGCTCGCCGCGCTCGAAGCCGCGGGCATGGTCGCCGCCCGGTTCGTCGATGGCCACGGCCGGGTCGCGGCGAGCTACCCGGCGAACCCGAACGGCTCGCCCGGCGGCATCGCCGCGCTGACCAGCCGCGATGGCCGGATCACGATCGTGATGCCGCACCCGGAGCGGGTATTTCGCACCGCGCAGCTGTCGTGGCACCCGCCGGAATGGGGCGATCGGGGCGACGACAGCCCGTGGATGCAGCTGTTCTACAACGCGCGCGCCTGGGTCGGCTGAGCGCGCCGCGCCAGTTCTAGATCAGATCCACGGCAGCGCGATCGCGATGCCGCAGCTCACCAGCAGGCCGGCGTGGATCCATCGCCGCATCTGGCGCGGACGCCGCCGGCCGGTCAGCGCGACCAGCACCGCCGCGGCGCGCCGCATCGCCAGGAGGCTCGGCACCATCGCGACCAGGGTCAGCAGCGCGACGATCCGGGAGTCGAGCTCGCCCTCGAGGAACGCCCGCGGCCACACCGTCGGCAACAGGAACAGCTCGGCGATCACGATCACCGCGATCGCCCAGCGATGCCCCGCGAACTGCGCCGTTGCGGCGATCGCGAGCACCGCCGCGACCTCCGAGCCGTGCCACGCGCTCTGCGCCAGCGGCAGCGCGAGCAGCGCGCCGACCATCGCCGTCGCGGCGAGCCAGGCGTCCCGGCGGTGGCGGCGGCGCCGGGCCAGGGCGCGGCGCTCACCTCGCGGCGGAGCCGCTGCGGTGCTCAGAACCTCGTTGCCGTGAGATCTGGGATCCATGACACCTACCTCGGCTAAACACCAACACCATCAAGAGGTGGCCAGGTGAGACCACTACTACGACTGTGCCGGAGATGGGTCAGGTCATGCGATGGCCCTCTGGCAGTATCTGCTCACCGCCGGTGATCCGGGATCGAGGACCGGACGTCGCTATGTCACATGCGACGGTGCCCTGTTCCGTACGGATCGGCTCACGCTCCGGTCAGAACAGCGGCACGAGCACGGCGAAGACGCCGAGCGCGACCAGGCCGAGGTGCATGCGGCGACACCTCCGCTCCGTGGCGCCGTGCCCGGTCATGCCGACCAGCGCCACGGCGGCCCGCGGCATCGCCAGCATCCCCGGAACGATCGCGGTCAGCGTCGCGAACGCGATCAGCCGCGAGATCCCGCCGGGTTCGAGCACGGCGCGCGGCCACACGGTGGGCAGCAGGCAAAGCTCGGCGATCACGATCGCCGCGATCGCCCAGCGTTGACCGGCGAGCAACGCGATCGCCGAGACCGCGAGCGTCGCGGCAAACTCCGGCCCGTGCCAGGCACCCCGCGCGAGCGGAAGCGCCAGGCCGGCGCCGAGGAGACCGCTCAGGGCGAGCCAACCCTCGCCGCGATGATCGCGCTGCCAACCCATTCGCGCCATTGTAAGCAAGACGCGACAATTGTCGACCGGATTGTCGCGTCTTCAGTACAATTGGGGAGGGCTGCCTGGCCACCGGCCTACTTGGCCGCGAGCACGTCCACCTTGCGGATGTCGGGTGGCGACGACAATAGCTCATCGGCGCGGCCCAGGAGCGCCGCGGCGATCCGGCCCTGGAGGTGGGCGTTGCGCCCCGCCTCGTCGGCGAAGGCGTCGAAGATGCCGAAGCTGTGGGGGCCGGCGCGGAACGCGTACCACACCACGGTGGAGGACTCCTGGGCGGCGAGGGCCTGGGCGCTGCGCAGGAGATCGGCGAGGACCTCCTCCTTGCCGGGCTTGGCTTCGAGCAGTGCGAGGATTCCGAGCTTGATGGACATCGAGTTTCTCCTTGGAAGTGGTTACGCGGGCCAGACTAGGCCGCGCGGCATCGGTTCACCAGTGGCGCAAACGACACCTATGATATCGTTTGCGCCATGAGGATCGCGGTGCTCGTCGTGGATGACGTGTTCGACACCGGGCTGACCTCGGTGCTCGACACGTTCGAGACCGCCAACGAGCTCGCCGGCCCCGACGCGGATCACTACGAGGTGTCCGTGGTGTCGCCGCGCGCGGAGGTCCACACCCACCATGGCCTCGCGGTCCCGCTCGCGGCGCTGCCGCGGCGCGCGCCGGATCTGGTGATCGTCCCGGCACTGGCCTGCAAGCGGCCCGAGACGATCATCGCGGCGCTCGGGCGACCGGACGTCGCCGAGGTGATCGGCCTGGTGCAGCGCTGGCATGCCCGCGGCGTGCGACTCGCGGCGGCGTGCACGGCGACCTTCGTGCTCGGTCGCGCGGCCGTGCTCGACGGCCGCCGCGCCACGACCAGCTGGTGGCTCGGCCCGACGTTTCGCCGCGAGTTCCCCGCGGTCGCGCTCGAGGAGGCGTCGATGCTCGTGATCGATCGTCAGGTCCTGACCGCGGGCGCCGCGCTCGCGCACCTCGATCTGGCGCTCGCGGTGATCCGGGAGCGCAGCCCGAACCTGGCGAGCCTGGTCGCGCGCTACCTCCTGATCGACGACCGGCCGTCGCAGGCCGCGTTCGTCGTGCCCGAGCACGTCGCGCATGACGACGAGCTGGTCAAGCGCTTCGAGGTCTGGATCCGCGGCCACCTGGCCGAGCCGTTCGCGCTCGCCAGCGCCGCGCGCGCGGTCGGCTCGAGCGAGCGCACGCTGCAGCGCCGGATCCGCGCCGTGCTCGGCAAGCCGCCGGTCGCGTTCGTCCAGGACCTGCGGCTCGAGCGCGCGGTCCACCTCCTGCGCGTCACCCAGGGCAGCGTCGACGAGATCGCCGGTGCGGTCGGCTACGGCGACGGCTCGACGCTGCGCACGCTGCTGCGCCGGCGGCTGCGCATCGGCGTGCGCGAGCTGCGCCGCGCCGGGGCGCGCGGGTCGGTCTCGGCCTAGCCCGCATAATTCATCACGCCGCCGGCTGCGACCGTCGCGGCGCGGGCATCTCGTGGCGTACGGCCGGTTCTCGCTCGTCAAGTACGTCCAGTACTATCCTCGCTGCGCTTCCGGGCGTGCGCCCCGATCTGCCTCGCGCCGCTTGGTCTCGCTCGACGTCGTGGTGAATTATGCGGGCTAGCCGCGGGCACACGGGACGCCGCGGCGGTGATGCGCGTCGCACCGCGGCGGCCGCCGGTGTGAACTCCCGGCGGCGCGGTGCTAGAACCAGCCGCGATGAGGCATGCCAAGCGTCGGTGGGTCCGGGCCGCGGTGATCGCGGCGGCTGCGATATCGATCGGCCCGGTCGCGCGCGCCGCGCCGACCGCGACCCCGCTCGCGAAGTGCGGCGACAGCGCGATCGAGCTGGTGCCGGGCGTAAACGGCGGCCCGGCCACGCTGCACGCCGTGATCGCCACCGCCGGCGAGCGCTGGGGCTTCACCGCGAACGTCGGCCTGTCGCGGCTCGGCGCCAGGACCCGCACGCTCACCGTCGAGGACGTCCGCACCGTCGAGCGCAAGCCGCCGCGCGCCCGGGACGTGGCGCCATCGGCGCTGTTCGTCGACCTGCTGCTCGACGACCGCAAGCTGATCCTGCGCCACGCCTCCGAGGGCGGCGCCGATCCGGATTACGCGGTCGATCTCGATCGCTGCAGCTTCGCGCGCGACGGCGACGCGGCGCTCGCGACGCTCGTGCCGCCGCCGGCCGAGCCGGTCGGGTGTGCGCCCGAGACGGTGCGCGGCGGCTACCGCACCCAGGTCGACCGCGCCGCCCGGCTCGCCGCGGCCGACGCCGCGCGCGAGGCCCAGGCGCTGTGCGAGGACCACCAGAAGACGATCGAGGCGCGCGACCGGCTCGAGCAGGCGATCGCCGACCGCGCCGCCCGCGACCGGGTCGCCGCGCGCGGCGCCGCGGTGATGAAGACCGAGGACGCGCGGATGAAGGCGTGGAACCGGATCGATGCCTGCCTCGGCGCCGAGCCGAGCAAGGCGCACGGCGTCGCCGCGCTGCACGAGGCCGAGGTCAGGACCCGCGCGTGCTTCGCCCGGATCGCCACCCGGCCGTGACCCGGCCGTGACCGGGTCGGAGGCGTCGGGCGCGCGTCGGCCCCGCTTCGGCCCCGCGTCGGCCCGCGTCGGCCCGCGTCGGCCCGCGTCGGCCCGCGTCGGCCCGCGTCGGCCCGCGTCGGCCCCGGTCACGGCCCCGCTTCCGTCCCCGCCCACGGCGACGATTCCGGCCACATGGATTCCGGCTACAATCCCGGCCGCGATGTCGCCAGGGGATCCGTTTGCGGACGAGGTCATGTCATCCAGCGCGCTCGATGGCGGCGGCGGTGCGCCACCCGCTCCGCCGCAGCCGCTCGAACCGGGCGACGACCCCGATGACCACGGCGACGATCCGGCCGACGCCGACGAGCGGGTCCCGCTGTTCGATCCGGCCGACCACCTCCAGCTGTTGCTGCGCCGGTTCGCCGGCCGGCTCGAGCGCCATCGCTACCAGCGCGATCCGGGGCAGCTCGACGCGGCCGGCCGGCTGTTCGCGACCGAGCGCCGGCTCGCCGAGCTCGAGGCGCGGATCGAGGCCCGGGTCGCGCTGTCCGATCCGGCGGCGCTGCCGATCGTGCAGCTCCAGCGCCGGTTCGGGCTGAGCGACCTGGCGATCCAGTTCCTGATCGGCGCCGCCGCGCCCGGGCTCGACCTCGCGATCGCGCACGCGATCGCCGAGCTCAACGCGGATCGGCCGCAGTGCGAGGTCGGGTTTCTGTGCAGCGTGTTGACCGAGGATCCGGTCGACCTGCGGATCCTGCTCGGCGAGCTCGGCGAGCTATCGCCGCTGGTCCGTTACCGGCTGATCCGGCTCGGCGCACCGCGCGGCTGGCAGCCCGAGGGGCCGCTGCTGCTCGCGCCGGTCACGGTGCCCGACCGCGTGGTGCGCTGGCTGCGCGGCGAGACCCACTTCGAGGGCGCACGGTTCGAGCGCAGCACGCGGCTGTTGCGCGGGGTCGAGGGCGCGAGCTTCGATGACGCGACCGCGTCGCTGCTCGACCGCGTGCTGTTCCGCGCCGCCGGGGCCAGCGAGCGCCAGCCGACCGTGGTCGCCGGGCCGTCGCTGTCGGGCAAGACCACGGCGGTCGCCCACGCGGCCGGCGTGCGCGGCCTGGTCGTGCTCGAGCTCGACCTCCACGCGCTGGTGTTCGCGGCCGACCCGCTCGACACGATCCAGGACATCGTGCGCGAGGCCTGCCTGCACGACGCCGTCCTGCTGGTGCGCCACGCCGAGGTCCTGCTCGAGGACCGCCGCGCCGGCCTGCGCCACGCGATCGCCGGCGCGATGGCCGACGGCCGGTCGTGGGTGGTGCTGACCACGCGCGGCGAGGCCGCCGACCTGTTGCGGATGGCGCCCGGGACCCAGCTCCTGCGCCTCGACATGCCGACCGAGACCGAGCAGCTGCGGCTGTGGCATCGCGCCCTGCCGCCGAGCGTGCCGCGCGCGCCCGATCTCCAGCCCGAGCTCCTGGTCCGGCGCTATCACCTCACGCCGGGCGACATCGGCGAGGCCGCCGGCGCGGCGATCATCGCGGCGACCCGCGAGGGCGCGCCGGTGACCCTCGCGCACATGACCGACGCGGTGCGCGGCCGGCTGCGCCACCGGCTCAAGGACGTCGCCGACGTCATCACCACGACCGTCGAGTGGGACGACATCGTGCTGCGCGAGGACATCGTCGACCGCATCATCGAGCTGCTCTCGGTCGTGCAGTACGAGAAGGTCGTGATGGACCAGTGGGGGTTCAGCCGCCGGTTCAGCTACGGCCGCGGCCTGTCGGCGCTGTTCTCCGGCGCGCCCGGCACCGGCAAGACGATGATCGCGGGGCTGATCGCCAAGGAGCTCGGGCTCGAGCTGTTCCGCGTCGACCTGTCGCGCGTGGTGTCCAAGTGGGTCGGCGAGACCGAGAAGAACCTCGGCCTCGCGTTCGACGAGGCCAAGAACGCGCGCGCGATCCTGTTGTTCGACGAGGCCGACTCGCTGTTCGGCAAGCGCACCGAGGTCCGCTCGTCCAACGATCGGTACGCCAACCTCGAGACCAACTACCTGCTGCAGCGGATCGAGGCATTCGAGGGCATCGTGCTGCTCACCACGAACCGCGACACCTCGATCGACGAGGCGTTCCGCCGCCGCCTGCGGTTCCGGATCGAGTTCCCGACGCCCGAGGTCCACGAGCGCGAGCTCTTGTGGCGCTCGATGATCCCGTCGGCCGCGCCGCTGGGCGAGGAGGTCGACTTCCGCCGGCTCGCCGAGCGGTTCCAGATGACCGGCGGCTACATCAAGAACGCCGCGATGCGCGCCGCGTACCTGGCCGCGACCTCCGAGGACAAGGTGATCTCCCAGGTGCTGCTCGAGAAGGCCGCGGCGCTCGAGTGGGAGGAGATGGGCAAGCTGTGAACGCGCCCGATCGTGGCCCGCCATACAGCCTGATCTAGATCAGCACTGCCGCGGATCGCGGCGGTTGTTACCGAGCGCACAGCGCGTCGCTTCCCACGGCCGTGTTCCCACGATCGTGGGAAGCCACGGGCAAGCTTTGCCGTACGAGTACACAAGGTAACCACCCTCTGACGGCCTGACTTCGCTCGAAGTCGGGTCGCGTACGCGAGGCCGGCGATGGAACGACAGCAAGCAGCGCAGGAGACCGAGACCCAGGACGAGCAGCAGCGTCCCAAGGTCGAGCAGCACGCGGAGGCGGCGGGTCAGGGAAAGCTCAATCACAGCCCCGGCGGCAAGGACGCGCTGGGCAAGAAGGAGAACCTGCTCGCGCCGTTCTACGACGAGATGGTGCAGGTGGCGCACGAGCTCGCGGGGCAGTTCACCCCGCTCGGGCTGCACTTCCGCCCCGAGATCCTGCTCGCCACCGCGATGCAGGAGGCGGCGAACAAGGATCCGCTGACCGCCCGCAGCTTCGACAACGGCCTCGGGATCATGCAGATCACGCCGTACAAGGGGAAGCTCGATCCGGGCGTGGCCAAGTCGATCGGCTGGGATAACTCGCAGGGCGTCGAGTACAACATCCAGCACAGCAAGTGGCGCGATGCCAAGGCCAACCTGACCGCGGGCGCGCAGACCATGCTCGCCAAGGCCCGGTCGATCAAGGGCGGCGTCGCCAAGACCTGGGAGCAGATGGACGAGGCCCACCGCTGGCGCGCGGTGCTCTACGCGTACAACGCCGGCGAGGGCAGCGCGATCTCGGCGCTGCGCCGCGGCGGACCGAACGCGCAGATGATCAGCACGTTCAAGGACAAGTCGGGCAAGACGGTCAGCCACGACTACACCGCCGAGATCAAGGCGAAGATGGACTACGTCGACAGCCACGATCCGTTCGGGGCCGGCGGCGAGACCGATACCACGAACGAGGCCAAGCCCGAGCCCAAGACCGACGAGAAGCCGCACGATCCGGCCAAGCCGTCGGTCGCGGCCGGCGGCATCAAGCAGTCGGTCGGGCGCGGCGGCGTCAACCACCGGCCCGACGTGATCGCGGTGCAGACCCGGCTGACCGAGCGCGGCGTCGATCCGCAGGGCGTCGACGGCGACGTCGGCCCGCACACGATCCAAGCGATCGAGGCCTTCCAGCGCGGCTTCCTGCCGCATCCCGACGGCCTGATCTCGAACAACCAGGCCACCGAGAAGCACCTGTTCGGCGACAGCCATAAGATCCAGGCGCCGGCGCACGACAAGGACAAGGACAAGCAGGCGACCCCGGACGGCTCCAAGGACAAGGGCGACGGCAAGCAAGAGCAGCCGGACAAGCACGCGGGCGACGGCAAGGAGCACCCGAACTACGAGGCGATCGCGCGGAACTTCAACACGGCGATCCCCGGCTCGTCGCTGACCTGGCACGACGCGCTGTACCTGCCGTCGTGGGGGCGCCACGCCAAGCCGAGCGACGTCACCAACACCTCGATGGACACCGTCCTGGCCAACATCGAGAAGCAGGCCGCCGCGCTCCAGAAGGTCAGTAACCACTTCGGTAAGTCGATCCACGTTCACTGCTGGCTGCGGCCGCCGGCGTACAACAAGCAGATCGGCGGCGCCGGCAACTCGGCGCACCTGCGCGGCACCGCGACCGACTTCCACATGAACGGCATCACCGCCGAGGCGGTCCGCAAGGACCTCAAGAGCCACAAGGACCTGTATCCGGGCGCGGGCGAGAACAACGTGAGCTGGGTCCATATCGACCTCGAGCACCACACCTGGTTCAACCCCTGAGCTGAGCTGAGCCGGCGGGCTGGCCCGCGCGGCGGAAAGCGGCGACAAACGCGCGCCGCCGCGGTGGTCGCCGTGACCGAAGCGGGGTTAGATCCAGCCATGGTCGCGCGCTCCGCGTCACAGGCCGGCGGGTTCACGCCGGTCGAGCTGCCCCGCGTGGCGGTGGCGGCCGACGGCACGCTCGCGACGATCTCGGAGTCGTCGCGGGTCACGATCCTCGAGATCCCGAGCGGCGCGGCGTTCGCCGAGATCGGCGTCGATCCCGAGGCGGCGGCGAGCGAGGTCGCGTGGCTCGGCACGCCGCCGCGGCTGCTCGTGCTATCGCGCTACGCGGCGCACAGCACCGCGCACCTGCTCGATCCGTACGGTCCGCGCACGATCGCCGAGATCCGGCTCGAGTCGCCGATGCGGCTGTACGCGACCGTGGGCGCCGCGGGCCTGGTGCTCGGGGCGCTCGGCGCGGCCGTGCTGGTCGCGAGCGAGACCCACCTGACGCCGTACCAGTTTCCGACCCGCAGCGTGCCGGTCGCGGCGGGCGCGGCGGCCGGCCAGTTCGTCGTCGCGCTCTCCGGATCGATCGAGGAGTGGGATCCGCAGAGCCGGATCCCCAAGCGCCGGCTGCGCCTGCCGCGCGCCGCGGCGATCACCGCGGTCGGCGGCAGCGAGCGCGTGGTGTGGATGACGACCCAGCAGGAGCCGGCGCGGATCGATGTCATCCCGCTGGTCAACCGCGGCCAGCCCAAGGCGCACGATCTGCCCGAGCCGATCGCGTCGATCACCAGCCACCCGCGCAGCGACCTGATCGCCTGCATCGGCGCCGAGACCGGCCGGCTGTACGTCATCGACCTCGATGGCCGGACCCGGATCCGCACGATCGAGCTCGACGGCATCGATCGCACCGAGTCGGTCGGGCTGGTGGTCGGCCGGATGGTCGGCGTGCTCGCCGCCCAGACCCGGCGCCCGGTCGCGCTGGTCGCGCTCGACGGCCGCGAGCTCGACAGCGAGCCGTCCGGCGCCGCGCGTGGCCAGCCGCCGGGGGACCGCGACGGCGATGCCGCTGCCAACGCCGAGCCGGAGACCGGCTCGCAGCCGGGGATCCCGCTCGATCGAGCGCCGCCGCCGTTCGAGCCGGCGCTGTCGCCGGCGTCGGCCGCCGCACCGCCGCAGTCGCCGTCGCCGCCGCCGGGGTTCGCTGCCGCGCCGGCGTCGTCGGCCGGGTGGTCCCCCGCGCGATCGCCCGCCGCGCCCGCCGCGCCCGCCGCGCCGGGTACGCCGGCGATGCCGTTTCGGCAGCCACCGCCCGCGGGGCCATCGAGGTCCGCGACGCCGGCCGCGCGGCCAGCGCCGTCGGTCAGCGAGCGGTTCTCGGCGTGGCGCGACCTCGTGCGTCACGACAAGCCGCGTATCGATCCGGTCGCGTCGGCACCGCGCATCGGCCGTGCGGCCGGCGGCCCGGCGCGCAGCGACGCGCGCGCGTCGTGGCGCGACGAGGTGGTCGCCTGGTCGCACGCGATCTTCGCGGGCGCGATCGACTATCAGGTCCCCGCCGTGCCCGCGATCGACGCCGTGATCGAGCGCTTCGATCTCGCTCGCGCGCTGCATCCCGCGCTCGTCCTGCTCTACGGCGCGCACCTGTGCGGCGAGCGCGGCGTCGCGCCGGTCGACGTGGCCCGCGTGCTCGATCGCCAGTGGGACGAGGCGCTCGGGCGTGGCGAGCTCGCGGTCCGCGGCGTCGCCCAGTACGCCGGCTCGCGGGTCGCCCTGGCGCCGCTGGTGCTGCGCGTGCTCGACGAGCTGCCGCCGCTGACCGGCGTCGTGGTCGGCGAGCCCGGGCCGGTCGCGCTGCTCGGGCCGTGCGTCGCGGTCTCCGAGGGCGACGAGCCGCTGATCGCGGTCGCCGAGCGCTGCCTCGCGCGCATCGGTGGCGCGATCCTCGCCGCGCACGGCGAGCCCGACCGCGCCGCGCTGCTGTTCGAGGCCCGCGCGCGCGGCGCCGCGCCGATGCTGCGCGCCGCGCCCGAGGTCGCGCTGATCGACGTGGCGATCTTCGTGATCCGCGACGCCGATCTCGCGGACCGGCTCGGCCTGCCGCGGCTGGCCTAGCCGGGCCCGCGAAGCCGCTTCTGCCCCGGTAGGGCCATGTCGCCGAACGGCGCCTGTCCGCGCGGGTAGGCATGCCAGGACCTGGTGAGGCCTGGCCAGCCATGGCCAGCCGGTGGAGTGCGATTCAGCCGGCGGGCGGCCCTCCAACGTACGAACCACGCAGACGGAGTCGTACATGAAGATCACACGCAAGGAGTTCCTGGGACGGCTGCTCGGCGGGACCGCGGGTCTCGCCGGTGCCGTGTTCATCGTGGGTTGCGGCAGCGACAGCAGCGGCCGCGGCACCGACCCCGGTGACCCGGACGCGGCCCTGCCGCCGTCCGACGCTCGATCGTCATCGGACGCCGCCCACGCCACCAGCTGCACGATGAACGGCACCTCCAGCACGATCGCGGCCAACCACGGCCACGTCCTGGTGGTGAGCAAGGCCGACGTCACCGCAGGGACCAGCAAGACCTACGACATCCACGGCACCGCCGACCACACCCACAGCCTCACCGTCACGGCCGCGATGTTCACCGCGCTCAAGGGCAACACGGCGATCATGATGATCTCGACCCGAGACTCGGGCCACACCCACAGCGTGACCGTGATGTGCGCGTGACCGGCCGGGCTACGCGGCGCCGACGACCTCGTCGCGCAGGTAGTCCTTCTTCTTGCCCGCGATCGCGCAGGCGACCTTGGCGGCGCTCCAACCGGCGGCCAGGGCGCCCTCGACGCCGAGGTAGGGCAGCACCTGATCGCCGGTGAAGGTGAGGTGCTTGACGCCGGTCGCGTAGGGCAGCGCGCCGGTCTCGGCGGTCTGGGCGAGCTCGCCGCGCCAGATCGGCGCCATCGCGAGCGGCAGGTTGCGCGGCACGTCGTAGCTGCCGCGGCCACCGGGCGCCTGGGGTGGCGTGGCCTCGAACGGCGAGTGGGCCAGCACGAGGTGGCGCTCGAAGAACGGCATCACCTCGCCGAGCCGCTGCCACAGCGCGGCGCGCAGCGCCGTGCACTTCGCCGGCAGGTGGTCGGGATCGATCGGCCCGTCGCAGGGCAGGATCGCGGCGATCGTCGCGACCACGCGGCCGGCATCGTCGGTCTCGCCCAGGTGGATCGAGAACGCGGCATCGCCGACCGGATCGCGATCGGGCGCGGCGATCACCGCGACGGTCGGCGCCATGTGCTCGGGCAGCCCGGCCTCGTCGAGCACGATGTTGAGCGTGTAGCGCAGCCCGACGAGCGCGACCGAGTCGGCGAGCTCGGCGAGCCGCCGCGGCGCCTTCTTGCCGAGCAGCTGGGCGAGCTCGCCCGGCGGACGGCTCGACACGACCTGGCCGGCGCCGATCTCGTCGCCGTTGTGCAGGGTGAGGCTCGTGATCTTGCCCCAGGACACCCCGAGCTCGGTGACCTTGCCGGCGCGGACCTCGCCGCCGGCGGTGGTCAGCTTCTCGGTCAAGAGATCGCGAAGCGCGTCGCCATCGCCGCGCAGCGCAGCCGGGCCGGTGCGCCAGGCGTCGACTGCACGGGCGATCGCGATCGGTGCGGGCGCGGGATGGCGCAGCGCGATCACGGCGAGCTGGCGCCACCGCGCGGCGTTGGGATCGCGCTCGGCGTCGGCCCACCACGCGCGCGCGGCGTCGGCTGCGTGCTCGGTGATCCGGGCGAGCTCGCGCTTCTCGAAGAACCCGACGCCGGGGAACGCGTGGTCCGCGGACAGCGCCGGATCGAGCAGCCGAGCGACCTCGCCGGCGCGGTCCCACAGCGCGAGCCACGCCGCGGCGCTCGCGCCGACCTCGCGCTCGATCTCGGGCGCGAGGCGATCCGCGCCGAGATCGATCCGCAGCTCGGGCGCGACCAGCTGGGCGGCGATCTTGGGCTCGCGCAGCTTGCGGCGCAGCGCGAGCTCGGCGTGGAGCTCCTTGAGCACGCGCTCGCCCGCCGAGCCGGGGCTGGTCGGCCACGACGCGGGCTCGACCGGCAGCCGGTGCGGCCCGAGCGTGTAGCGCGCCGGCCGGTCGTCGCCGAGCATCAGCGTGCGCAGGCCGCGCCGCGCGCACAGCGTGGCGCACACCAGCGCGGCCAGGTCGTCCCCGAGCACCACCAGGTCGTACGAGTTACTCGGCACGTCCCCTCACGAGCCGACCTTGGCACGACAGCTGACCCGCCGCCAAGCACCGGACGACGATCGGGAGCAGGCGATGCTCCTCACGCTGGATCCGCGCGTGCAGCGCGCCGGCGTCGTCGTCATCGAGCACCGGCACGGCGGCCTGCGCGATGATCGGCCCGCCGTCGAGGCTGTCGTCGACGAAGTGGATCGTGACGCCCGAGAGCTTGGCGCCGTGGGCGAGCGCCTGGGCCGGCGCGTCGAGCCCGGGGAACGCCGGCAACAGCGACGGGTGGGTGTTGATGATGCGCAGCGGGTAGCGATCGACGAACCCCGCGGTCAGGATCCGCATGAAGCCGGCGAGCACGATCGCCTCGGCGCCGTGGCGCGCGAGCGCGGCGTGCAGCCCGGCCTCGAACTCGGCGCGGTCGAGGCCCTTGTGCTCGACGACCTCGGCCGGGACGCCGGCCGCGGCGGCGCGCGCCAGCGCCGGCACGTCGCGCTTGTTGGAGACGACGATCGCGATCTCGGCCGGGGCGAGCTCGCCGCGCGCCTGGGCGTCGAGCAGCGCCTGCAGGTTGGTCCCCGTGCCGGACACCAGCACGCCGATCTTCATGGCGTGCCGGTGCGTCCCGCGATCCGCGATGGCTCGCCGCCGGCGCGCGGCACGATCGTGCCGACCGTGCGCGCCTGCCAGGTGGCGAGCGCGGCGACGGTGTCCGCCGCCGCGGCGGCGGGGACGGCGATCACCATGCCCAGGCCCATGTTGAACGTGCGGTACATCTCGCGCGGCTCGACGCCGGCCCGCGCGATCAGCGCCATGATCGGCGGGACCTGCCAGGTCGCCGCGTCGAGCTCGATCGCGAGCGCGGCATCGGCGAAGATCCGCGGCGGGTTCTCGATCAGGCCGCCGCCGGTGATGTGCGCGGCCGCCTTCCACGGGATGCCCGCCTGGCGCAGCGCCGCGAACGCGCCGGCGTAGATGATCGTCGGCCGGAGCAGCTCGTCGGCGACGCTGGCCCCCGCGAGCTCGGGTGGGGTGGCGTCGAGCGGCAGCCCGAGCACCTCGAGCACGACCTTGCGGGCCAGCGAGTGGCCGTTGGAGTGCAGGCCCGCCGACGGCAGGCCGATCACGGCGTCGCCGGCCGCGAGATCGCTGCGCGGCCGGATCTGCGCGCGCTCGACGACGCCGACGCAGAACCCGGCGAGGTCGTAGTCGCGGCCGTGATAGAGCCCGGGGAGCTCGGCGGTCTCGCCGCCGACCAGCGCGCAGCCGGCCTGGCGGCAGCCCTCGGCGATGCCGGCGATCACGCTCGCGGCGGTGTCGACGTCGAGCGCGCCGGTCGCGAAGTAGTCGAGGAAGAACAGCGGATCGGCGCCGGTGACCAGCACGTCGTTGACGCACATCGCCACCAGGTCGATGCCGATCGTGTCGTGGCGGCCGGCCGCGAGCGCGGTCTTGAGCTTGGTCCCGACGCCATCGGTGCCACTGACCAGCACCGGCTCGGTGAGCCCGGCCGGGATCCGGCACAGCGCGGCAAACCCGCCGATCCCGCCGAGCACCTCCGGCCGCATCGTCGATCGCGCCATCGGCCGGATGCGCTCGACCAGGGACTCGCCAGCGTCGATGTCGACCCCGGCATCCTTGTACGTGATCGCCATCGCCGCACCGTGTACCACACAACCGGGAACGCGCGGCGCCCGGCCGGGGCGCGACCAGGTATGCTGGAGCGAGTGGCGCCTCCCGTGATCGATGTCGTGGTCCCGGCGCGCGATCACGCCGCCAGCCTCGGTGCGCTGCTCCGCGATCTCCCGCACCGCGCGATCCGCTCGGTGGTGGTGGTGGACCGCGCGTCGACCGATCGCACCGCCGAGGTCGCGCGCGACGCCGGGGCGCTGGTGCTGCGCGAGCCGAGCGCCGGCTACGGCGCGGCGTGCCTGCGGGCCCAGGCCCACTTCTCGACGCTGCCGCGCGTGCCCGACGTCGTCGTGTTCGTCCCCGGCGATCGCCCGGCCGCCGCGCCCGCGGTCGCCGCGCTGATCGCGCCGCTCGCCGACCGCGCGATCGAGCTGGTCCTGGGGGTCGAGTCCGGCCGGCGGCGGCTGAGCGAGAAGCTGGTCACCGGCCTGATCGACACCGTGTACCGCCATCGCTGGTCGGGGGTCGGCCCGGTCCGTGCGATCCGGTTCCCGGCGCTGATCGCGCTCGGCATGAGCAGCCGCGGCGACGGCTGGGACGTCGAGATGCTGGTGCGCGCGGTCAAGCTCGGGCTCAGCTGCGACGAGGTCGTGCTGGCGGCCGACGCCCACCGCGCGCCGCGGGCGCTCGGGCGCGGGCTGTTCCACATCCTGCGTCACGCAACCATGCGATGATGCCGCGGTGAACGACGCGCTCGAGCGGTTCGCCCGCGACTTTGCGGCCGGGGCGGTGCTGTTCGACGAAGGTCAGCCCGGCCACGTCATGTACATCGTGATCACCGGCGAGATCGAGATCCGTCGCCGGGTCGGCGAGTCCGAGCGCGTGCTCGCGGTGCTCGGCGCCGGCGAGTTCTTCGGAGAGATGGCGATCCTGAGCGGCCGGCCGCGGTCGGCGACCGCCGTGGCGCGCAGCGCGGCGCGCCTGCTGGTGATCGATGGCACCACGTTCGAGGCGATGCTGCGGGCCCGGCCCGAGATCGCGCTCCGGCTGACCAAGTCCCTGGCCGCGCGGCTCGAGCGCACCAACCAGC
Organism: Kofleriaceae bacterium; assembly: GCA_036403075.1. Classification (GTDB taxonomy): domain Bacteria; phylum Myxococcota_A; class Polyangia; order Haliangiales; family Haliangiaceae; genus JABFXX01. The sequence continues at coordinate 17,744 of DASWRS010000004.1, forward strand.
ACGTCGAGCTCCTGCTGCTGCCCACGGCGAACCACCGGGTCGCGCAGTGCCTGCGGCACATGGCCGAAGAACAGCTCCAGCTCCAGCTCGCGGCCCGGGACGCGCCGCCGCTCGCGCAGGCGACCGCGGTGTTCGTGCCGCGGCGCGCGGCCGAGATCGCCGAGCGGGTGGGGCTCGGCGTGGCCGAGGTCGACGAGGTCATCGAGCGGCTGCGCGCCGCGCAGCTGGTGCTGCTGGCCTCGGACGCCGGGATCCCGGGCGAGGGCTTCGTGGTCCCGGAGGTCGGGCGGCTGCTGGAGTTCCTCGAGCTCGCGAGCTTCGATGTTCGGCCCGATTGAGCGCGGCGCGCGGCGTCGTCCGGGATTCAGGCGGCGGCTTCGCCGTCCCGGATCTGGATCACCTTGCGGACGAGCGCGGGCAACTCGTCATTCTTGCCGTGAATCAGCGTCTCGATCTCGGGTGCCATCTGGACGAGCTGCTGCTGCAACGAGGTGCTGGTGGTCCCGGTCAGTAGCGTTGGAATGATCGCTACCAGGAAGGATCCGCCCCAGATCTCGCGCACGGCCTCGGCCGCGGAGGACGCCTGCACCACCGTGAACCCCTCGGCTTCGAGTGCGCGCTTGATCTCTTCGCGCTCGGTGCTGATTTCATTGACGATTAAGACCGAAGACATCGGAAACCTCACAACCAGAGAGAGCGAGAGCCGTCACGACAAGTGTGCTCTATGCCCCCTGAATGGGCCGCATTTTTCCCCATGCTGCTTACCAGGTTCAAGCCCGGGTCGCGAGAGAAAGACGGCGGGAATTCATCGCTTCGAGACAACACGGCTTTACGGGGGGTTGCCCCTCTGGTATCTAGCGCGCCATGGCCTGGTGGTCACGTACGCAGGGTCTGGCTGCCGAGCCGAAAAAGTCCGTCCCCAAAGGGATCTGGACCAAATGCGAGCGCTGCAGCACCACGTTGTACGAGGCGGATCTCGATGCGAACTTCCGGGTTTGCACCAACTGCCAGCACCACTTCCGGATGCCGACCGAGGGCCGGATCCAGCTGATCGTGGACGACGGCCAGTGGCAGGAGCACGATCGCGACCTGGAGAGCGGCGATCCGTTGGGATTCCGGGTGGATGGCAAGAAGTACATCGATCAGGTCAAGGCCACGACGCGCAAGGTCGGCCCGGGCGACGCGTACCGCGCCGGGACGGCCGCGATCGGCGGCATCCCGGTGGAGGCGGGGTTCTTCGCATTCGAGTTCATGGGGGGCTCGATGGGCTCGGTGGTCGGCGAGAAGATCACGCGGCAGTTCGAGCGTGCGCTGGCCCACCGCCGACCTGCCGTCATGTTCTGCGCCTCGGGTGGGGCCCGGATGCAGGAGGGCGTGCTGTCGCTGATGCAGATGGCCAAGACCTCGGCGGCGCGCAGCCGGCTGCGCGAGGCCAAGGTGCCTTATGTGTCGGTGCTGCTGCACCCGACCACCGGCGGCGTGGCGGCGTCGGTCGCGATGCTGGGCGACATCATCATCGCCGAGCCCGATGCGCTGATCGGCTTCGCCGGCCCGCGGGTCATCGAGCAGACGATCCGCCAGCAGCTGCCCCCGGGCTTCCAGCGCTCGGAGTTCCTGCTCGAGCACGGCATGGTCGATCTGGTCGTGCCGCGCAAGGACCTCAAGGCGACGCTCGGGCGTGCGCTGCGCTGGTTCGAGCGCGGCCGCGCGCCCGAGCGCCGGACCGGCCTGGTGATCGAGGACCTCGAGATCCCGGCGACCGACTGAGAGGCGACGCGTGACCTACGCCCAGCTGCTCGCCCGGCTGATCCCGGCGCGGCGGTTCGGCGTCGTGCTCGGGCTCGAGCGCATGCGCCAGATCCTCGATCGGCTCGGCGCGCCCGACCGGCGGCTCGGCGCGATCGTCCACGTCGGCGGGACCAACGGCAAGGGCTCGACGGTGGCGATGAGCGCGGCGCTCGCCGCGGCGGCGGGCCAGCGCGTCGCGACCTACACCTCGCCGCACCTGTCGTGCCTGCGCGAGCGGATCACCCTGGGCGGCGCGATGATCGCCGAGCCGGCGATCGTCGATGCGGCGGAGCGCGTGCACGCCGCGGGCGGCGACGAGCTCACGTTCTTCGAGCAGATCACCGCGATCGCGATGCTGGCGATCGCCGAGGCCGAGGTCGACGTCACCGTGCTCGAGGTCGGGCTCGGCGGCCGGCTCGACGCGACCAACGTGGTCGATCCGGCGGTCTGCGTGGTCACCGGCGTCGCGCTCGATCACGAGGCGATCCTCGGCGACACGATCGCGCAGATCGCGGCCGAGAAGGCGGGGATCTGGAAACCGGGGCGCCCGGCGATCGTCGGCGGCTCCGGCGTGGCCGAGGCGGTGCCGGTGCTGGTCGCGGCGGCGCGCGCCGCCGGTGCGATCCCGCACGTCATCGACGACGCGGAGATCGCCGCGGTGCCGCCGGTCGGCCTGCCGGGCGCGCACCAGCGGCGCAACGCCGCCGCGGCGATCGCGGCGATCCGGGCGCTCGGCCTGCCGGTCGTCGCCTCGGCGCTCGCGCGCGTGCGTCACCCGGGCCGGTTCGAGATCCTCGAGCCGCCGGCGACCCCGCCCGGCGTGCCGCGGATCATCCTCGATGGCGCGCACAACCCGCACGGCGCGGCGGCGCTGGCCGAGGCGCTGCGCGAGCGCGGCGAGCGGCCGGTCCTGATCGTCGCGGTGTCGGCCGACAAGGACGTCGCGGCGATCGCCGCCGCGCTCGCGGGCTCGGTGCGGGCGGTGGTCGCGACCCGCTATCAGCAGGACCGCGCGCTCGATCCGGCGCGGCTCGCGGCGGCGTTCGAGGCGGCTCCGGGGGCAGCGGCCGGCGCGGTCGCGGTGGCACCGGACCTTGCGGCGGCGATCGCGATCGCCGCCGCGTACCAGGCGCCGATCGTCATCGCCGGCTCTCTGTTCGTGGTCGGCGAGGCGCGGACGCTGCTGCTCGACGCGCCGACCGATCCGATGCTCGTCACCGATCCGCCCGCCAGGCCGCCCGTACGGCCGGTCGTGCGTTGACCATCCCTCACGCGCCCTCACGCGCGCTGCCGGGCGTGCTTCACGCGGTCTGGCGCGGCGGGGTCCAGCGGATGATCAGCAGGGTGCGCGGATCGCCGTCCCAGCACTTGTCCTGGAACACCGCGCGCACGTCCTTGGCGCCGGCGAGCTCGAGCAGGCCCTCGAAGAACCCCATGGTCTGGTACGACGCGGCCTCCTCGGCCGGCATCCCCATGTGGTAGCGCACGATGATGTGGGCCTCGTCGTCGTGGAGCAGCGGGACCTCGAGCGCGTCGAAGTCGAAGAACGTCTGGCGCAGCACGCGGAACCGCGACAGCGTCTCGGGTGGATTGTTCGGCGCGAGCAGCGTCGGGTTCGCCGCGCGGAGCTGTGCCGCCGAGTAGCGGCCCCACAGCTGGACGGGAAACAGCTCGCCGCGCGTCACCGTCGTGAGGATCGCCGTGCCCATGCGCTCGAACGTCGCCATCGGGTACCACTGGACGGGATCTATGTGTTCCTGGAGGAATCGCAGGTCCTCAGGAGCGAGGTGCTTGCTCCAGTCGACGGCCTTCTGCGACCGCAGCATGCGGACGTAGTCGACGAACAGCACGCCGCGAACTTGGCGCATTGGCGGCATCATAACGCGCGAATTTGCGCCGGGAGCGTGCTGCCCGTACGATCTGGACATGCGAGGCGCTCTGGTGATCCTGCTGCTCGCGTTGCCGGCGTACGCCGACAACGGCCCGCACAGGGAGGGGCAGTACGGTGGTGTCAGTGCTGGCGAAGTCCAGCCCCATGATACCGCTGGCAAACCGGCGCGGCCGAAGCGGCCACCGCCGCGCGGGACGCTGACCTGGATCGGGTTTTCTGCCAGGGACGGCGGCGCCGAGGTGTTCTTCCAGTCGGTCGCACCGTTCGAGGTCAGCCAGCGCGTCGAGGGCAGCGCCCTGGTCGTGCACCTCGGGCTGACCCGCCTGGGCCACAACACGTGGCGGCAGATCGATACCCGGTTCTTCGACAACCCGCTCTCGGGGATCGTCGCACGCGCGGTCGGCGCGGTGCGCGCGTCCAAGGACCGCCGCGCCCGTCCGGCCGGCGTCGAGGCTCGACTGACGTTCAAGAGCGCCCGGGACGCCAAGGAGGCGGCGGTGCGCACGGCGACCGAGGTCGACGGCATGTACTACGCCTACCTGACGTTCCCCGAGGGCACCGGGCCGAAGCCGACCGCGCCACCGGCCGCCGCGCCCGGCGGCGTGACCGAGCCCGAGCCCGACGAAGAGCCCGCGCCGGCGGCCCCGGCAGCGTCGGAGCCGGAACTGGCGCCGGCAACGCCGAAGTCGTAGCGCTGGCGATCGGGATCGCCAAGGGCAGCGCCGCGGGTTGAGCCGGGCGCGCCGATGGTGGCATACCGATGTCATGGACGGCACGGCCGATGACGACCTCGCGGGCGAGCTGCTCGACCTGACCCGGCAGCTGCGCAGCCGGTTGCTGCGCCATGCGACGCTCGGCGCGTGGGCGGCGCCGGGCGGCGCCAGCGCGAGGCCGGAAGTGGCGGCCGACGCGGCGGAGCCGGCAACCGCCACAGAGCCCGGCGCGCCGTCGCGCGAGGACGAGGCCGTGGAGGCGTGGCCGGACGCGGCGCGAGCCGCTGCGCGGAGCACGCGGACGGACGAGCCGGATGCTGATGCGGCGCCGGAGCGGATGGATCAGCCGGAGCTGCGCGAGAGGCCGGAGCTGCGCGATCCGATCGGCGCGACCGACGAGGACGCCGCCGCCGGGCACCGCGCCGTCGCAGCCCCGCCCGACGCGCTGCCGGCGGGCCGTGCTCCGGTCGTGCTCGGCCGGCGGACGCTCGCGGAGGTCCGCGCCGAGCTCGGTGACTGCACCCGCTGCAAGCTGCACTCGACCCGGCACTCGATCGTGTTCGGCGTCGGTGCGCCCGATACGCCGCTGATGTTCGTCGGCGAGGCGCCGGGCGAGCAGGAGGACCACCGCGGCGAGCCGTTCGTCGGCCCGGCCGGCCAGCTGCTCGACAAGATGATCGAGGCGATGGGCTGGACCCGCGCGACGGTCTACATCGCCAATACCACCAAGTGCCGGCCGCCGGGCAACCGCAACCCGCAGTCGGACGAGCTCGCGCAGTGCATGCCGTTCCTCGATCAGCAGATCGCGGCGATCGCGCCGCGGATCATCGTCGCGCTCGGCCGGCCGGCGGCCAACCAGCTGCTCGGCATCGACGCGCCGATCAGCTCGCTGCGCGGCAGGTTCCATGACCATGCACGCGGCGGCGACCGGGTCAGCCTGAAGATCATGCCGACGTTCCACCCCGCGTACCTGCTGCGCGATCCCGACAAGAAGCGCCTCGCGTGGGCCGATCTCAAGCTGGTGATGGCCGAGCTCGCGCGGCTCGGCATCGCGGCGCCGGAGCCGGCGCGCGGCTGATGGAGGCCTGCGAGCTACTCGCGCTCGAGCTCCGGCTCGACCGGATCGAGGCCGAGCTCGCGCGCGAGCTGCCGCCGCACCTGCGAAGCTTCGCGCGTGCCCACGCCCATGGCGTCGCGCCGCCGCCGGCGCCCGAAGCCCTGCAGCGCGCAACCACGCTGGCCACCGCCCGCGCGGCGCTGGCCCACCCCGTGCTCGCCGACCGCGGGCTGGCGCTGCTGCGGCTGGCGGCGCCGCTCGCGATCGAGTCCGATCCGGAGGTGACCGCGGCGCGCGCGGCCGAGCCCACGTGGGACGCGCTGGCCGTGCTCGCGGCGGCGCGCGACGCCGCGGCGGCCGCCCGGTTCGGCCGGCGCGCCGTCGACGTCATGCACCAGCTCCACGGCAGCGTGGTCGACCTCGCCGCCGGTCTCGCCGGCCGCGACCGGCCGCCCGCTGCCGGTGGCGCCGATCCGGACGTCCTCCCGCCGGCGGTGGCGGGCTGGTTCGAGCCCGACCGGGTCGTCGTCGATGACCTCGCGATCGAGCGCGCCTGGCAAGCGCTGGGCGCGCGCCACGGCATCGACGGGGCGGTTCGCTTCGAGCGCGCCCCGGGGGCGCGGCCGCGCACGTTCGTGATCGAGCCGCGCCGCGAGGTGGTCATCGCGATCCCGGCGCGGGTCGCCACGCCGGCCGAGCGGTTCGCGGTGCTCCACGAGCTCGGCCACGCCGCGGTGGCGCTCGCGTTGCCGGGCGGGATCCCTCGCATCGTCGACGAGGCCGCGGCCGCGTATGCCGCCCGCGCGATCGAGCACGCGGGTCACCCCTGGTACAGCCCGCCGGCCGCCGCGGCGCGGGCACGCCGCCTCGCGCTGGCGCGCATGCTCGACCGGATCGAGCGCGAGTTGCCCGCGCTGCCGGCCGCCGCGGCGCGCCCCGCCGAGCGTCCGCCCCGGGCGCTGTGGCACGACCCCGGCGCCCAGGCCGCGTACGTCGCCGCCGAGGCGCTGGCCGACGCGATCGAGCAGACGATCGGATCGTCGCCGGCGCCGGGCGCGCTCGCCACGGCGGTGGACGCCGCGTGCCACGCGATCGCACGCGCCACCCAGACCCTCTGATCGCGACGATCGTCCGGGATCCGGACAGGTCCGCGCCGGCGAGTCGCTCGCGCTACCACGCCGGCCGGGCGCGCGCGATCGAGGATCGGCGAGATCGTCACGGCATTCGAGGAGCGCGGGCCGCGAGCCCGCGATCACCACCGGGGGAGCTGGCTGATATCCGGGACGTGCCGGCTCGGAAATCATCGCGTGTGCCGGCGCGTTCTTGCCGCCGATGCCGGTGGCGTCGCGCGCGCACACCGCGTGCGTCGACGTCACGTGGTGGACGCGACCGGTTTCCAGATTGCGATGTCCCCGGAGCTCCGGCGCGGGCGCGCGACGTGCACGGTTGGGCCGCTGTGCTGCGGATACGAGCACTCATCTACAGCGCTGCGGTCGCGGTCGCGGCGGCCGGTGCGCCGAGCGCCGCCGACCCGGCGCCGCTGCAGATCTCGATCGAGGACGCGATGGCCGCGGCGGTGCGGGCGTCGCTGCCGCTCGCCGCGGCGCGCGCGACGCGGGACCGCGCCGGTTCGGACGTGACGGCGGCTCGCTCTGGATACTTTCCGCAGATCAGCCTGAGCGGCTCGTACATCGACACGCTGCGCTCGGAGTACGAGGGGCTGTTCTCGGCGCCGGCGGGCTCGGCCATGTCGGGCTCGGCCATGTCGGGCATGCTCGGCGATCTGTCGCAGCTGCCGTTTGCCGCGACCCACGCGTGGCGCGCCGGGATCGACGTGACCCAGCCGATCTGGGACGGCGGCCGGACATCGTCGTCGGTCGCGCTCGCGCGCGGATCCGAGCGCTCGGCCGAGCTCGACGAGCGTTCCCGGCGGGCCCAGGCGGTGCTCGACGTGACGGATGCGTACTTCGGCGCCGCGCTCGCCGCGCAGGTCGCGACGATCTCCGAGGCCAGCCTGGGGCTCGCCGAGCAGACGCTGGCACAGGCCCAGCTCGGGCTGTCGCAGGGCACGGTGCCCGAGTTCGACGTCGTGCGCGCCGAGGTCACGCGCGATAACCAGCGCACGGCGCTGGTGCGCGCCCGGGCGGCGCGCGACGTCGCGCTGGTCCGCCTGCGCCGCCTGCTCGGGCTGGGATTCGACCGTCCGATCGAGCTCACGACCCGGCCCGGCGGCGGTGACCTCGGCGAGGTCGCGCGCGGCGTCGCCGGCGTGCTGCGCGGCGCCGAGCGGGTCGGCGTGGCCCAGGCCCGCACCAACGTCGTGATCCGCCGCGCCCAGGTCGGCGTGGCGCGCGCCGGGCTGTGGCCGCGGATCGCGCTGTTCACCAGCTACGGCCTGGTCGATTACCCGCGCAACATCTGGCCCGACGACAGCTGGCGCACCAACTGGACGGTCGGCGCGACGCTGTCGCTGCCGCTGTTCACCGGGCTGCGGACCACCGCCGAGATCGCGAGCGCGCGCGCCGACGTGCGGGCCGCCGAGGCGCTCGCCGCGGAGGCCGCGCAGCTCGCCGCGGTCGACGAGCGCGAGCGCGCCTCCGACGTCGCGGTCGCGGCCGCGGCGTACGGCGCGAGCCACCACAGCACCGAGCTCGCGCGCCGCGCGCACCAGATCGCCGAGGTCCGCTACCGCCAGGGTGTGTCGACCTACCTCGAGCTGCTCGACGCGCGGATCTCGCTCGATCAGGCGCAGATCAACGAGGCGACCGCGGCGCGCGATCTCGAGGTCGCGCGGGTCCGGGTCGCGCTGCTGCCCGCGCTGCCCGTGCCGGGGGTGTCGGCCGCGCCGAGCACGACGCCGTCGCTCGCCGTCACCCCGCAGCCGACCGCGGCCGGCGCCGCGAACCCCGCCGCCCCGACCGGCGCCGCGAGCTCCGCCGTGCCGACCGGCGCGCCGGGCACACCTCCCACCACGCAGGGACCGCAATGACCGATCGCAGAAGCACGATGACGCGCAGCTTCCGACGCGGGACGGGCCCGACCCCCCCGAGCCGTCGCGAGGTCGACCCCGGGCGCGTGGTCATGACCGTCGACGGGCCGAGCCCGCAATCACGAAGGGTCGTTGCGGGCCGTCGCGCGGTCGCGCCCGTGCGCTACCCGCGCCTGCGCCGCGTGCCGGTCGTCGCGTGCTTCGGCCTGGTGGCACTCGTCGCGCTCGCCGGCTGCAAGCGCGATCGGGCCGCGCAACAGCAGCAGCCACCTGCGCCGCCGGTGCAGCTCGCGCCCGCCGACGTGATCGCCGCGAAGACGGCGATGATCGAGACCGGCCCGCTGGTGTCGGGCACGCTCGAGGCCGCCCGCAGCGCCACGGTGCGCGCCCAGCTCGGCGGCACGGTCCTGCGGATCGGCCCCGAGATCGGGCAGACGGTGGCCGAGAACGCCTTGCTCGCCGAGATCGATCCGCGCGGGCTCGGCGTCGCCACGGCCTCGGCGCGGGCCCAGCTCGCCTCGGCGCAGGCGCAGCTCGAGCTGGCCCGCCGCGAGGTCGAGCGCAGCCAGGCGCTCGTCGCGGCCGGTGCGGTGGCGCGGCGCGATCTGGAGACCGCCCAGAGCCGGGTCGCGGCGCAGCAGGCCGGGGTCGACCAGGCGCGCGCCCAGCTCGCCACTGCGTCCCGGCAGCTCGATCAGGCCACGGTGCGGTCGCCGATCGCCGGCGTGGTCGCGCAGCGCGCGGTGTCGACCGGCGACGTGGTCACGCCGGGCGCCACGCTGTACGAGGTCATCGATCCGTCGTCGATCCGGCTGTCGGCCAGCGTGCCGTCGGACCAGCTCGGCGCCCTCGCGCTCGGCCAGGCGGTGCGGTTCACGGTCCACGGCTACCCCGATGAGACCTTCACCGGGCAGATCTCGCGGATCGCGCCGAGCGCCGATCCGACGACCAAGCAGATCGCGATCCTGGCCGAGATGCCCAACCCGTCGCGCCGGCTGCTCGTCGGGTTGCTGGCGCGCGGCCGGGTCGCATCGCAGCGCGCGACCGGCGTCGTCATCCCGGTCGCCGCGATCGATACCCGCACCAACCCCCCGGCCGTGCTGCGGGTCTCCGGTGCCAGCGCGTCCGGTGCCACGGGGTCCGGTGCCGCGGCCCCAGGTTCCACGATCGAGCGCGTCCCGGTGAAGCTCGGGCTGCGCGATCCGCTGCGCGACGAGGTGATCGTCACCGGCATCGCGCCGGGCGACCGGATCGTCGCGCGCGCCACGGCCGCGCCGCCGCCGGGCAGCCGCGTCGCACTGGCACCCTCGAGCTAGCGAGCCAAGCATGCTGATCTCCGACTTCGCCATCCGCAAGCCCGTGGTCACGACCGTGGTGATGATCGCGCTGGTCGTGTTCGGCATCGCCGCGCTGTCGCAGCTCAAGACCGACGAGTTCCCCGAGGTCAACCCGCCGGTGGTCTCGGTGGCGATCCCGTACCCCGGCGCGTCGCCCGCGGTGGTCGAGCGCGAGGTCGTCGATCCGATCGAGGAGGCGGTCCAGGCGATCAGCGGGGTCAAGCGGCTGCGCTCGACGTCGCTCGACGGCTACGCCGTGCTGATCATCGAGTTCGAGTTCACCAAGGACCCGCAGCAGGCGACGCAGGACGTGCGCGACAAGATCTCGGAGATCCGCAGCGACCTGCCGACCGAGATGAAGGAGCCGATCCTGACCCGGTTCGATCCGGCCTCGCTGCCGATCGTGTCGTTGACGCTGTCGTCGGACCGCATGGACGCCGCGGCGCTGACCCAGCTCGCCGATCCCGGCATCCGCCGCCGGCTGACGGCGCTGTCGGGGGTCGCCGACGTGACGATCGTCGGTGGCGTGGCGCGCGAGCTGTCGATCGACGTCCGCCCCGATGCGCTCGCGGCGTCCGGCCTGGGCATCGCCGACATCGTGCGCGTGCTCCAGGCCGAGAACCTCGCGGCGCCGGTCGGCCGGCTGACCTGGGGCCCGGCGGAGCGCACGATCCGGCTGTCCGGCCGGCCGAGCGGCCCCGACGAGTTCGCCCAGCTCGTGGTGTCGAACGCCGGCGGACGCGTGGTCCGGCTCGGCGACCTCGCCGACGTCCGCGACGGCTCGGCCGAGCCGCGCAGCGCCGCGCTGTACAACGATCGCGGCGCGGTCGGCATCGACATCAAGAAGGCGCTCGGCTACTCGACCACCGATGTCGCCCAGCGGATCCGCCAGCGCGTCGCCGAGCTGTCGCGCGAGCTGCCGCCCGGCGTCCACCTCGACGTCGTCCGCGACTCCGGCACCCGGGTCGGCAACTCGGTGTCCGACGTCGAGCGCACCTTGCTCGAAGGCGCCGCGCTGACCGTGCTGGTCGTGTTCGTGTTCCTGCGCTCGTGGCGCTCGACGGTGATCACCGGGCTCGCGCTGCCGGTCTCGGTGATCGCGTCGTTCGTCGCGGTCTGGCTGTGGGGGTTCACGCTCAACACGATGTCGCTGCTCGGCCTGTCGCTCGCGATCGGCATCCTGGTCGACGACGCGATCGTGGTGCGGGAGAACATCGTGCGCCACATGGAGGCCGGCCACGACCACCTGCGCGCCGCGCGCGAGGGCACGTCCGAGATCGGGCTCGCGGTCACCGCGACCACGCTGTCGATCGTCGTCGTGTTCGTGCCGATCGCGTTCATGGGCGGCATCGCGCAGCAGTGGTTCGCGCCGTTCGCGCTGACCCTGGCGTGCTCGGTGCTGGTATCGCTGTTCGTGTCGTTCTCGCTCGATCCGATGCTGTCGGCGGTGTGGGCCGACCCCGAGGTCGAGGGCAAGCGCAGCTGGCTGTCGCAGAAGCTCGCGTGGTTCGATCGCGGCATCGACCGCGCGATCGACGGCTACAAGCACGTGATCCGGTGGGCGCTGCGCCACCGCAAGACCACGGTGCTGATCGCGCTCGCGACCTTCGTGCTGTCGCTCGCGCTGCCGATGGTCGGGCTGGTCGGCAGCGCGTTCTTCCCCGAGACCGACGCGTCCGAGTTCCAGCTCAACATCCAGACGCCCGCCGGATCGAGCCTGGCCTACACCCAGGACAAGGTCCGGCGGGTCGCCGCGATCGCGCGCGGCCACCGCGAGGTCGCGTACACCTACGCGGCGATCGGCGGCACGACCGGTGCAGTCGACGAGGCGACGATCTACGTCCGGCTGCTGGCGCGCGCCGACCGCGCCCGGTCGCAGGCCGAGGTGCTGCGCGCACTGCGCCGCGAGATCGCCGCGGTCAGCGGCGTCCAGGCCTACGTCCCGAGCGGGTTCGGCGGCGAGAAGCAGATCCAGCTCCAGCTGGTCGGCCCCGACATCGCCGTGCTCGACCGGATCGCCAGCGAGATCGCGCGCCGGATCCAGACCGTGCCGGGGGTCGTCGACGTCGGGCTGTCGAGCAAGGGCCAGCGCCCCGAGGTCACGCTCGCGCCCGATCGCGACGCCGAGGGCGTGCTCGGCATCCACGTCGGCGACATCGCCCAGGCGCTGCGCCCGGCGTTCGCCGGCATCGACGCCGGCGACTGGGTCGATCCGACCGGCAAGACCCGCAACGTCACCGTGCGGCTCGCGCCCGAGGCCCGCGAGCGCCCCGAGGACCTGGCGCGCCTGGCGATCCCGATCCCGCAGCGCTCGCAGCTCGTGCCGCTCTCGCAGCTCGCGCGGATCGACGAGTCCTCCGCGGCGGCGCAGATCGAGCACCTCGACGCCGACCGCGTCGTCACGGTCGGCGCCAACCCCGAGGGCCAGCCGCTGTCGGCGGTCAACGCCGGCATCGAGCGCACGCTCGCCGGCCTGACCCTGCCGCCGGGCTACGAGCGCCGCGTCGGCGGCCAGACCGAGGACCAGCGCGACGTGTTCAGCCGGATCTTCGCCTCGCTCGGCATCGCCGTGCTGCTGATGTACTTCGTGCTCGTGGTCCAGTTCGGCTCGTTCCTCGATCCGATCCCGATCATGCTGTCGCTGCCGCTGTCGCTGATCGGCGTGATGCTCGCGATGCTGATCACCGGCACCACGCTCAACCTGATGAGCATGATCGGCGTGATCCTGCTGATGGGCCTGGTCGCCAAGAACGCGATCCTGCTGATCGACTTCGCGAAGCACGCGGAGCGCGGCACGCGCAACCGCGAGGAGGCGCTGGTCGAGGCCGGCGCCGTCCGGTTCCGGCCGATTCTCATGACCAGCGTCGCGGTGATTGCCGGCATGCTGCCGGTGGCGCTCGGCACCGGGGAGGGCGGTGACTTCCGCTCGCCGCTCGGCCTGGCGGTGATCGGCGGCGTCGTGACCTCGACGATCCTGACGTTGCTGGTGATCCCGACGTTCTACGACATCGTGGCTAACGGCCGCGACCGCATGCTCGCCCGGCTGCGCCGGCGGCGGCATCGGCCGGACGCGCCGGTTTGATCGCGGCGCGCAGGCCGGCCAAGATGCGGCGTGCTCCGCGTCCGCCTGGTCGTGCTCGCCTGCCTCGCGAGCTGTGGCGCGCGAATGCCCGCGCCGGTCGATGTCGACGCGCTGCTGCGCGCGCGGGGGCCGATCGAGGCCCGCCGCGACCTGGTGATCCGGGTCACCGGCGATCCGCGCGACGTCGCGGCGCACCTGGCGCTCGCCGAGCTCGCCGAGCGGCTGCACCGGCCAAGCGAGGCGCTCGAGGCGCTGGAGGCGGTGGTCGCGCTCGGCGGGCCGCTCGGGGTGCGCTGGCACGCCGCCGACCAGGCGCGGCTCGCGCGGCTGATCGCGGCGCGCGGCCGAGCCCGGCTGGCTCGGGGCGCGGCGTCGGCGCTGGGCGACCTCGAGCGGGCGCGGGGCCTCGGCGCCGCGCTCGGAGACGACGAGCTGCGCGGCGCGCGAGTGGCGGCCGCGATCGTGGCGCTGCGCCACAGTGACGCCGAGGTCCGCGACGAAGGCCGCCGCGTGCTCGCCGGCCTCCGCGCGAGCCCCGGCTCGACGGCGCCGGGCCGCAGCAACGGCGCGGGTGCGAGCCCGGGCAGGGACGCAGGTGCGGGCACGGGCAGCGACGGGGCGGGTGCGAGCCCCGGTACGAACGCGGGTGCGGGCACGGGCAGGGACGCAGGTGCGGGCACGGGCAGGGACGCAGGTACGGGCACGGGCAGGGACGCAGGTGCGGGCACGGGCAGCGACGGGGCGGGTGCGAGCCAGGGTACGGGGGGCGGCGGCGTGTCTGGTGACTGGGCGGGCGCGCGGCCCGCGGCGACGCCGGAGCAGCGCGGGCGGTTCGGCGCATGGCTGTGGCAGCAGGGCGCGCGGCGGGCCGCCTGGGACGAGCTGGCGGCGTGGCACGCCACAACCGTGCCGCCGCGCGATCCTGGGCTCGAGGACACGTACCTGGCCGCGGCACGGTGGTGGATCCCGCTCGACCAGCCGGCGCCGCCCGCGCTGGCGCCGGGCGATGCCTCCGCCGCGGCGATGCGCTGCGCGTTCGCGCCGTGTGCGCCGCGCGAGGTCGCCGGGGACGACGCGCGCGAGCGTGCCTACCTGCTGGCGCCGCTGGCGCCCCCGGTCCGCGATCCGGCGGACGCCGCCGCGGTCGTCGTGATCACGTTGCACCAGGCGCTGCGCGGCGAGGGATCGTGGGGCGCGGCGATCGCCGCCCGGATCGATCTCGCCGCGTTCTCCGAGCCCGCTCGGCTTGCCGCGCTGCCCGGGTTCGCCCGGCCGGTCATCGCCTGGCTGGCGGGGCACGAGGCGTCGCCTCGGCCATCGCCCGGGGACGGCGCCACGGCGGATCAGCGGCTGGTGATCGCCGCGACCCGCGTGCTCGCGGGCGGCGGTGCCGACGAGATCGCCGGCCCGCTCGAGCCCGGGCCCTACGGCGACGCGCTGCGCGCGATCGTGGCACCGAGGCCGCCGTTCGCCGGCGATGCGCGTGCCGAGGCCGCCGCGCGTCACGCCAGCCTGGCGGTCGCCGGCGCCGCGAGCCCGGCCAGCACCGGTACCGCGAGCCCGGCCGTCGCCGGCACCCGTACCGCGAGCATCGAGCAACTCCGGGAGATCGCCGCGGCGTTCGCTCGCGAGCCGGCGATCGCGGATCGGCTTGCCCGCGATGCCATCGCCGGTGCGGTCGACGCCGCTGCGATGCACGCGACGATCGCGTCGCTGTTCGATGCGATCGGCGATCCGGCGCGCGCGCGGGTGGCGTGGCAGGCCGCCGTCGACGCCAGCCCCGAGCCGGCGTTCGTGCGCGGGCTCGCCGAGGCCCAGGCCCGCCAGGGTGACGGCGACGCCGCGCTGATCACGGCGACCGCCGCGGCGGCGGCCTCTGGCGACCCCGCGATCGTGTGGACCGCGGTCGCGCAGGCGCTCGCGGGCTCCGGCCGGTACGTCCACGCGCTCGACGCGGCGCGCAGCGCGATCGAGCTCGCAGGCCCCGAGGCGCTGCCCGCCGCGCTCGACGTCGCGATCGCCGCGAGCCGGGCGCTCGGCCGCGACGGCCAGGCGGCGCGGCTCGCCGCGCAGCGCGCGCGCGTCGCCCCGGCCGGCGGTGGGCTCGGCGACCGCGATCCGACCGACGGCGCCGCCGCGCTCGAGGCACATCGCCGCGGCGCCAGCGCCGACACCGTCGCACGGCTGTGGGTCGCGTCGCGGTGGAACCCGCGGGACGTCGAGCTCCGCGCCGCGCTGCTCGCAGCGGTCCCGGCCGGCGACCCGCGCCGCGCGGTGATCGCCGGCGAGCTGGTCGATCTCGCCGCCGGCCCCGATCGCGCGCTCGGCCGCGCCGCTGCGGCCGCCTTGCCGTACGCAGGCGCGCGTTGACCCGGGGGCGGCCTCCGTCAGCGCCGCGGCGGCGGGCGCACGCCGCGCCGGCGGTAGGCGAGGTAGTCGGCGATGATCGTCGCGTGATCGAACACCAGCGGCTGCGGCACGGCGTCGGGCGCGCACACCACGCAGTCCGCGGCGTCGTCGCCGCCGACCGGCCGGCCGCTGGCGCGGGCGAGGAACACGACCGAGATCGTGTGCTGGCGCCGGTCGCGGCCCGGGTCGGAGTAGACGTGGAACAGCTCGGTCAGCTCGACGTCGAGCCCGGTCTCCTCCTTGGCCTCGCGGACGGCCGCGTCCGCGACCCACTCGCCCTCGTCGACGAACCCGCCGGGCAGCGCGAGGCCGTGGGGCTCGTTGCGGCGCACGATCAACACGATCATGCCAGGTGCGTCGTCGAGCTCGATCACGAGGTCGACGGTCGGCTTGGGGTTCTTGTACTCGGCTGCGTCGGTCACTTGCCACCTCCCGCGGCGAGCGGGCCTTCGATCCACGCCGCGAGCGCCTGCTGGAGGTCGCGGGCGCCGGGCGCATCGACGAGGTTGGACTTCTCGTCGGGATCCTGGTCGAGGTCGTAGATCTCCCACTTCGAATCGCTGATCCGGTAATAGACGTGGTGCTTGCCATCGGCGGTGATCATCGCCTTGGCCTCGTGGTCCCACTCGGGCGCGGGCAACAGCTCGGAGAACGCCGGCCGGGGCTCGAGCGACTGGCAGGCGAGCGCCGGCACGAGGCTCCGACCCTGCCAGGTCCTGGGCGCCGGCACGCCGAACAGCGCGGCGATCGTCGGGGCCAGATCGATCAGCTGGACGACGTCGTCGCGCCGGCACGCCGCCGCGCCCGGGACGCGGAACATCAGCGGCACGTGGACGAGCTCGCTGTACAGCGTGTCGCCGTGGAAGAACGCCGGCTTGCCGGCGACGATGTGGCTGCCGAACGCCTCGCCGTGGTCGGCCATCACCACGACCGTGGTGGTCTTGTCCAGCCCGGTCCTGGCGAGCGTGTCGAGCAGCTGGCCGATCAGCGCGTCGTCGAACGCGATCTCGTAGTCGTAGCGCTGGACCAGCGCCGCGGTGCCACGCTCGGTGTAGCGGAACCCTTCGTGCTCCATGTACGTCGAGTGCGGCTCGAACAGGTGCACGATCATCGCGAACTTCGTGCCGGCCGTGGCGAGCTCGTCGAGCCGGGCGATCGCCTTCTTGACGATGCGCGGCCCGGCGGTGTCCCTGTTCGACTCGGGGATGTTGAGCGCGCCGGCGTTGTCCCACTCGTCGGCGCCCTGGGTGATGTTGCTCTTGAGCCAGCTCGCGACCCCCTGGCACGACTCGGGGTACCGCACGCGGTCGCAGAAGTAAAAGTGCGAGCTCTCGCCGATCGTGGTGAACCCGCCGGCCTTGAGGCCCTCGAACAGCGTGTCGTTGTCGTCGAGCACCGTCGCGTAGTCCTTGAACTGCTTGTCGAACTTGATCTGCGACGGGTAGCGCGAGGTCATGAACGACGGCACCGAGCGCGGCGTGTTGGGCGCCTGCGCGTAGGCGTGGGTGAACACCACCGCCTGTCCGGCGAGCTCGTCGAGCCGCGGCGTGAGCGACTTGCCGTCGCGACGGTAGCCGGCGATGCCGAGCCGGTCGAACCGCAGCGTGTCGATGAAGATCACCACGACGTTCTTGCCGCCCGACAGCGCGGGTGCGGCAGCGGCGCCGCCGGAGCCGGACCCGGCGGCCGGGGGTGGCGGCGGGGCCTCGATCTTGGCGTCGCCGCCGACGCAGTTCTCGTCGATCCCGTTGCCGGGGATCTCGACCGCGCCGGGGTGGACGTCGGGGTTGTCGTCGTCGCAGTCGGGCCCGCCGAAGAACGCCGAATAGCCATCGTGATCGTGATCGAACAGCTTGCGCAGCGCCGCGATCATCCGCGCCCCGATGTACGATCGCTCGGTGACGGCGGTCCGGGTCGCGTCCGACGGCGCGCGTAGCGCGACCAGCGGCAGCACGACCGCGATCGCCAGGCCGGCCGCCGCGGCGATCCCGCGGCCGGGGATCCGCGCGCGCAGCCCCGACAGCGGGCCGTAGGCGACCAGCGCGATCGCGAGCGCCAGGACCGGCAGCAGCGCCGGCGCGAACAGCGACGCCAGGTTGAGCGCCTGGTAGTCGAGCCGGCGGAACACGATGAAGAGCCCCATGAGGGCCCCGCCGGCCGCGGCGGCGACGATCAGCAGCACCACGCGCGACACCGGGCCGAACGCCGGGATGACCACGGTGATCCGGCGAGCGACCCGGTACAGCGGCAGCGCGGCGAGCGCGAGCACCGGCAGCGCACCGACCACGACCACGCCGAGCAGCAGGCCGCCGACGGACTTGCGCTGGACGTCGCCGACCAGGCCGATCGAGAGCACCGCGATCGCGAGCACCAGCACGCCGCCGAGCACCGCGGCCGCGATCAGCGCCGCCGCGACCGCGCGATCGAGCGGGCCGTCGTCGCGCAACCGCCGGAATGCGCCGCGCACCCAGCCGTCGCCCCAGGTCGCGTTGCCGGCGCCGAGCACCAGCCCGGCCGCCACGGCGATCGGCAGCGCGATCAGCGCCCACAGCGCGAGCAGCGGCGGCACCGCGCCGGCGCCGCCATGGGTGTGGACGATGTCGGCGAGCGCCAGCGGCACGGCGGCGAGCAGCACCACGCCCAGGCCGGTCGCCATCCCGGAGCGATAGGGTCGGGGCGTCACGGCCGGCATGTCGGTTCGTTACCACACCCGGGCCGGTGTCAGCAGCAGGTGGCCCGGCCGCGGCGGGATCGTCCTCGCATCACCATTGCAGGCTGCCCCGGCTCGCATGATAGTCGCGGCCATGAAGCGAACCTGCGCCGTGCTATCGCTGTGGCTCGCCGCGCTCGGTGCGCGCGCCTCGGCCGCCCCCGCCGAGCCCGATCCGATCGCCGAGCGGGTCGCGCGCATGGCGGCGGTCGGGACCTGTACCCAGCCGTCGTTCGCCCCGGACGGCGCGTCGATCGCCTTCCTGTCGAACCTGACCGGCGTGCCGCAGATCTTCGTGGTGCCGGCCGAGGGCGGCTGGCCGGTGCAGGTGACGTCCGGCAGCGATCCGGTCGGCTCGCTGGCGTGGTCGCCGAAGGGCGATCTGATCGCGTACAGCATCGCGCCCGGCGGCGGCCTCAACACGCAGGTCTACGTGGTCGCGCCCGACGGCACCGGCGCGCGCCGGCTGACCGCCGGCGGCAAGGACAACAACAACCTCGGGGTGTGGACCGACGACGGCAAGGCGGTGACCCTGTCGTCCAACGAGCGCGACGCGGCGTCGTTCGACGCCTACCTCGCCGATGCCGCGTCGGGGCGCAAGACCATGGTCGCCCGGATCGGCGGGACCGGCGGCCTCGGCGAGGTCAGCCGCGACGGCCGGCGCTCGGTGCTGAGCAAGACCCGCAGCCGCGGCGACACCGACCTGTTCCTGGTCGATCTCGCGACCAGGACCGAGGTCCTGCTGACCCGGCACACCCCGCCGGGGCAGTCGTTCGGCGACATCGCGTCCGACGGCCGGACGGTGTACCTGCGCTCGAACAACGATCGCGATCGCATGGCGTTCGGCCGGATCCGGATCGGCGCCGACGGCAAGCCCGGCGCGTTCGAGCTGATCGCGGAGCGCGCCGACGCCGAGCTCGACGACTTTGCGCTGTCGCACGACGGCGCGACCGCCGCGCTGCTGTGGAACGTCCGCGGCCGAGCCCAGCTGACGCTGGTCGACCTGGTCGCGGCCGCGCCGGGCTCGCCGGCCGGGTCCGCGGGCACGCCGGTCACGCTGCCCGACGACATCGTCGGCGGCCTGACGTTCTCGCGCGACGGCAAGCGCCTGGCGCTGGCGATCGCCGGCGCGACCCGGCCGACCGACCTCTGGGTGCTCGAGCTCGGCTCGAAGCGGACCTGGCAGGTGACCCACAGCCCGCACCCCGGCGTCGCGCTCGCCACGCTGCAGCGCCCCGAGCTCGTGACGTTCAAGGCCCACGACGGTCTCGAGCTCTCGGGCTGGCTGTACCGGCCGCCCGGCGTCACCGGGCCGGCGCCGTACGTCCTCAGCTTCCACGGCGGCCCCGAGGGCCAGGAGCGGCCCAGCTTCCGCAGCGACTACCAGGCGCTGCTCGGCCAGGGCATCGGCGTGCTGGCGCCCAACGTCCGCGGCTCGTCGGGCTTCGGCAAGACCTTCGTCAACCTCGACAACGGCGAGCGCCGGATCGAGTCGCTCAAGGACATCAAGGCCTCGGTCGACTTCCTCGTCGGCCAGCGCATCGCCAATCCCAGGAAGATCGGCGTGATGGGCGGCTCGTACGGCGGCTACATGACCATGGCCGCGCTGACCGAGTACCCCGAGCTGTTCGCGGCCGGGGCCAACCTGTTCGGCATCGTCAACTTCGCGACGTTCTTCTCGCACAGCCAGCCGTGGATGGCGGCGATCTCGACCACCGAGTACGGCGATCCGAAGACCCAGAAGGACCTGCTCGACCGGCTGTCGCCGATCCACAAGATCGACCGGATCAAGGCGCCGCTGATCGTGCTCCATGGCGCCAACGACACCAACGTGCCGGTGATCGAGGCCGAACAGACGGTCGCGGCGCTCAAGCAGCGCGGCCTGCCGGTCGAGTACGTGCTGTTCCCCGACGAGGGCCACGGCTGGCGCAAGACCGCCAACCGGATCGCCTCGACCGTGGCGATCACCAGGTTCTTCGTCAAGTACCTGAAGTAGCCTGGCGCGCGCGGCGCCTGGAGGACGGCGTCAGCTGCGGTTGACCTCGACCAGCACGCCCTCGACGAACCGCGGGTCGATCTCGGCATCGGTGACGCCGCCGAGGATCACGGCGAGCTCGTCGAGCCAGCCGTCGACCAGCCGGGCGACGATCGGCCCCGAGGCGGTCAGCTGGGCCGCGCCGAGCCGGCTGCGAATCGCGGCGTGGCCTGCGGCGCGGGCGGCGTCGGTCAGCACGCCGCCGGCCATGCCGCGATCGCGGAGCGCCGTCAGCTCGGGCTGCGACAGCGCGTCGCCGGTCAGCTCGCCGCCGACGACCGCGCGGGCCAGCGCGGTGCGGATGTGATCGTCCAGGCTCGGCCGCGGCTCGGGCGCCTGGCCGGCGGCGACGACGTTGACGCCGAGGCCCTCGACCAGCGCGATCCGCACCGTGAGCTCGGTCAGAAGGCCGCCGGCGCGGCGCAGATCGGCCGAGGACTCGAACGGCCGCACGCCCGGGGCCGGCGGATCGTCGGCGGCGCGCGCGAACAGCGGGCGCGGTGAGCACAGCGCTGCGACCAGCTCGCGCGCCGGCGATCCGGCGGTGATCGAGCGCGGCGCGAGCGCCTGGGCGAGCCGGGCGAGCTTGTGGCTGACCGTGTAGCCGACCCGGAACAGCCGCTCCAGGCCGATCGAGGCCAGCGCCCGGGTCGCGCGCTCGACGTCGCCGCGGGCCACGGTCTCGAGGCCGAGCGACAGCGTGGACGTGGCATACAGCGCGCCGCGGCGCACGACCTCGGGCTGGCCGGGCCGGGCGCGGCCGGCGGCGAGCACCTTGTTGACCAGGACCATGAGGCCGGTCTCGAGCCGCTCCGCCTCGGCCGGGTCGTCGATCGCCGCGAGCGCGCGGGCGAGGAACGAGCGGCCGATCACCTGCTCGACGACCACGACCGGGAGCCGGGCATCGTCGCCGAGCGTGCGATCGTGGGTGCCCTCGCCGATCTCGACCTGGCTCGGATCGAGCGGCCGGAACAGCTCGAGCGCGTCGTAGAAGTCGACGTAGCCCATGTCGGCGAGCCGGCCGGAACGCCAGCGGTAGCTCTGCTCCTCGAGCTCGGCCGGCGGCTCGGACCGCGCCGCCATGATCGTGTGGCGCGCCAGGTGGCCGTCGGCGCGGTACAGATCGTCGAGGATCCGCATCACCAGGCGCTGGCTGTCATCGTCGCCGGTCAGCTCGAGCAGGAAGAAGGTATCCACGGTCTGGTAGGTCGGCGTCTCGCTGTCCTCGTCGGGCGCCTCGCCCAGGGTCACGTCGTAGATCCGGACCTGGCGCTGGAGGATCAGCGCGCGCAGCTCGGTATCGAGCTTGCTCCAGACCTCGCCGAACTTCTCGAACCCGGCGTCGAGCACCCCCGACAGCCACGGCGCGAGCGAGGCGACGTCGAGCTCGTCCTTGGTCCAGCCGTCGAGATCGAGGCAGCCCTGGATCTGCTCGGGTGTCGCGAGGTGGATCAGGTCGGCGGCGTCCTCGAACCCGACCTCGTGGACCAGCTCGAACACCTCGCTCGGGGTCAGCGCGGCGATCGCGCCGGCGGCGTCGTCCTGGGACAGCAGCGCGTCGATCCGGCGGTAGCCGCGCGGCCCGGCGAGCTGGGCACGGAGCCGGTCGAGTGGGCCGAGCACCCCGCCGAGGGGGCCCCGAGAAGATCGCACGTCGTGTTCGGACATGGCTAGATTGCTCGCGGTCATGACTACCACGCCCCCCGTAGATCCCGTCATCGCCGCGGTCAACGCCCGGATCGGGCGGGTCGGGCCGGGGCTGTACGGCGTGGCGTGCTCGGGCGGGGCGGACTCGCTGGCGCTGGCCGACGCGGTGATCCGCGCCGCGGGGCCGGCGCACGTCGTCGTTTTGACGATCGATCACGGCCTCGTGGCCGGATCGGCCGCCGTCGCCGAGGCCGTGGCGGCGTGGGCGCGGGGGCAGGGCGCGGCGGCGGTGGTCCGGCGGGTCACCGTGCCCCGCCGCGGCTCGCTCGAGGCGGCGGCTCGGCGCGAGCGCTACGCCGCGCTCGACGCGCTGGCCGACGAGCTCGGCCTGGCCTGCGTGCTGGTCGGCCACACCGCGCGCGATCAGGCCGAGACCGTCCTGCTGCGCCTCCTGCGCGGCACCGGCCCCGCCGGGCTGGCGGCGATCGCGGCGCAGCGCGGGCGGTTCGTCCGGCCGCTGCTCGCGCTCGATCGCGCCGTGATCGACGCGTACGTCCGCGCGCGCGGCCTGCCGGTCTGGGACGATCCGATGAACGACGACCGCCGCCTGGCGCGGGTCCGGATCCGCCGCGAGATCCTCCCGGCGCTGCGGCGCGAGAACCCGCAGCTCGACGCGGCGCTGGTCCGGCTGGCGAGCAGCGCCGGGGAGTGGCTCGACGTGATCGACGCGCTCGCCCGGCCGTTCGCGCGGTTCCCGATCGCTGCCGCGGCGCTCGCCGCGCAGCCCGCGGCGGTTCGCAAGCGCGCCGTGTCGCTCGCGCTCGAGGCGGCCGGCCTCGACTACGACGCCGCGCACCTCGATCAGCTCGATCGCGTGGTCACGGCGCGCGACCGCGGCCGGGTCGCGATCGACGTCCGCGGCGGCGCGATCGTGCGCAGCTACGGGGTGGTGTCGGTCGCCGCGCGCGACGAACCCACCTCGCCTGCGCTGGAGGCGCCTCACGCTGGCTACGAGCTGCGGACCTGGCACGCCGGCGATCGGATGAGGCCTGCTCGGCTCAAGGGCCGATCCCGCAAGTTGTCGGACCTCTACATCGATGCCAAGGTACCTCGCGACAAGCGCGCGGTGGCACGCGTCCTCGTTCGCACCTGTGACGCGACCATCGTGTGGGCCGAGCACATCGGCCCTGCGTTTGGTGAGCCGTGTGTACCGGCTATCCCCGCCCGATCAGCCGGGAAGTTTTGACAACAAGGGACTTTGCAACGCTATGCAAACGCCGCATGCTAGACGGCAAACCTCCCCTTCGACCCCCCGGATGTGCCGTTGCGCCAATCCCACAAGACCATCCTGATCTGGGCCATCCTGATCCTCATGTTCGTGAGCATCTATTCGATGTTCACGGATTCCTCGAGCAAGGAAAAAGAGCTCGACGTCACCGCGTTCCAGCAGCAGCTGACGAACAAGGAGGACGCCTCGCGGATCGAGCGGATCGCGGTCGAGCCGCGCGGCCATGACGACGCTCGCTACGTCGTCACGATGAAGAACACCAACGCCAAGCAGGTGGTCTACGCCGAGTTCCCCGGCACGCTCACCAAGGACATCCGCGACGCGCAGATCCCGTACTCGGTGAAGTCCAAGGACGAGTCGAGCATCTGGCCGCAGGTCCTGGTGTGGTGGCTGCCGATGCTGCTGCTGGTCGGGATCTTCTTCCTGTTCATGCGTCAGCTCCAGTCGGGCGGCGGCAAGGCGATGAGCTTTGGCAAGTCCAAGGCCAAGCTCCTGTCCGATCACCAGAACCGCGTGACGTTCAAGGACGTCGCCGGCGTCGAAGAGGCCAAGGACGAGGTCGAGGAGATCATCGCCTTCCTCAAGGATCCCAAGAAGTTCACTCGCCTCGGCGGCCGGATCCCCAAGGGCGTCCTGATGATGGGCCCGCCCGGCACCGGCAAGACGCTGCTCGCCCGGGCGATCGCCGGCGAGGCCGGCGTCCCGTTCTTCTCGATCAGCGGCTCGGACTTCGTCGAGATGTTCGTCGGCGTCGGCGCCAGCCGCGTCCGCGACCTGTTCGAGCAGGGCAAGAAGAACGCGCCCTGCATCATCTTCATCGACGAGATCGACGCGGTCGGTCGCCACCGCGGCGCCGGCCTGGGTGGTGGCCACGACGAGCGCGAGCAGACGCTGAACCAGCTGCTCGTCGAGATGGACGGCTTCGAGTCCAACGACGGCGTGATCATCATCGCCGCGACCAACCGCCCCGACGTGCTCGACCCCGCGCTGCTGCGCCCCGGGCGCTTCGATCGCCGCATCGTCGTGCCGCGGCCCGATCTGCGCGGCCGGATGGGCATCCTGCAGGTCCACACCCGCAAGGTCCCGCTCGGCGGCGTCGATCTCGAGATCCTGGCGCGTGGCACGCCCGGGTTCTCGGGGGCCGACCTCGAGTTCCTGGTCAACGAGGCGGCGCTGATCGCCGCCCGTCGCGACAAGGACAAGGTCGAGATGGAGGACTTCGAGGAGGCCAAGGACAAGGTCCTGATGGGCGCGGAGCGGCGCTCGATGATCATCTCCGAGAAGGAGAAGCGCACCACGGCGGTCCACGAGTCGGGCCACGCCCTGGTCGCGCGGTTCATCGATACCCTCGGCGGCGACTCGGTCGATCCGGTCCACAAGGTCACGATCATCCCGCGCGGCCGCGCGCTCGGCGTCACCCAGCAGCTGCCGCACGAGGACCGGCTCAACATGACGCGCGAGTTCGCGCAGAACCAGATCGCGATCCTGATGGGCGGACGGGTGGCCGAGGAGATCGTGTTCAGCCAGAAGACCACGGGCGCGGGCAACGACATCGAGCGCGCCACCGAGCTCGCGCGATCGATGGTCACCGAGTGGGGCATGAGCGACGAGTTCGGTCCGCTGAACTTCTCGGCCGGCAAGCAGGAGGTGTTCCTGGGCCGCGACTTCTCGTCGAGCGATCGCCACAGCGAGGACACCTCGCAGCGGATCGACGCCGAGATCCGGCGGATCGTCACCGAGCAGTACGCCCGCGCGATGGACATCCTGACCCGGCACCGCAAGGAGCTCGAGCTGATCGCCGAGTCGCTGCTGGAGTACGAGACGCTCGACGGCGATGACATCGACGCGCTGCTGCGCGGCGAGCGCATCGAGCGCCCGGTGTCGCTGGCGGCCAAGAAGCGCCAGGACGCCGCGGCGGAGAAGGACGAGTCCGAGCGCAAGCGGCCGGCGATCCTGCCGCCGCTCGGCAAGAAGGATCCGTCGCCCGAGCCGGCCTGATCCGCGCATCGTGGGCTGCGATGTCGCCACACGTGCTCGTGATGGGCATCGTCAACGTGACGCCGGACTCGTTCTCCGATGGTGGCAGGTACCTCGATCCCGGCGCCGCGGTCGCGCACGGGCTCCAGCTCCTGCGCGACGGCGCGGACATCCTCGACGTCGGCGGCGAAGCGACGAACCCGCGTGCGACCTCGGTCACACCGGACGAGGAACGACAGCGCGTCCTGCCGGTGATCGAGCGGCTGGTCGCGGCGGGCGCCACGGTATCGGTCGACACCACCAAGGCTGCGGTGGCACGCGCGGCGCTCGCCGCGGGGGCGCGGATCATCAACGACGTGTCCGGCGGTCTGTTCGATCCGGAGATGGCTGAGGCGCTCGGCGACGCCACCTACATCGCCGGCCACCTGCGCGGCCGCTCGCTCGCCGAGGTGTTCTCGGCGGAGTCCCGAGCCGCGGGGCCGCTCGACTGGCGCACCGTCGCCGACGAGCTGGCGGACCGGCTCGCGGCGCTGCCGGCCGCCGCGCGTGCCCGCGCCTGGGTCGACCCGGGCCTGGGTTTCGGTAAGGGCGCTGACCCGCAGGTCAACCTCGCGCTGCTCCGGCACAGCGGCGACCTCGGCGCCCGGCTCGGTCGGCCGGTCGTGGTGGGGGCGAGCCGCAAGCGATTTGTGCGCCGCGCGTTCGGTGTGGGTGATGACGATCTCGCTGCCCTGGACGCGGCCTCGGTCTCGGCGAGCCTCGAGGCCATCGCGGCCGGTGCAAATGTGGTCCGGGTCCACAACGTCGCATTGCTCAGGGCCGCGCTCGCGTTGTACACCAAACACTAGGGCGCTCCGCGCGACGTCCGCGTCGGACCGTGCGCGCACCCGCCTCCCCTGGATCGTGCTCCCGTGACCGCGTCGCTCCGCGAATTTCTCGACGGACTCACCGTCGGCACCGTCACCACGACCGTGGTCGACGTCGCGCTGGTCTATTACCTGATCTACCGCCTGCTGCTCACGATCCGCGGCACGCGCGCCGCGCAGATGGTGGTCGGCATCGTGCTGGTCGGCGCGGCGTTCTTCGTCGCCGAGCGGCTCGAGCTGTCGACGGTGTCGTGGCTGCTCGACAACTTCATCTCGTACTTCATCATCCTGATCATCGTCGTGTTCCAGCAGGACATCCGGCGCGCGCTCGGCCGGATCGGCCAGAACGTGATGCCGTTCGGCCGCCGCCAGGAGACCAGCCACATCGTCGACGAGGTCGTCGCCGCCACCGCGCAGATCGCGCGGGCCAAGCTCGGCGCGATCATCGTGTTCGAGCGCGACGCCGCGCTCGAGGAGTTCGTCGATGACGCGACCCGGATCGACGCGTTGCTGTCGCGCCAGCTCCTGGTCTCGCTGTTCGTGCCGGCCCGCGACAACGAGCTGCACGACGGCGCGGTGGTGATCGGCAAGAGCCACCGGATCGAGCTGGCGCGCGCGCTGTTGCCGCTGTCGCGCGCCACCGATCTCGGTCCGGAGTTCGGCACCCGCCACCGCGCGGCGCTCGGGATCACCGAGGACACCGACGCGGTCGCCGTGGTGGTGTCCGAGGAGCGCGGCGAGATCTCGCTGTGCTTCAAGGGCTCGATCGCGCGCGACCTCGAGCCGGTGCTGCTGCGCCGCGCGCTGGTCGGCCTGTTCGCCGGCGGCCGCGCGACCGAGGACATGGCCGAGGAGGCCGAGGCCGCCGCCGAGGTCGGCAAGGCGCTGGCCGCGCTCGGCGAGCCGCGCGCCGAGGCCAGGATCGAGCCGGTGGCCGAGCGCGTCGGGGCGGCCGAGGGGATGCGATGAGGCAGCGGTCGCAGACGATCGGCACGCTCGGCCGGACCCCCGCGCGCGTGACCCGGCCGCCGGTGCCCGCACCGCCGCCGATCGTCCCCGAGCCGCCGCCCGATCGCGGCGTGGTGCGGCGCTGGCTGCGCAGCGCGATGTTCGACAACCTCGGCCTGAAGTTCCTGTCGATGGTGCTGGCGGTCACCGTGTTCCTGCTGGTCAACACCGACAAGGATCGCGAGATCACCGTCCGGGTCGGCGTGTCGTACACGCTGCCCGAGGACAAGGTGCTGGTGTCGGACCGGGTCGACGACGTCCGGGTGACGATCAAGGGCTCGTGGCGCCGGCTGCGCAAGTTCGATCCGCGCGAGGTCGATCGCATCAACCTCGATCTGCGGCGCGCGACCAGCGGCGAGATCGCGATCGCCACCGACATGATCCACCTGCCGTCGGGCGTGGCGATCACGTCGATCAGCCCGCGCTATATCCACGTCGCGTTCGACAAGCGGGTCGACAAGCTCGTCGAGGTCACCCCCTCGCTGACCGGCCGGCCGCAGCACGGCTACGTGGTCGAGGAGGTCAAGCCGCTGCGCCCGACCGTCCGGCTGCGCGGCGCCGAGGGCACGCTGGCCGCGCTCAGCACGGTCCGGACCCACGAGATCAGCCTCGAGGGCCGCACCGAAAGCTTCGTCGCCGAGACCGATGTCCTGCCGCCCGACGGCATCGAGGTCGTGAGTAACAAGCGGATATCCGTACAGATCCGGGTCGACGAGGAGCTGGTGGCGCGCAAGATCCCGGGCGTGCCCGTGGCGGTCCGCGGCGACGGCGATCCGTCGCGCTGGACGGTCACACCGGCCCAGGTCGACGTCACGCTGACCGGCGCGCTCCTGGGGGTCGAGAAGGCGCGTAGCTCGCTGGTCCCGCTGGTCAAGATGCCCCCGGACCTCAAGCCGCGTGAGGTCGAGATCACGATCGAGGGACTGCCGCCGGGCATCGGTGTCAAGGTCTCGCCCGAGCACGCCAAGCTCGCGCCGGTGAAACCGCCGGCTCCACCGCCGCCACCGCGCGCGCCGTAGCCGACGGCGTGGTACCAAGCAGGACGATGACCAACGGCCGTACTCTGTTCGGCACCGACGGGATGCGCGGCGTCGCGAACCTCGAGCCGATGACCAGCGCCACGGTGACCCGGCTCGGCATGGCGATCGCGGCGCGGCTGCGCCAGCCCGGCCGCCATACCCGGATCGCGATCGGCAAGGACACCCGGCTGTCGGGCTACATGTTCGAGTCGGCGCTCGCCTCGGGCATCGTCGCGATGGGCGCCGACGTCTGGCTGACCGGCCCGTTGCCGACGCCGGGCATCGCGTTCATCACGTCGTCGATGCGCTGCGACGCCGGCGTGGTGATCTCGGCCTCGCACAACCCGTTCGAGGACAACGGCATCAAGGTGTTCGCGCGCGACGGCTACAAGCTGCCCGATCACATCGAGGCCGAGATCGAGACCCTGATGGGCTCGCCCCAGCTCGACGGCCAGCGCGCGGCGCCCGCCGACGTCGGCTACAGCCGCAAGATCGAGGACGCGCGCGGCCGCTACGTCGTGTACTGCAAGGCGACGTTCCCCAGCGAGCTCACGCTCGACGGCATCCACGTCGTGGTCGACGGCGCGCACGGCGCGGCGTACCGGGTCGGCCCGGCGGTGTTCGAGGAGCTCGGCGCCCGGGTCACCGCGATCCACACCAAGCCCGACGGCAAGAACATCAACGCCCACGCCGGCGCGCTCTACCCCGAGGCGATGTGCGAGACGGTCCGCCGCCACGAGGCCCACATCGGCATCGCGCTCGACGGCGACGCCGACCGGGTGGTGCTGTGCGACGAGCACGGCACCGTGATCGACGGCGACGCGGTGATGGCGCTGTGCGCGACCCGGATGATCAAGGAGAACACGCTGGCCAAGTCGACGCTGGTCGCGACCGTGATGTCGAACATCGGCCTCGAGCGCGCGGTGCGCAAGGCCGGCGGCATGGTGGTCCGCACCCAGGTCGGCGACCGCTACGTCGTCGAGGAGATGCGCAAGAACGGCTACAACCTCGGCGGCGAGCAGTCGGGCCACCTGGTGTTCCTCGATCACGCCACCACCGGCGATGGCATCGTCGCGGCGCTCCGCGTGCTCGCGATCATGGCGCGCGAGGGCCGGCCGCTGTCCGAGCTCGCCAAGGTGATGACCCGGACCCCGCAGGTCCTGATCAACACGTCGGTCGATCGCAAGGTCCCGCTCGATCAGCTGCCCCACATCCAGCAGATGATCCGGGACATCGAGCGCCAGCTCGGCGACGACGGCCGCGTCCTGGTCCGCTACAGCGGCACCGAGAGCAAGGTCCGCGTCATGCTCGAGGGCAGCGACGAGTCCCGGATCCAGGGCTGGGCCGAGGACCTCGCGGGCGCGCTGGCCAAGGGCTGCCGGGCGTAGCCGGCGATCGCCGGGCAGGGCGGTTCGTCGGGCACATCGGCGATCGGCGCGCGATCGGGTGCGGCGAATGGCGGTACGCTGCGGGCGATGAGACCGGTGGTGACCACGGCCGAGATGCGCGCGCTCGATCGCGCCACGATCGACGACGTCGGTCTGCCCGCGGTGACGCTGATGGAGACCGCGGGGCGCGCGGTCGCCGACGCCGCGCTGCGCATGCTCGGCAGCGACCGCGGCCACGTCGCGGTGGTGTGCGGGCCGGGCAACAACGGCGGCGACGGGTTCGTGGCCGCCCGGGTGCTGCGTGATCGCGGGATCGACGCGGTGGTGTATCTCGCGGCGGCGCGCGAGGCGGTGCGCGGGGACGCGCGGATCCACCTCGACATCCTCGAGCGCGCCGGCGGCATCGTGCGGATGCTGGCGACGCCCGGGCAGCTCGCCGAGCTCGACGCGCGCGTGATCGACGCCGCGCTGGTGATCGACGCGCTGTTCGGCATCGGGCTGGCGCGGCCGATCGAGGGCCACCTCGCCGAGGTCGTGACCATGATGCTGATGGCCGAGCGCGTGCTGGCGGTCGACATCCCGTCGGGGATCGACGCCGACACCGGCAGGACGCTCGGCACCGCGGTGATCGCCGAGCGCACCGTGACGATGGGCGCGCTCAAGATCGCGCTGTGCAGCGCGCCGGGGTTCGCGCGCTGCGGCGAGGTCGAGGTCGCGGACATCGGGATCCCGGCGGCGCTGATCGCGTCGACCAGCGTCGGGGTCAGCCTGGTCGAGGCCAGCGACATCGCGCGCAGCCTGCCTCACCCCCAGGCGCTCGATCACAAGGGCCGCCGCGGCCACGTCCTGGTGGTCGGCGGCTCGCCGGGGATGCGCGGGGCCGGGCGGCTCGCCGCGGGCGCGGCGCTGCGCGCCGGGGCCGGGCTGTGCACGCTGGCCGCCGAGGGTGCCCTCGAGGCGCCCGATCCGGTGATGACGCGCTCGCTGGCCGCGGGCGGCAAGATCGCGGGCCTGGTCACCGGCAAGGCCGCCGTGGTGATCGGGCCGGGGCTGGGCGGAACGCCGAGCGCCGCGGCCTGGGTCGCCGAGGTCCTCGCCGCCGGCGTCCCCGCGGTGCTCGACGCCGATGCGCTCAACGTGCTCGCCGCCGATCCGACGGCGATCGCGCGCGCCGCCGGGCCGGTGGTGATCACGCCGCATCCCGGAGAGGCGGCGCGGCTGCTCGGCAGCACCAGCGCCGCGATCGAGGGCGATCGAGTCGCGGCGGCCCTCGCGCTGGCCGCGAAGACCCGCGCCGTGGTCGTGCTCAAGGGCGCGCGGACCCTGGTGTGCGACGGCACCAGCGGCGATGCGCTGTGCACGATCAACCCGACCGGCGGCCCGGCGCTCGCCACCGGCGGCAGCGGCGACGTGCTCGCCGGGGCGATCGGCGCGCTGCTCGCGCAGGGCCTGTCCGCCGGCGATGCCGCGCGCGTCGGGGTGTTCGTGCACGGCGCGGCCGGAGACGCGCTCGCCCAGGCCCACGGCGATCGCGGCGTGGTGTCGTCGGATCTGGCCGAGGCGATCGCGGCCGCGATGCGGTCGTTGACCCGCCAGCGCTAGCGATCTTCCCTCCGGATGGCGGGCGCCATGTCGGCTGGTGTCCGACCTCGGGCGCGAAGGTGAGATCTCGTGTTCGGCTGGAGACGCCGTCTCGTGTCTCTTTGACCTCGCAGCAAAAAACACATTGGAGTTATCGATAGTTCGAGATGGCACGTCGGCTGCTTTTGAGGCTTGGCCATGCGAACCTCGATGAGCTCGACCCGGTCCGGCGTTCCTTCCAGCTCCCGCCTCGTGCGCAAGGCCACAGCCGCGCCGCGCCGGTCGCTCCGGGTCGTCGAGGACGGTGGCGAGGTCGCCGAGGTCGCCGAGCACGGGCATCGCTCGTTCGAGCGGGCGTGCCTGCCGCACCAGGCCGAGCTGTTCGGCGTCGCGATGCGGATCTGCCGCGACCCCGACACCGCCAAGGACCTCGTGCAGGAGACCCTGCTGCGCGCGATGTGCGCGTGGGGCAGCTTCCAGACCGGCTCGAACCTGCGCGCGTGGCTGTTCCGCATCCTGACCAACGCGTTCATCAACGGCTATCGCAAGCGCCGCCGGCACCAGCGGTTCGCGACCGAGCGCCCGGGCGATGCGCTCGCCGCGCTGTACGGCCGCGACCAGGACTGCACCGAGGACCTCGCGGTCGAGCTGTTCGGCGACGAGCTGTGCGACGAGGTCAAGACCGCGCTCGACCGGCTCGGCCCGGAATACCGCGACGTCGTCGAGCGCGCTGACCTGCGCGGCGAGAAGTACAAGGACATCGCCGATGCGCTCGACGTGCCGATCGGCACCGTGATGTCGCGGCTGTTCCGCGCGCGCCGCGTGCTCGAGGTCGAGCTCGCCGGCTTCGCCGCGCGCGACTACGGCATCAAGCGCGCCGCGTAGGCGATCCGGCTGATTCGCCGGTTCGATTCTGTCAGTACTCGGGCTCGTGGCTCGCCGGTGACACGTTGTCGCGCGAAGTCTCGGCCGGGACGTGCTCGGTGGTGAGCTCGCCGCGGGCGTCGGTGTAGCTGGCCCACACCAGGTCGTCGGGCGAGTGCACGAAGTACGGCTCCTGGCGGACGCGGGCGTCGCCGGCGCCGGGATCGACGATGTAGAACGTGCGCCACTCGCTGCGCGGCGGGATCGGGCCCGGTGCGGTCCGGGCGGCGTCGCGCACGATCGGATCGACGTCGGTGTCGGTGGCGAGCTTGAGCGCGGCGGCGGGCCGCGCGCCGCCGATGCGATGCAGCGCGCGCGCCGCGGCGATCCGGACGTGCGGGCTGGGATCGTCCTTGAGCAGCTGGGCGAGCTGCTTGATGGCCTCGTCGTCGCCGACGGCGGCGAACGCGAGCGCGAGGTTGATGCGGACCAGGCGCGACTTGTGGAACGAGCGCGCGAACAGCGCCTCGCGGCGCGGCTTGGTCAGCAGCTCGGCCCGGGCGGGCCGGGGCAGCGCCCACAGCAGGCGGGCCAGGCCGCCCGCGCTGTTGATCGCGGCCGCCCAGCCGCCGCGCTGCACCAGGTGGAGCCAGCGATCGGCGATCGCCGCGGCGCGGGGATCGGGGGCCGGTGGCTTGCCGTCGCGGCTGCCGGCGAGGATCTCGCCGAGCGCCCAGACAGCGTCGCCGACCAGGCGATCGTCCTTGCCCGACAGCGTGGCCGCGAGCAGGTCGACCGAGCTGACGTCGTGGATCTCGCCGAGGGCCCAGGCCGCCGCGCGGCGGCGGTCGGCGGCGGCCTGCTCGACCAGCGTGCGCAGCACCGGCGCATCGCCGCGCGACTGGGCCGCGGCGAGCCCGGCGATCGCGGCGAGGCTGACCTTGGCGCTCGGGTCGTCGACCAGCGCGCGCAGCAACTCGCGCGCGGCCGGATCGAGCTCACCGGGCTGGCCGGCCTGGCTGCGCAACGTCGCGCCGATCGCGCGCACCACCTCGAACCGGGTCGGGCCGCGGTCCGAGCGCGCCAGGGCGATCAGCTCCGGCAGCACGGCCGGGCTCGCGATGTACGACAGGGCGGTCGCAGCGGCGGCGTGGAGCTCGGTCGGCCCCTCGCGCAGGACGTCGAGCAGCGCCTCGGTCGCGGTCATCGGGCGCGGCGCGACGGCAGGCGCCGCCGGTCTCGGCGCGGCCTGCGCGGCCGGCTTCTGCGCGGCC
>DASWRS010000005.1:0-2132 GCA_036403075.1 Kofleriaceae bacterium
GGACGGGGTTTCAGGACGGAGTTTTCACCGGGCCGGCCGCGCCGGTCGGAGGCGAGCGGGTAGACTCGCCGCCGAGGTGATGCCATGGATACCAGTCAGCTGTTCTCGCTGAAAGATCGCACCGCGCTGATCACCGGAGGCTCGCGCGGGATCGGCCGGATGATCGCCGAGGGCTTCGTCGCGCAGGGCGCGCGGGTCTACATCTCGTCGCGCAAGGCCGAGGTCTGCGACCAGGTGGCCGCCGAGCTGTCGCGCGGCGGCGGGACCTGCATCTCGCTGCCGATGGACGTGTCGACGCTCGATGGCGCGCGCGCGCTGGCCCGGGCCTACGCGGAGCGCGAGCCCAGGCTGGACATCCTGGTCAACAACGCCGGCGCCGCCTGGCTCGCGGGGTTCGACGACTTCCCCGAGAAGGGCTGGGACAAGGTGATGGACCTGAACGTCAAGTCGCCGTTCTTCCTCACCCAGGCGTTCGTGGCCTCGCTGCGTGCGGCGGCGAGCCCGGAGCGCCCGGCCAAGGTGATCAACATCGCCTCGATCGACGGGATCTACCTCACGCCGATCGAGACCTATTCCTACGCCGCGAGCAAGTCGGCGCTGATCCAGCTGACCCGCTTGATGGCGGCCCGGCTGGCCCAGGACAGCATCGTGGTGTCGGCGATCGCGCCGGGGCCGTTCAAGTCCGACATGAACGTCCGGGCGCGCGACCACGAGACCGAGACCGCCGCCAGCGTCCCGGTCCGGCGGATCGGCACGGATCTCGACATGGCGGGCGCGGCGATCTTCCTGGCGTCGCGCGCCGGCGACTACGTCGTCGGCTCCGTGGTGACGGTCGACGGCGGCATCGCGTTCGCGAAGTCGCCGGCGCGCTAGTCGCCTCGTCGCAGTAGATCTGACCGGTTCGGGGGGGCGGGAGAACGCCAGCACGCGCGCTTGCGACGCGGTTCTGGCCCCTCACTACGTCTGTTAACCGCCGGATTGCTACCGGGCGTCCGTGCCATCTCCGCGACCGATCGACGGAGGACCACCCGGCCTGGGAATCTATCTTCGCTCGGGGCCAGACCGTCGTCGCGGCGCTGCGCGTTGCCGTGGTCTCCCGATCGTTCAAGACCGCTGCGACGAGGTACTCGGCGCGTGGGACAGAGCGTCGGGGAGAACGCGACACGGGGCCGGGTCAGCCCCACGAGAACGTCTGCCGACGGTCGGACGAGCGCCAGCGGTGCAGCCCAGGGTGGCCGCGCTCGAGGCAACATCGCTTGTCGAGCGAGCCATCGAAGCTCGCCGGGCAGCGGTTGGCCGGCGGCGGCCCCCGTCGCTCCGGGTCGTCCTCGGGGGGCACCGCGGGCATGCGCGTACGCATGATCATCGCGCGCGCGGTCGTCAAGCGGCGCTCGCGGCAGGCCGGAGAGGCCGCGGCCGGGGCTGGTCAGTCCACCGGCGGCGCGGTCAGATCGGCGGTGATCGCGGCGTCGCGCGCGCCCCGGCCGCGGAGGTAGTCGGCGAGCTCGGGGTGCTTGCCGCGAACGGCCTCGGTCACCGCGGTGCGGCCGTCGTCGGCGC
Organism: Kofleriaceae bacterium; assembly: GCA_036403075.1. GTDB lineage: Bacteria > Myxococcota_A > Polyangia > Haliangiales > Haliangiaceae > JABFXX01. The sequence continues at coordinate 1,561 of DASWRS010000005.1, forward strand.
GCGAACCGGGCTCGGCCCCGGCGCCGAGCAGGAGGTCGATCAGGTCGCGGCGGCCCATCAGCGCGGCCTCGTGGAGCGCGGTGAAGCCGTGCGCCTGCCGGACCAGCGGATCGGCGCCGCGCTCGAGCAGCAGCCGGGCGGTCGCGAGCTGCCCGGCGAGCAGCGCGGCCTGCAGCGGCGTGTTCTTGAACTTCGTGCGCGCCCGCGCGTTGACCTCGGCGCCGCGCTCGAGCAGCAGCCGCGCCGCCTCGGGAACGCCCGAGAACGCCGCGAGGTGGAGCGCGCTCCAGCCGAACTCGGTCCACGCGGTCGCCAGCTTCGGATCGCGCTTGAGCTGCCGGGCGAGCTCGGCGGTGTCGCCGACACCGCAGGCCTCGAAGAACGTCAGCGCGGGCTTTTTGGCGAGCGCCGCCTGGAGCGGCTTGTTGTCGGCCGGCGGCGTGAAGCCCTCGCCGTCGTTGTGGAACAACAGCTGGATGATCGACGTGGGCTCGGGCGCGGCCGCCGCGGGAGCCGACAGCGCGATCGCGAGCACGAGCCCGGGTGCCAGGGATGCCAGCGATGCGAGTGAT
>DASWRS010000006.1:0-26240 GCA_036403075.1 Kofleriaceae bacterium
CGCGTCGCGCGAGGCCATCGCACGGCGCGCCACGCCGTCGGCCCAGCCGCGCGCTCGATCCGACCACGCGCGCGCCGCTCCCCCGGTCCACGCGTCCGCGGCGGCGAACGCCCGCTGCCCGACGGGCGCGAGCCGCGTGGTGCCCACGAAGCGCGCCGCGGCGCGGCCGAGGCTGTGGCCCGCCACCGTCAGATCGGCGCCCAGGCCGCGCACGCGGTCGCGGAGCTCGTCGACCGGGTGCGGAGCGAGGATCGCCCCGTCGTGCAGCGCCGCCGCGACCGCCTCGGCGAGCCCGGGCCGGCCGCGCCGGAGCGCCTCGGCCAGATCGCCGGCGCGATGCAGCCGCACCGCCTCGCGCACCTGCGCCGCGCGATCCGCCTCGGCAAGCCAGTCCGGCTTCGGGGCGGCCGGCCTGGCGGTCGGGCGCGTCCACGCCCGCAGGTCGACATCGCGCGGTCGACGCTGCTCGGCAGGCAGCGCGGTGGGCAGCGGCGTCGCGCGATCCTGCGCCGGGTACTGCAGCGCGGCCATCGCTCGGGCCACCTCCGCGGCGCCCAGCAGGTCGCGCCCGGGCGCGCGGTTCGCCGCCGAGGCCGAGGCCGTCGCCGACCCCATCGCCGTCGCCGCCGCCGTCTGGCCGGCTCGGTCCCAGCGTCGCAGCTCGCTCGCGACGAGCGTGTCGCGGCCCGGCGCGCGCAGCCGGAGCTCCGTCGTCCACGATGCCAGCGAGTCGTCGCCGGTCCCGGAGATCCCGGCGGTCTCGGCCGCGACGCGGGTGGTCCGGCCGACATCGGGGCGCAACCGCCCGCCGCGCGCGGCGAGGCGCACCGCGAGCTCGTGAAATCGCCGCTGCGCGACGGCGGTATCGCACCGGCCTGCGCCATCGGTCGCCTCCGCGCGCACCCGTTGCCAGAGCGCGGCCGACAGCTCGCGCGACAGACCGTGACGAGCCCCCTCGACGGACGGATCGAAGCGGCCAGGCTCGCGGTCGCGCGCGATCTCGGGTGGATGCATCCAGCGCGTCATCGCGCCTCCGCCGACTCCATCGCCACGATCCGGCCGTCGACCATCACTGCCTCCAACGCACTCGTCCCGTGCGAAACCACCATGCTACTCCGCAGCGCAGAAACATTTCCAGCCAGATGAGTATTGCGCGATGGATTCCGTGGATCGCGACACGAATCCGCCGGCAAGTCTTGCCGTGCTACGAACAACTCCGAGCGTCGGCGCTCACCACCTCATCGGTCCGTCGCGCCGCGAGGCGGTCGCTGCATGACGGCACCTGGCCCGGGGACGAGGCCCGCCGGCGCGCCGAGGAACCGCTCAGCCCAGGAACGCGCGCAGATCGAAGCCGGGATCGGGCTCGCGGGCCTCGAAGCCGGCGCCGCTGCGCCACGAACGCGACACGCCGCAGGCCTCGCAGATCGAGATGTCGCGGCCGCCAGTGCGGCCGGAGAGCACGTACTTGCGGATCGCCTGCTCGTGACAGTCGGGGCAGTCGTGGTAGTAGGCGTCCTCGCGGCGAAACCCGCGCTTGATCAGCTTGCGCTCCACCGTGTCGAGATCGTCGAGGGCCATGGGGCAGCGTACCCGGTTTGCGCCGCGGCCGGCTACGACCGGAAGCTCGGATCGCGGCGGTCGAGCTTACGAAGCAGGCCCGGCCAGTTGAGCGCGCCGGCGCCCATGCCGCGGGTCGCGGTGCGCGCCATCCGCCCCGAGTCCTCGATGATCTTGGGATCGATCCGGATCAGCTCGCCGCCGCCGGCCTGGGCGCGCAGCTGGATCATGCAGGTGACCTCGAACTGGTACATCGCGAGGAACGCGTCGGCGATGGTCGGGCCCACGGTGAGCAGGCCGTGGTTGCGCAGCATCAGGAACGTCTTGGTGCCGAGGTCGCGGACCAGCCGCGGCTTCTCCTCGGCGTTGACCGCGACGCCCTCGTAGTCGTGGTACCCGAGCGAGGCGAGCACGAAGATCGATTGCTGCGACACCGGCAGCACGCCGCCCTTCTGGGCCGACACGGCGACGCCGTTGATGCTGTGGGTGTGCAGGACGCAGCGAGCGTCCTCGCGCGCGGCGTGGATCGCGCTGTGGATCGTGAAGCCCGCCGGGTTGACCTCGTAGGGGCTGTCGACCACCTTCTTGCCCTCGAGATCGATCTTGACCAGGCTCGACGCCGTGATCTCGTCGAACATCATCCCGTAGGGGTTGATCAAGAAGTGGTGATCGCCGCCCGGCACGCGCGCCGAGATGTGCGTGAACACCAGGTCGTCCCAGCCGAAGTGCGCGACCAGGCGATAACACGCCGCCAGGTCGACGCGCAGCTGCCACTCGAGGTCTCCGACTTGCGATCGCACGTCCGGTCCAGCCATGCCGCCATGGTACCGCAAGATCGCCGCGCCGCGCGCAGCCGCCCGATCGCGAACCCCAGGCTCGCGCTTTCCTTCTGGATCGGAGTGAGCGATCGTTCGGCCGATGAGCGACCGCCCGATGCACACGGTGCCCGGACTGTTCGAACGCCTGACCGCGCTCTACGCGGAGGGTGTGCGCGCGCTCGAGGATGGCCGGCTGGACCAGGCGGTCGAGCTGTTCACCGAGGGCCTCCAGCTCGACGACCAGTTTCGCAACGGCCACGTCACGATGTACGCCCAGCGCGCGTTCGCCCATCAGCGGCTCGGCGACCACGTCGCGGCGATCCGCGACTACGGGCGGGCGATCGAGATGGAGCCGCCGATCAGCCAGCACCAGTACCTGTTCCACCGCGGCATGTGCTTCACCGCGCTCGGCGGCCACGAGGAGCACGCGGTCAACGACTTCGGCCGGGCGATCACGATCTACCCCGACCACCCCGGCCCGTACCACCTGCGCGGCAAGCTGCTCGCCACCGACCTGGGCCGCTACGAGGAGGCGATCGCGGACTTCGACCGGCTGCTCGCGATGCACCCGGTCGCCGAGGGCTACCAGCTGCGCGGCTACGCCAAGCTCAACCTGGGCCGCGGCCGCGACGCGATCCCCGACCTGCTCGAGGCCAACCGCCTCGAACAGGACACGTATACCGACTACCTCCTGGCCTGGGCCGGCGCGGTCACCCCCGACGACGAGCTGTTCTACCGCTCGATGCAGGCGGTGCTCGGCGCCGACCCGGAGTCGTACCGGCCGTACTTCCTCGACAACGACGACTTCGCCCGGTTCCGCCACCAGCCGCGGTTCCGCCAGATCATCGGCGCCTGAGGGGCGTGACGGCGTGAGGGGCGTGAGGGGGCCTGGCGCCCGAGCGCCTGGCCGTTCGCCCGGCGTGCCCGCCGCGCCCGGCGTGCTACGACGAGGCGTGGATCTCGGCGCGCTCGTCCAGCTGCTGCGCGGCCGGCGCGTCGTAGCGCTGACCGGCGCCGGCTGCTCGACCGAGTCCGGCATCCCCGACTACCGCGGCCCCGACACCCCGCCGCGGGCGCGGCCGCCGATGCAGCACCGCGAGTTCGTCGATCACGCCGAAGGCCGGCGCCGGTACTGGGCGCGCTCGACCTTGGGCTGGTCTCGGTTCTCCGCGGCCCGGCCCAACCCGGCGCACACCGCGCTCGCCGAGCTCGAGCACCGCGGCGCGCTCGCCGGCGTGATCACCCAGAACGTCGATGGGCTGCATGGCGCCGCCGGCAGCCAGACCGTGGTCGAGCTCCACGGCGCGCTCGCCCGCGTGCGCTGCCTTCAGTGCGCCGCGCTGACCACGCGCGACGAGCTCCAGGCCCGCCTGCTCGCCGCCAACCCCGGCTGGCTCGATCGCACCCGCAGCATCGCGCTCGCGCCCGACGGCGACTCCGACCTGCCCGACGAGCTGGTCGACGGCTTCACCGTCGTGGCCTGCGAGGCGTGCGACGGCACGCTGATGCCCGACGTCGTGTTCTTCGGCGGCAGCGTGCCCCGGCCGACGCTCGACGCCGCCTGGGGGCTGTTCGACCGCGCCGAGGCGCTGCTCGTGGTCGGCTCGTCGCTGACCGTGTTCTCCGGCTTCCGCTTCGTCCGGCGCGCCGCCGAGCGCGGCCTGCCGGTCGGCATCCTGAACCGCGGCCCGACGCGTGGCGACCCTCATGCCGCCGTCCGGATCGACGCCCGCGCCGGTCTCGCCCTGCCCGTCCTCGCCCAGGCGCTGGGATAACCGGCGTCGCGTCTGCTGCGCGCGCACGCGCACGGCGTGGTCACCCGCCCCGCCGCGATCGGCTACGTGCGTGATACCCGCGCGGCCGGTGCTGGCACCATCGCTGCACCTGGTCGCGCGACATGCGCGCGAGCCTCGCCTTCGGTCTTGCCCTCGCCGCGATCTTCGTCGGTGGGTGTTACAACCCGATGCTGCGCAACTGTACGGTGCAGTGCGCCGATGCCGCCGATTGTGGCGGCGATCAAGTCTGCGGCTCCGACGGCTGGTGCGCCGCGGCCGGCATGGCGGGCAAGTGCCACACGTCCGGCGCGACGATCGATGCCGCGGCGGCTCCGGCCGACGTGCCGATCGACACGAACGAAAACATGGCCTGCCAGGCGGCATGCCCGAACGGCACCTGCGATCACGGCGTGTGCGTGATCGACTGCAGCACGCCGTTCAGCTGCCAGGGCGACATCGCCTGCACGGGCTCGGTCCCGTGCCGCGTCGTGTGCGGCAACCGTGCCTGCCAGCGCCGCGTCGATTGCCGGATGGCCGCGACCTGCGAGGTCCAGTGCACCGGCACCGGCAGCTGCGGCGACGAGGTCCACTGCGGCCCCGGCCGCTGCTCGGTGACGTGCTCGGGCGGTGGCGCATGCAAGCGCGTGCGCTGCGGCGAGTCGTGCGCGTGCGACGCCACCTGCAGCGGCATCGGTGCCTGCGCGCAGAACTCGGAGTGCCCGCAGGCCAGCGCCTGCCAGGCCGGCGAAGGCTGCACGTCGAGCGGCAGCTGCAATCGCTGCTGACCCGGCGCGCGTGCGGCTACTGTCCGCTGCTGCGCAGCCCGATCGTCCGCGAGGCCGCTCCAAGCTACGGTGACGAGTTGAGACCGATAAAGGACCGGCCTCGTCGACCTGTTCCGCTTTCAATTCTGTCCGCGTGCACGGGAATGGGAACCATCAAAGATGGTGACCGCCGTGTCGTCAAAAGCGCTATCACGCTCAACAGTTGCCGCAGGCCCTTCTCGGCGACGTGCAGCCGCTGGTGCCAGGATCGACGTTCCCACCTTCGACCTTGCGAAGCTCGTGAGACGTGAGGATGCGTAGGACGTCGCAATCGAGCTGCAACTTGGCCTTGTTGATCTTCTTCATCGGCTGATCTCCGTTCGAGGCATAAGGAAGCCCGGGCAAAGTAAAGTAGCTGAATTCCTCGCCGGCAAGGAGAGCACGCAGGACGAGTTCTTCCACAGAAGCTTGATCGTCCGCGAGAACCCGGCGCGCGGATCGCTACAGCCCCGATGGCCCGCGCAGCTTGGTCGTCCGCGAGAACCCCGGGCCGCGGCGCTTGTCCTTCAGCACGCGCAGCGTCACCTGGAAGTCGTGCTCGCTGCCGTGCAGGCGGAGCGCCTCGGCGCGCAGCGACACCAGTGAGCCGATCGACGGTGCCTCGCTCGGCTTCTCGGTGAGGCACACCACCGCGGCATCGTGGGCCTGCGCCAGCGTGATCAGCCGGCCTTGATGCGCGATCGGCACGTCGACCGGGGCGCCGCCACCGAAGTCGAGCACGACGAGGCCGAAGCCGCCGGAGCGCAGCAGCCGCTCGGCCGCGCGCACCGCCGCGGTCGCGTCGTGGACCCGCACCACGGCGAGCGCCGCGAGATCGACCCCGCTGTCGGCGACGTCGGGCGGATAGAACGTGGCGTTGCCGAGCGTCACCCAGGCGACCGGCTCGGTGGCCTGCTGGGCCTCGAGCACCAGCTCGATCGCCGTGGTCAAGATCGCCGTCGCGCCGCGCGCGGACAGCTCGACCAGCCGGCCGCGCAGCGCATCGAGCCCCCACGGCGCGCTCGACGGCGCCGGCTCGCCGTGCGAGCCCATCTCGTGGCTCCACGTGACGCGGGCCGTGGCGGCCACGCCCTTCGCCTTCGCGAACAGCTCTCGAAGGTCATCACTCATGGAACATCCGTTCAGTATCAAATGGGGCTGACATCGCGTCCAGACGAAATCGGCCGCGTGCCGATCCCCTACTTGATCAGGTAGTTGAGGATGACGGGCTGGCCGCGGCGCACGAGGTCGAGCGAGATCTGCCGGGTGCTCCGCGCGACCAGCTCGAGGATCTGGGCGCCGGTGGCGATCGGCGTGCCGTTGATCGCGCGGACCACGTCGCCGTTCTGCAGGCCGAGCGCCGCGTACGCCGAGCCCGGTCGGATCGCGTAGAGCTTGAAGCCGTTCTGCGCGTCGTCGACCACCGGGACGCCGCGCCCGCCCGAGGTCACCAGCGTCGGATCCGCGGTCCACGCCTCGACCGTCGCGCGCGGCACCTCGTACGTGGTGTGGTTGACCTGCTTGACCGTCGCGACCAGCGGATCGGTCGCGCCGCGCTCGCCGGCCGCGATCGCGGCGCGCCGCTCGACATCGAGATCGCCGTCGAGCTCCCAGCGCTCGAGCACCGGCTCGCGATCGCGCAGCAGATCGACGAACAGGCTGCGCGGCCGGAAGATGGCGAGCTCGCGCAGGATGCCGGACAGCTCGTGCGGCCGCGTCACCGGCCGCCCCGAGATCGCGGTGATCGTGTCGCCCGCGGCGAGCCCGAGCGACGCGCGCAGCACCGCATCGGTCACGCGGATCCCGCCGTCGACCTGCTCGAGCGCGCCGGGCACGAGCTTGACCAGCTCGCGCGCCGACACGTGGCGCCCGGGGCTGTGCGCACCGGGCCGATCGGTCCGCCACGTCACGATCACGGCGACCACGGCGATCACGAACGCGATCACCGCAGCGCCGACCGCGATCCGCTGGATGCGCCGCTCGCTCTGCGACATTCCCCGAGAAGCATGCGCACAATCCGAGCAAAGTAAAGTCCGCCGATCGGACATCGGCACATGAGTTGCTCTCTCCAGCCGGCATGCAGCCAGCCTTTTCACGTGAAGACGTCCCCGGGCTCGAGGGCCCGGATTACGTGGCCCTCGTGATCGAATGGAATGACGAGGACGATGCCGTCACCCTGATCGCCGAGGACATCCCGCCCGAGCCCGAGCGCCGCACCGGCAAGGCTCGCACGATCGCCGCGGTCCTGGGCGCACTGGGCGCGCTCGTCCTCGCTGCGTGGGGACTCCGCCGCCTCCGCGCGGCGTGACCGGCACGTCGGGTGCACCGGAGCCGATCATGCCGACCACCTCTGACTGGGATCTCGTCGACGAAGCGAGCCTCGAATCGTTCCCCGCGAGCGATCCACCCGCGTGGGGGTCGCATCGCGCGGCGCCGTCGGCCGACACCGTGGCGCTGCCCGAGGCCGAGGTCGCGGACGCCCTGCCCGAACCGCCGCGCCGCCGCGCCCGCATGATCCGCTGGGCCGTCGCGGGCGGCATCGCGCTGTGCGGGCTGATCGCACTCGCCACGAAGCTGCGTCGCCGCTGAGCCCGCCGCGGCCGCCGGATCCCGTCGGCGAGGTCTCGTGCGTGCACGCTCGGACCGGCCGGGCGGCGTGCGCGGCCGCGCGCTGAGTTACGATGCGAGGAATGCGCTACGAGGACGCCGTCGAGTCGTTGTTCCGAGCTCCCCTCGAACAGTTCGTGGCCGAGCGCAAGCGGCTCGCCGGCGAGCTCAAGGCGACCGGCGACAAGGACGGCGCCGCCAGGCTCGCCAAGCTGTCGCGTCCGCCGATCTCGGCGTGGGCCATCAACCAGCTGTGGTGGCGCGCGCGCGACGCGTTCGATGCGCTGTTCGAGACCGCCGAGCGCATGCGCCGCGGCGATCTCGCCGCGACCACGGCGCATCGCGAGGCGATCGCGAACCTTCGCGCCCGGGCGGCGCAGATCCTGAGCGATGCCCAGCACGCCGCGACCGAGGCGACGCTGCGCCGGGTGACCCAGACGCTGGCCGCGCTCGCCGCCGCCGGCGGCTGGGATCCCGATGTCCCGGGCGCGCTGTCGGCGGACCGCGACCCGCCGGGCTTCGAGGCCGCCGGGCTCAGCAACGTCATTCCGTTTCCGGTCCAGCCCCGCGCCGCGCCCGAGCGCGCCCCGGCGCACCACGCCCGGGACGGCGGCACCACCGCTCACGATCACCGCGACGCCGACGACGCCCGCCGCCGCAACGAGCTCGACGCCGCCGCCGCCCGCGCCGAGGCCGCCGCCGCGCAGCGCCGGATCGAGGCCGAGCGCGCGCGTGCCGCCGCCGAGCGCCACCGCCTCGAGGCCGCGCTGCGCACCGCCCAGGGCGACGTCACCCAGCGCGAGCGCCAGGTCGTCAAGCTCGAGCGCGACCTCGCCCACGCCCGCGACCAGGTCGCGCAGGCCAAGGCCGTGGTGCTGGATCTCGAGGAGCGCCTCGCGCAGCTCGAGAACTGACGCGCGGTCAGCGGCGCCGGCGGCGCAAGCCGAGCAGCGCGAGGGCGGCGCCGAGGCCGAGCGAGCCGCCGCCGGTGTGGCAGCCGCCGCCGCCCTCGAGCCGCAGGTCGCCGGTGCCGGCCGGATCGCGGGTCGGGTCACCGGCGGTCGGGTCCGAGGCGGTCGCGTCGAGCCGCGCCTTGCCGCCGCCGCGCGCGTCGTGGCAGGCGATGTCGCCGTCGAGGGCGTTGGCCACGCTGGACGATCCCGCCCAGACGTATGTCCGGGTGTCGCGGTCGAGGCCGAGCGGCGCGAGCGTGGCCCACGGCAGCGCGACGTCGACGAAGAAGTCGGGGTTGCCGCCGGTGGTCGTGCCGGCGGTGACCGTGCGAGCCGCGTCGGCGAACGTCGCGGTCGCCGCGGCCGGCGTGTCGGCCGGATCCAGCGGATCGTTGGCCAGCGTGGTGGTCCGGTTGCGGAACACCGACACGGTGCCGGCGGCGGCGGCGATGCCGTCGACCGTGACCAGCAGCTCGTAGGTCGAGCGGTTGCCGTCGAGGTCGAACGCCATGCCCCAGGCGTACGGGCGCAGCGTGCCGCCGGGCGCGGGATCCTGATCGACCCGGATCCGCAGGTAGAGGTACTGCGCGTCGCTCGCGCGCAGCCCGGCCGGCGCGGCGGCATCGCCGACGAGGTCGCGCTCGGCGAGCGCGGGCGGCTGATCGCCCTGCGGGTCGGTCATCACGTCGCCGCCGCAGCGCAGCGGGACGTAGCTCGCGGCGCCCGGGAATGGCGGCGCGGCGTACGCGGTCCGGGCGGCGAGCGCGGAGCCGAGCGCGATCGAGAGCCTGATCGTGAGCCCGGGTGGGACTGCGATCCAGCGTGTCATCGGTGACCTCCGGTGATGATGAACTCGACGCGCCGGTTCTTGGCGCGGCCGGCGGGTGACTTGTTGGGCGCGAGCGGCCGGGTCTCGCCGAAGCCGCGCGCGGCCAGCCGGTCGCCGTCGACCCCGCGCCGGATCAGCGCCTCGCGCACGGCCTGGGCGCGCTCCTCGCTGAGCCGCTGGTTGAACCGCGCATCGCCGACGTTGTCGGTGTGGCCCTCGACCAGCACGTGGCCGACGTCCGGGTTGGCGTTCAACGCCTGGCCGATCTGGTCGAGCAGCGGCTCGCTGCGGCGATCGATCCGCGACGAGCTCACCGCGAACTGCACCTTGCCGAAGATGTAGACCTTGCCGTTCTCGATCTTGACGTAGGTCTTGGCCGGGCAGCCGTCGTGCGCGCGGTCGCCGCTGATCTCGGGGCACTCGTCCTGCGCGTCGGGGATCCCGTCCTCGTCGTTATCTGGATCGGGGCAGCCGTCTTCGTCCTGGAACCCGTCCTCGTCCTCGGGCTCGTTGCGGCAGCGGTCGTCCTTGTCGGGGATGCCGTCGTGGTCGGTGTCCTCGAAGCCCTCGTGGCGCGGCGCATCGTGGCGGTAGCGCACGCCGCCGATGATCCGGAACGCCGGATCACCGATGCCGTCGGTGATTCCGCGCGACGCGCCGGCGTAGAGGTCCCAGTTGCCGATCGCGTAGTCGATGCCGGCGAGCACCTCGAACGGAAAGTCGGCGCCCGAGACGCTCGCGCCGACCTGCTTGGCCGCGAAGCCCTCGACGCGCAGGCTCAGCGCCCGGGTCAGCGCGACCGACAGCCACGGATCGAGCGTGACCTCGTCGCCCCACGGCAGGCCCGTCGGGTGATGCGAGCGCCAGCGGTAGCCGGCGTCGAAGCCCAGGCCGAGCCTGCCGGTGTGAAACGCGAACAGCAGCTCGGGGTGGACGCCGAACCCGCCGGCGCCGCGCGCCGCCTCGTCGTCGCCGGTCGGGAAGCTGATCGGCACCGCGAGGCCGAGCAGCACGTGCTGCCGCAGGTCGCCGCGGCGGAGCAGCGCAAACTTGGGCACCAGCCGCAGGTCGCCGATCCCGGCATTGGCGTCGAGCCGCGCGGCCCCGGCGGCGTAGGTGTCGCCGTCGTAGATCAGGTGGAGCGGCAGGCCGATGCCGAGCTCGGACCAGCCGAACAGGCCGAGCGACGCCGTGAGATCGGTCGTCAGCCCGGTGTGCAGCGGCCGGCTGCCGACGTTGCCGGCCGGATCGCGCAGCACGATCTGATCGTCGGCGAAGTGGAGGAATAGCCCGACGCTCCACCCCAGGTGCGACGGCACCGACGGATGCTCGTCGACGAACGTGCCCTCGGCGCCGACCGACGGCACGAAGCGCTCGCCGTCGAGCCCATCGGCACGGGCGGCTCCCAGTGTGGTCACGAGCCCTACCAGGGCGAGGCGACACGAGGTTCCCATCGTCGAGAATGATAAGCGCCGATCGGCGGGAGCTGGTCGAGCCGGCGCGCAAATCAAACTCCCGAGGATTTCTCGCATCGCCGCTTACCGCGTGCGGCCGACATCTCGCCGAAGCTCTCACCCGGCGCCCGACCGCACGCTACGCCGGTGGGCCGGGCTCGAGCGTGAACCGGACCGTCGCGCCCCGGTCGACCACGCCATCGGCCCAGACCCGGCCGCCGTGGCGTTCGATGATGCGGCGCACGATGGCGAGCCCGATCCCGGTGCCCTCGAAGTCGGAGCCCGCATGCAGCCGCTGGAACGGCTCGAACAGATGACCGCTGGCGGCCATGTCGAACCCGGCGCCGTTGTCACGTATCCGGAACATGCCGCGCTCGTCCCGATCGACGATGATCTCGGCGTGCGATCGCTTGCTCGTGAACTTCCAGGCATTGGCGAGCAAGTTCTCGAGCGCGATCGCCACCAGGCGCTCGTCGCCGGTCGCGACCAGCCCGTCGGACACGCTGACCTCGACGGTGCGCGACGGGTCGCGGGTGCGCAGCTCGCCCACGATCCGGCGTGCGATCGCGGTCAGGTCCACCGCGGCGCGGCGTAGCTCCCGCCTGGCAACCAGCGACAGCGCGAGCAGGTCATCGATGATCGTGCCCATCCGCACCGCGCTGCGGTGGATCCTGTGCAGCAGGCGGCGGCGCTCGGCGTCGTCTCCCGCGTCGCCGTCCTCGCCGAGCAGGATCTGGGCGAACCCGTTGATCGCTCGGAGCGGCGCCCGCAGGTCGTGCGACACCGAGTAGCTGAACGCCTCGAGCTCCTGGTTCGCGCGCGCGAGCTCGGCGGCCCACGCGCGGCGGGTCTTCGCGAGCGTGACATGGGTGCGGACGCGAGCGACCAGCTCGCGCGCGCTGAACGGCTTGACCAGGTAGTCGTCGGCACCCGCGTCCATGCCCTCGACCGAGGCCTCGGATCCGGCGCGCGCCGACAGCAGGATCACCGGGATCTCGCGCGTGCCTGGGTCGGCGCGCAGCGCGGCGAGGAGCCCCAGGCCGTCGAGCTCGGGCATCATGACGTCGCTGAGCACGAGGTCGGGCGGGTGCTCGCGAATCGCTTGCAGCGCGGCCACGCCGTTGCCGACCGGCACGACCTCGAAGTGGCCGGCGAGCAGCCGCGTGACGTAGTCGCGCATATCGGCGTTGTCGTCCGCCCATACCACGCGCGCGGCGCCCACCGGAGTGGCGGGCATGGCGTCGGCGCCAAGGCCCGACGGCGCAGCGCTCCACTGCATCGCCTCGTCCGCAAACCCGGCGCTGACACGATCCGGCGTCCGCGCCGTGGGTTGCCTGACGTGGTCGACCGGAAGGTGGTCCCGCCCGGTCTTGAGCACCACGGTGACCACGGTGCCCACGCCGACCGTGCTTGCCATGTCGACATCGCCACCGAGGGCCCGGACCAGCTCGCGCACCAGCGCCAGGCCGATCCCGGTGCCTTCGTGGGACCGCGACCAGGCGCCTTGCACGCGATGGAACCGCTCCCAGACCCGGGGAAGCTCGTGCTCCGCGATGCCCACGCCGGTGTCGATCACGCGCAGCGTGACGCGATCTCCGTCCTGATGCTGCTCGACGGTGATCCCGCCGGTCGACGTGTGCTTGAGCGCGTTGGAGAGCAGGTTCAGGACGATCTTCTCCCACATCTCGCGATCGACGTAGACCGGGTCGGGCAACGCCGGACAGTCGAGCGCCAGCGCGAGCCCCACCTTCTCGATCGCCGGGCGAAACACGCTCGCGAGCTGCGAGGTCTCGGCCGCGAGGTCCACCGGCTCGCAGCTCGCGTGGAGTCGGCCCGCCTCGATCCGGGAGAAGTCCAGGAGCGTGTTGACCAGCCGCAGCAGGCGCAGGCTGTTGCGATGCATGACCTCGAGCCGTTCGCGATGCTCCGCGGAGAAGTCCGGGATCGAGCGCGCCAGCGCGTCCTCCAGCGGTCCCAGGATCAGGGTGAGTGGTGTGCGGAACTCGTGGCTCACGTTCGAGAAGAATGCGGTCTTCGCGCGATCGAGCTCGGCGAGCGCCTCGGCCTTCTTGCGCTCGTCCTCGAGGAGGCGCGCGTTGGTGAACGCGGTGCCGACGGCTCCGGCGATCAGGTCGAAGAACACGCGATAGCCATTCGTGAGCAGCAGGCGCGCGCTGACGCCGGCCACCAGCAGCACCACCGGCGAAGCGTGCCCCGCGACCCGGATCGGCAGCACGAGCACGTGCCTGGGGATCTCAGGGTACGGGCCGACCGGCTCGGTGATCCGGGCCACACCATCGTCGAGGCACAGCGTCTCGCCGCTGCGTGCCGCGTCCGCGAGGGCCCAGGGCGAGACCCGCTGGCCGAGATCCACCAGCTCCGGCCCCGCCGCCGCGGGCGTGATCCCCGACAGCGCGACGCGACGGGCCAGCTGTGCGGCCTCGTCCACGACGTAGAAGATCGTGAACGGGACGTCGAGGTTGGCGTCCACGAACACGCTCGCCGAGAGCTGGAGCGCCTCCGCGCTGGTCCGCGCCGCCGCCGCGCGGATCGCCAGATCGCGCACGGTCTGGGTCCGGCGCTCGGACAGCATCTGCCCGGTCAGCTCGGTCACCGGATGAAATAGCCCACCGACGCGGCCGGATTCGTCGGTGATCGGCGAGAACGAGAACGTGAACCAGGTCTCCTCGAGAAACCCGTAGCGGTCGAGGAACATCCGCATCTTCTCGAGGTAGGCGCTGCGTCCGGACCACGCGCTGGCATAGGCCTCGCCGATCACCGGGAACGCCGATGCCCAGCACTCCCGATAGTCCTGGCCCATTGCCGTGGGATGCTTCGCGCCGCAGATCGGCCAGTAGCCGTCGTTGTAGATCTGTGTATGCCCCTGTCCCCACGACAGCGAGATCGGCGAATTCGACGCCTGGACCAGGCTCACCGTCGTCCGGAGGCTCTGCGGCCAGGTCGCGATCGGCCCGAGCGGCGTCACCGACCAGTCCTTGGCCTTGATGACCTTGGCCATCTCCCCTCCGCCGACCAGCCAGTCTGAAGGAGCGCGCACCACGGTACTGATATCGGCCTCCTCCGGCGCGCATTCAGTGAAAACACGCGGGATGAGCCCGCCGGGCCCACTGCGCAAATTTCCGCCCACGATGCACAGCCGCGACGCGAAGGACGGGGCGATTTCGGGCTCGGCCGCGATCGCGAGCTGGGTCGTGGGCTGTCGCCTGCTCGATCGGTGACGCCGACGCCCACGTGGCTGTCGCGCCGGGGTCCTCGCACCAGTCATTGCGACCGCCGTGCCAGGTCATCGCCGCAGCGCCCCGCGCCTGGTACAACGCCGGATGTGGGCCGGTTCCGTAGACGTATCGCGATCGCGCTCGCGGTCCTGATCTCGACCCACGCATATGTCTGGTGGCGCTTCGTCGCGGTGTCCCGGCTGCCCACCGCCGCGTTCGTGCTCGCGACCGTGGCGATCGTCGTGCTCGCGCCGAGCATGCCGATCGCGTCGATCGCGATGCGGCGCATGCCGCGCGCCCGCGCCGCGCCGTGGCTGTGGCTCGCGTACACCTGGTTTGGCAGCCTGGTCTACCTGCTGCCCGCGGCGGCGCTCACCCATGTCGCGTCGGCGGTGTTCTCGGTCGCGCCTCGCGACGCCGCGGCCGCCGGCATCGCAGCGGTCGCCGCGACCGTCGCGTACGGCCTGGTCCACGCACGACGCGGCCCGTTCGCGCGTCACGTGCGCGTGCCGCTGAGCGGGCTGCCCGCCGCCGCCGAGGGCTACCGGATCGTCCAGCTCACCGACGTCCACATCGGCTGGACGCTCGGCCGCAAGTTCGCGGCGTCGGTGGTCGCCAAGGTCAACGCGCTCGCCCCCGACCTGATCGTGCTGACCGGCGATCTGGTCGATGGCCAGGTCCGCGAGCTCGCGCCCGACGTCGAGCCGTTCCGCGAGCTGCGCGCGCGCGACGGCGTCTACGCGGTCACCGGCAACCACGAGTACTACTGGAACGTCGACGCCTGGATCGCCCATTTCGGCTCGCTCGGGCTGCGGTTCCTGCGCAACGAGCGCGTGCGGATCCGCGACGCCTTCGAGCTCGCCGGCGTCGACGACATCACCAGCGCGCTGGTGCCCGGCCATGGCGAGGACATCGCCGGCGCGCTCGCCGGCCGCGATCCGGCGTTGCCGGTCGTGCTGCTCGCGCATCACCCGAGCTCGATCGAGCGCGCGGCCGCCGCCGACGTCTCGCTCCAGCTCTCCGGCCACACCCACGGCGGCCAGCTGCTGCCCCTGGGCTGGCTGTCGCGCCTGTTCGAGCCGCACGTCGCCGGCCTCGCCCGCTTCGGCGCGACCTGGCTCTACGTCAGCCAGGGCACCGGCTTCTGGGGTCCACCGCTCCGCGTCGGCACCTCGTGCGAGATCTCCGTCATCGAGCTGGTGCGAGCCCAGGGCGCGGTCCCCGCATCGCGCCCTGCGGCCACGGCGAGCCGAGCACGGCGATCCGCTCGGCGCGCTCCTGCCTGGTGAAGCCGAGCGCCATCGGCCGCTTCCGTATTTCACGTCATTGTGGGGCAGGATAGGCGGCGAAGGTCTGTGACCTGATCTTGCCGTCGCGAACGACAAACGTGTCGGTGGCGAACTGCACCCACGGCCCTGCGTCCCAGACGATGTAACCCATCTCGCCGACGACCTCTTGCCGGCGCAGCTTGAAGGCGTCGAGAAACCCGGCAGGCATGTTCTCGACGAAGCGAGCGAAGAACGTCCGGATCTCCGCGATGCCGTGCAGTGGTCCCCTCTGGACGATGAGCACCGCCTCTTCCGCGTAGTCGGCGACCACACCGTCGATGTTCTTGTGGAAGAAGGCGTGCAAGTGATTTCTCAGCGTCGCTTCGGTCTGATCAGTCGGCATCGTGTCCTCCGGGCGCATCCGCGCTCACCCACCTTTCTGTGCCGTCGCGTGCTGGATGAACATGACCGCCGCACCGGCAGGCTTGCCCGCGCGTCCAGCGTCACTGCGCCTTGTCGGGACCGTGCCGGCGTGCATCGCGCCACGCCGCCGGCGGCACGCCGACGAGTTTCTTGAAGGCGCGGCTGAACGCCGCTTCGGAGCCGTACCCGACGGCAGCGGCAGCCTCGGCGACCGACGCCGTGCCGCCGGCCAGGAGGCTCGCCGCGAGCTGCATGCGCCACTTTGCGAGATACTGAATCGGCGGCGCCCCGACAAGATGCGTGAAGCGTTCGGCGAGCCCGGATCGGGACAGGCCCACCGACGACGCCAGCTCGTCGAGGCTCCAGTCGTGCGCCGGCCGGTCGTGCAGGAGCGCCAGCGCGCGCCCCACGAAGACGTCGCGCAGACCGGCCAGCCAGCCGGTCTGCTCGGGGGCCAACGTGGTGACGTAGCGGCGCACGATCTCGACGAACAACAGCTCCGACAAGCGCGCCAGCACGGTCTCGCCGCCCGAGCGCCGCTCCGATGACTCGGTGACCGCGGCGCGCATCAGATGCTCGAGCAACCCCCCGCCGCCACGCATGTGGATCATCGGCGGCAAGGTCGCCAGCAGCGGATTGAACGGCCGCGCATCGCAGCCGATGAATCCACACACGAGGTGCACCGCTGCGCCGCTGCCGCCGCCGCGGATCACCACGGGAAGCTGTTCACCGATCGGCCGCTGCATGCGGTTCACCGGCGCATCCTTCGCCAGCCGAGTCGGCTCGCTCGCCAGCACATGCGGATCGCCTTGCGGGAACACGACCAGGTCGCCCTCCTCGAGCAACACCGGCGTCTCGCCGTCGATGTTGCCCCAGCACTTGCCGGCTGCGACCAGGTGATACTCGATGACGTGCTCGGCGCCGGGCAAGACATGCGGCGCCATCTCCCTGGCCGGAGGCGCAGCGGCGGCCCACGGCGACCGCGCATGCACGTCGTAGAACACCGCGCCCTCGAGGCGCACCGCACGCAACACGTCGGAGAGCGCGTCGCCGCTCATCGGTTTGGACGCCTGGTCATGTCATGCGGCCAAACGGTCATCTTCCCCCGCACGCGTTGGCTGTATACCGGCTGACTCCAGCCAATGAACGGCAACTGAAAGACCTGAACACATGTTGGGACTCTTCTATAGCATTGCGTCCTACGGCCTGTTTCTGAGCAGTTTCACCTATTTCGCCGTGTTCAGCGACGGCATCCTCGTTCCCAGGACGGTGGATTCCGGTTCGCCGACCAGCATCGCCGTTGCCGCGATCGTCAACCTGAGCCTCGTTCTTGCCTTCGGCCTGCAACACTCGATCATGGCGCGCGCCAGCTTCAAGCGCGTGCTCACCCGCGTGTGTCCACCCGCGCTGGAACGCGCAACCTATGTTCTGGCCTCGTCCTTGGTGCTGATCCTGCTGATGTGGCAATGGCACCCCTGGCCCTCCGTACTCTGGCACGTCGACAGCCCTGCCGCCGCCGCGACGCTCTGGTCGATCAACGCACTCGGCTGGCTCGGCGTCCCCGCCTCCAGCTTCCTCATCGACCACTTCGACCTGTTCGGCATCAAGCGGGCGCTGCATGCGTTCCGCCGCACCACGGTCGCCCAGAAGGGTTTCGTCACGCCGCTGTTCTACAAGTATCTCCGTCATCCGATGATGACGTCGCTGATGGTCGGCCTGTGGGTCACCCCACACATGACCGTCGGCCACGCCGTCCTTGCAGCCGCCATGACCATCTACATCCTGATCGGTGTCCGCTTCGAAGAGCGCTCGCTGGCCAAGGAGCTCGGCGCCGAGTACGAGCGCTACCAGGCGACAACCCCGAAGTTCTTCCCCGTGTAGGTCGCGAGGAGGCCGCCGCGTCGTCGCTCCTTGGCGAAGCCATTGTGGAAGTACGAAAGAGGCGATCGAAAACTCAAGTGTTGTCGACGCACTGCAACCCTTTCAGGTGCTTCCGCGCGGCCGAGCCCCGCTGAGTTCCGCTCGATCCCGCTGAGTGCCGCCGCGTCTGGCAAAGCCGATGGCAAAAGCGGAGGCGTGTCCGAGGACGCTTGGCGCACGCCGGCCGCCGCGCACGCCGCCGCGGTTCACCGCGAGTCGCCCCGCGACCTCTCGGTCTAGGGGATGGCTCGCGTGCTCGCGTACCGCATGCCCACGGGTGTCAGATCGGCGTGCAAGGATGAAGTATGTTGGCTGGTCGGCTCGCCAAGATCTACGCGGCGTTGTGGCACATATCGGATGACGACGATCGCCCCGGGTGGGTTCTCTACAACAACATGGGTTTCGAGCCTGGCCAGGCCGCTATGTTCATGACCCACCTTGCCGACGATCGCGGTATCGTGACCGACGATCAGCCGTGCATATGGGTCTGGCGGTCTCCGGCACCGGACCCGTCCGACGAACCCGATCTCGCTGGAGCTGATCTCCGGGAGCTGATGGCGCTTGCGCACGAGCACGGACATGAGCGTTCGTGGCGAGCTTGTACCTACGAGGCTAGATCGATGCCGGAGGAACGACGAGCGTGGGCCAACGCGGATGCGATCTTGCGAGATCTCGGCTTCGATAGCTGGTCGGAGTTTGAGGACGCCAAACGATTCAGCCTGGCGGAGCACGTTCGTCGTGGCACACCGGAGACCGCCCCTCGTGATGAGGCGGTTGATCGGCGGTTCTAACGCTGTGATCATGGCCGCTGCACCGCATGCAGACGCTGTGCCGCGGCGATCGTAGCCAATCAACCGCCGCGCTCGAGGTCGGGACGAGCTGCGCCCCTCGCGGCGACTCGCTTCCAGTGGCTGCGGGCGGTGTGCCGGTCTCGGTCGATGGCGAGAGCACTGTCACCAATCAGCGAAGAGAGCCGAACGAAATGAATGTTGGGCGCCGCCATACAGAGCTGCACAGTGGCGCGATGGGCTCGAAGCAGAACGAAATGCCGGACATGACCCGCTCTCAGAGCGCCAGTGGCGAGACTTTTCCCGGGCCCCGTCAATGTCCGCGTCCGACGCTTGATCCGACGATGTCGGCTCTCAGCTGCTATGGACCCTACCTTCTCAAAACCATTCCCCCCGGGTTCCTGCAGTCGCATGCCGGCAGATCAGATGCCGATCCCCCTGCTGTCCAGCGCTGTTGGCAAGAGATCGGCTTGACGAGAGCGAGCCGCTGTTCTCGGGGCTGCCAAGGAGCGCGCCTCGTGATTGTGGAACGGTCCCGTGATTGTGCGAGGGATGACGTCCGCGGTTCCCATGCGGCCCACGCCTGGATCCGGAGAGGGCCGCCTCGCCAGTCGTTCGAGCACAGGATGCCGATACCCCCGAGCCGGCGACATCTTGGTGAGGCACTCGGGTAACATCTCCAGCGAGGCAACACGGTGCGTGAAGCTAGTTGACGTCAGCCAAACCGCCTACCTGCTAGTTCGGAATTGCTCAGGCCCAATCGTCGATCACTCGTTGAGCATCTTCTCGGCTTGCAATCGCGGTGTGAAGCTCATTGAGATGAGCACCCTCCCGTCCTTCCAAATACAGGCCGCCGATAAATGGACCATGTTCGCTGTGGAAACCGTGATCGAGGAGCATTGCTCCTGCGAGGGCGACGTGAGGGCCAAGCACCTTGGCGCGCAACGCCTGTACCAGTGGCCATGCTTCCGCCTGAAAAGTAGATGCCATTACAGCAAACTCGGTAATCGCCACCATAATTCCCAGAACGTCTTCTGTGCACCTCCGCACTTGACAGATCTTTCCCTCGATAGTATCCGCAATTCGGCTTATTGAGGCACCTATGTCTCTGGGCTTGGAGTTGACAACGAACCAGCCGGTTCGCTCGATGTCTGGGTTTTCTCCTCGCGGAATTCTCGGCACGTCACGCTTATCAATGAGGCCATGAGCGATGATCCACGCTCCAGGTTCTCCGAGGCTCTCTGCGAATCTGGCTACCTTGGCGGCGTCCGCGCCGCGAACGTCGAAGACCTCGATGTCGAAATCGTTGAGGGTTTTCGAGTCGCGGATGCGTGGCCCGTATAGCCTGCTGATAAGTTTGCGCCCCTCATTTTCGACTCGCTTACGTAGTTGTCCATCGAAAGATTCGAGCTCACAGTGAAGATCAACCCGTACGACAATATGGCGCCCAGTGCTTCTAGCAGCACTTAGGATACGACTCGCGCCGGCATTAAGAAGGTCTTCGTAGTTCATATTTCGCGCAGTCACTGGCTCGTAGCACTCAACAAGGTGCGCGCGTCCAGCATATCTAAAGTAGAGATCCGCTCTCCGACCGCGGTCCGCCATTGGTTCAAACTCGATGTCAGTTGCGCCCGCGAGGTGTATCCTGTGTGCTAATGCAAGTTGCATTCGAGCTGTAGTGAACTGCTTGGGCACTCGTAGCACCTTTACAAGTTCCCCAAAGCCAGGAAGCGCAGCACAGGACCTGAGGTAAACTGCCAGCTCGATAAGCTCGAAGGCCGAGCTGCGATCTGGCCTGGCGATGGACACCGCCACGGGGTGCCGACGTGGATCGCCGGTCAGCGGCGTGCGCGCAGGTATTTTCGGCTGCTCATGCAGCCATTCGGAGCCGAACACAGCCTCGAGTGTCTCCACGACGCTAGGAATTCGATCAGGAGCCCAACGGAACGAGGCTGCATGGCGAGCAGCTTCGCTCGACCAGCGCTCTACATAGTCCGTTCTGGCGAGGGGATCCTTGTGGGGTGCGGGGGGCGCCATCGTCAACTCCAGAAAAATAACGAACTCCCATCGCTCCGCCAGGCGAGGAGATCTCCCCGGCCCGGGCAAGCGATGCACTCGGTGGCCTCTCGGTAGCAGGCACCGCAACCGACCCATCTCACAATCCGTGGGAGGTGGGCCGACCTAGGCAGGAATGCTCCAAACCGCTTCATATCCATCTCTGATGTTCCGCACCTTGACTGCCCGCTCGTCCCGCTCGTTTTCTGGTCCACTGGTTTCGTACCGGGACAGCGCGTCCCGCAGCCGATCGTTGAACTGCGCACGTGCGTCGTCAAGTCCAAGCACTACGCTGGCGTACTCGTCGGGTTGTCTCACGTCTACCCCAGCTGCCCTGGCGCGGTGAAACAGCCCCCCTCTCCTCAAACTACCGTCGCGTCTGACCCCATCGCGCGTGATCAGGACCCAGCCTTCGTCTCGGCACATCGCGATTATCTGACTGTCGCGCTCGCGATCGCTCGTCTCGCGCTCGCTCCCGTCTTGGACTTCGACTTCGCCGTACCAGGTCGTTTGGCGATCCCAGCCGTTGAACAGGAATGGCGCGAGGTCATGAACGATAGCCGAGACCCACGTTCCAGAATCGCTGCTCGCTGGTGCCAACCTCAGAATGTTCCTTTTCGTTTCACGATGGTAGTGGATCGTAATCGCCTGCTGCTGGACCAGGGCCATCGCGAGCCATAGCGACCCCCGCATCAAGAGTCCACGCTCCTCGATTGTCAGCACCTGGTCAGGCTTCTCATGAGCCGCCCAGAGGTCGCCATACGAGAAGATCTCGAGCATGACACACGTGTCGATCCAAGCCGAGGGTCTGCGTTTTGAGGCAAGGTAGGTGGTGGTGGCGACCATGGCCGAGCGTAAGCGCCACCTCTGACCTCAGGATTTTAGACTCGGGCGAGGCAGCGCAACCACTTGAATTCTTTGTCAATCATGGTCGTCCGTCGCTGCTGGCTGAGGGTTGTGGAGACGCACCGCAGCGCGCCGATTTTCGACCATCATGCGTGCCTTTTCACGCTGCTCGGCTTCGCAGTCCGCCGGTTCCGCAGTTCCGCTGGATGTCGACCTGGCCACCGACGAACGTCGCCCATCGATCCCGATCTCGGCTGCGGGCGCGGCGTCCAGAGACGCGCCGGCTCGTACTGGTCGAGGGCTGGCGGGTCGAGACCGTCGCCCACCGCTATGGGGGTTCACCACTCGTGATTCGCTGGAGTCACCTGCCGGGGCCGCCCTTGTTGCGTTACACGCCCAGAGACAGGGCTCGTTGCAGATCGGTTGGCAGTAGATCGGCCCCGCCGGGACCGGCTCGTTGCAGATCGGGTGGCGGTGAGCCGCACGGCTGAAGTGGGCTCGTTGCAGATCGGTTGGCAGTAAGCCGCTCGATTGACGGTGGCCGGCGTCGACCTGGTAGAGCTCGCGCCGAGGTGAAGCCAGCGCGGCGATCTCGAAGTCCCCGTCGAGCATGCCAGCGAGGCTAGCGCGCCGGCGCGGTAAACCGCGACGAGCGGGCCCCGGCGATCCGCCCGTGCGCTTCGGCATCGCTGAGGACAGTCATCAGCCGCTGCGATCCTCGTGGATGTTGAGCACGCCGGTATGCGGGGTGCGGTGCCGCCACGCGGTGAGGACCGAGTCGACCAGATCCGCGCCGACGCCCGCGGTGGTGTCCACATCCACGTCGTACCGGCCGAAGGTGTGGATGCGGTCGACCTCCACGTGGGAGCGCCCCTCCCCGATGCGTCGATCGCCGCGGGCGCGTTCACGGCGGTCCAGCTCGTCGAGGGCGCAGTGCACGCCGACGAGGAACGCGTCCAGGTCGGCCAGCAGCGCGGCCAGGTCGCGGCGCCAGGTGCGGAACTCGATGACGTGCTCCACGATCAGGTCGTTGCCGGCCGCGGCGAGCGCGGGCAGGCACCGGTGGAAGCCGGCGAAGAACCGCGGCCGCAGCTGGTGCCACCAGTCGAACGGTCCACCGTCCTCGCGTCGCGACGGCAACATGCCCGCGGCCACGAACCGGTCGGAGGACACATGCAGGAACGGCTCGTCCAGCGCGGCCTGCAGCGCGGCGGCCAGGGTGGACTTGCCGGAGCTGGACGCACCGTTGAGCAGGATGACCCGGCCAGGGCCGCGCGGCGGTGGGACAGGTTCCACGGCGCACAGGATGACATGCCAACTGGATCACCCACCCTGTGAACCACCGCGATCCGGCTGGCCGCCGCCAGCGCGATCCAAGGCCCCGCCCGTTGACAGCCGCGTCGCGGCGGCCTGGTGGGCGCAGCGTGGCGGCGCTGCTCGGAGCCCGCGCGCAGGTCAGTTCAGAACGGGTCGGCGTGGCGGTCGCGGGCGAGCCGGGCAAGAACGCGGCGACGATAGGCGTCGAGGATCTGGCCGAGTTGGTCGCAGGTGTGGGCCAGGACGCGAGCGGCGGTGAGCTCGTTGGTCTCGTCGTGATCGACGCCAACTATTCTTGCCGGCCGGCAAAAATAATCGTCGTCGATCACGCGCGATCCGATGTCAGTCGAGGGGCGTCGTGGGCGCCGTGCGAGGCACGAAGATCAGCGCCGACCAGAGGTCCGGCACGATCACCGGCGGCCATGGATACGATTCGGAGATTTCCAGTCCCCCGTAGATACGAACGTGCTTGGGCACGGAGATCCAATCACGGACCTGCGAGCGCCGGGTTGCTTCGGCCACATCAAGGACGCAGGCCTGTGACGGAGAAACGCGGTGCACCATACTCTCGAGGTAGAATGACGGTGGCGGTGTCACGATGTGGTTCACCATCTTCTCTTGCAGCCCGCCGTACGTCCGGAAGCTGCCCTCGTAGAACATCGAGCCGATCGCGCGGTAGTTCTCGGCCAGACGCACCTTCAGGTAATGCCCCATGGGCACCGCGCCCTCGATCGGGCCTTCTGCAAGGTGCTGAGCATGCGCCCAGATCGCGAGGCGCCGCTCTTTATCAGATCTGGAGAGCAGCCCCAGCACTGCTTCCGCCATCACGCGATCTCGAAAGTCCTCCTCGCGACCGAGCGACTCCACGATCAGCTGCGTGATCCGCAGCCCTTGGATCGTCGGCAGCGAGATGAACGACTGGCCCTCGGTAAGGCGCCTCAGCTCCTTCACGGCCCGC
The DNA here is from genome assembly GCA_036403075.1 of Kofleriaceae bacterium. Taxonomy (GTDB): domain Bacteria; phylum Myxococcota_A; class Polyangia; order Haliangiales; family Haliangiaceae; genus JABFXX01. The sequence continues at coordinate 23,608 of DASWRS010000006.1, forward strand.
AGCAATTCCTCGCGCTCCCGCGATGACAACTTCGATAGCTCGAGCCAGTTGACGATGCGGCGCAGCGGATCAAGGCTGGATAACACGTCCGGTTGCGCAGGCCCCTGCCCCGCGAAGTAGCGGTGCAGGAAGTCCACCGTGGCCCCTGGAGGTGCATAGTCGATCCCCAGGAATTCGATCTTCCTTTCGGCGGACAAGCCGTCGTTCAGCGTGCGAACCGATTCGACGAACGCCAGGAACTCCTCGGTCCTCCACGGCCAGTACGCCAGTGACCTCACCGCATCGCGCCCCGTCCCCTGGCCTCGACGAACGTAGTCATCGAGGTGAGCGACCTCTTCCCAGCTTGCCTCCAGGGCGATCGTCGTGAGCCATCCGTCGCGAATCAGCTCTCCTGCGATGCGACTTCTCCATTCAGTGAACTCGCGTGTGCCGTGCGTGGACTCGCCGAGCCCGACCACGAGCGCGGCACGGAGAGAACCAGCGAACTGCCGAGCTCCGTCTTCAGTCAGCGGAGCGCAGAGATCACGAAGCGCAGCCTCGTCCACGCGGTTCGCTTCCGCCACGATCCAGCCTCTCTCGTACGCGGTCAACAGCACATGGCCGCGATCGCCGTGTAGCAACGATGCAAAGTTGCTGACATAGCGCGGATCATCGACCATCAGATCGTACGAACCAGCTGCGTCGACCGAGAGCTGAAACCTTCCGACTTCGTCGGAAGAGGTGTAAAACGCGGCACCCACAGGCCAGCTCCAGCTCATGAACCGCACCCGAACATGGGCAAGTGGCTGGCCCTTGATGTCGACCACGGTCCCCGCAAACCGTCGTGTCGCGGCGGACGGCCTGGCGAGGGCGATGGCGAACCGATGACCTGCAGTTGTGTCAAGAACCCCCGCGGCATAGCCATTCGCCGTCACGGTGACGACCACGGGCGTTGTCGGTAGGCCGACCAAGAACCGGCCGTCTCGATCAGAAACCGAGAACCCTACCCCCCGGTAGCTATTCAGATCGATCACGGAGACCAGCGCGCCCACCACAGGTCCCTTGCTTGGGCCAGTGATCACACCTTCAACCTGCCGAATGATCGATGGTTCCGGAAGGTCTGCCGGCCAGCGCGTCGCGTCCATGGGGTGCTCGGGCGCATGCGATGAACATGCGAGACCCGCGACCGCGACCGCGATGGCAAGCAAGCGTCTCTTCACCACCTCGATGTCCTGACGCGCGCTCCATGCCGAAGATAGGCGCAGCGCCGTGAACATACGTGTGACTCTCATCTCGAGCGCGGCTCCCACCGTGGTGGTTATGGCATACCACCACGTGCGGAGGGTCTGCGCGGCCACCAAGTTCCCGGCGCTCGCCTCGCGTGCGCTCCGGCGGACCCAGGCATGCTGCGACCGACGCGCGCCAGCGGCCTGATGGGCGCCCCGTACCTCGGACCGCCCGCGACGCAGTGATGTGAATCGCGGGCTGCGTGCTGCAGGGCCGGCGCCGATGATCCGTCGCGCGGAAACGCTCGTGGAAACAGATCTCCGCCGGCCCAGTGTTGACACAACGGGGGAGATCCCGACCGAGGGTTGGCTTGCGTGTCCGCCCCTCGGCCGCTCGGCTAACGATGTCCGGTGAGCGGACACTCCAGACAGCCGGGCAAGCCGGGCGCATCCGCAAGGGCAGACGGCGTCGTGGCAAGCGTGCAGCTGGCCACACCGAGGCCGCGCGTGCGAAGCATCGGTCTTCGATCAATGCGCGAAGCTCAATGATGAAATTGCCAGTCTTGCCAGGGTCAATTTCTTTGTCGTCACGCGGCCACATGCCATGGTGGCCGCGCCGATGCGCACCCGATTCGATCAGTTCGGCAAGCAGATGGTCCGCACCGCGCTCGAGATCTGCGGTTCCGTCGAGACCGACGCGGAGGTCCCAGCAGACACGCGCAGGATCGATCTCTGGTTCATGCTCGACCCGCCAAGCAGACGACCGACGACCAGGAGTTTCTCATGGATACGCAGGACATCGTCGAGACCTGGCGCCGCGAGGCGATCCAGGAAGGCGTCCAGCAGGGGCTCAAGCAGGGCGTCGCGCACTCGCTGGTCGAGGTCTACGAGGCCGCTTTGGCGCGATACCCGAAGACCTTCGCGCGCGGGTGGAAGGCACTCACGACGAGCCCACGCTCCTGGCATGGCTGCGACTCGCTGGGACCCGCAGCGCCGACGAGATCGCTGCGACCATCCGCACGTTCCGCGCCAGCTAGCAGTCAGTCCGCGTCGCTGGTACAGGTGAACGTCGGTCTCGGCCTGGGCCTGCGCCATCCGTGGCCCGTCGCTGGTGTCCAAACGCGCAACGGCCGGGTTGCCCCGGCCGCCGCGTCGTCGCTGGTGGTGTTGCGCGCGGGTGGCTACAGCGAGCGGAGGAAGGCGATCAGGTCGGCGCGCTCCTGCCTGGAGAAGCCGATGTGGAAGCGGGTGTCGTAGAAGTCCACCACCGCGTCGAGGTCCTTGGCAAAGCCGTTGTGGAAGTACGGAGCGCGCGGCGCCAGGTTGCGCAGCATCGGGCCCTTGAACCGGCCGATGTGGCTCCACTTGCCATCGATCATCGCGCGGCCCGGGTCGGTCACCTGCACGGTCTGGCCCGTGGTCTTGTTG
>DASWRS010000007.1:0-31614 GCA_036403075.1 Kofleriaceae bacterium
CCAGCCCGACGAGCAGCGCGGAGGCGACCCGGCGCATCAGCCCTTCCCCGCCCCGACCGGGCCGCGATACAGCGCGCGGCGCGCGCCGAGCACCACGGCGACCACGACGAGCTGCACCGCGCCCATGATCATCGCCACGCACGACGCCAGCGAGTAGTCGTACTGCTCGAACGCGGCCTCGTACGCGGCGATCGAGATGACGCGGGTCGGACCGGCCGGCGCGCCGAGCAGGACAGCCGACGGGAACACCGAGAACGCCTGGACGAACGCCAGGCAGAACGCCATCGCCAGCCCGGGCATCAAGAGCGGCAGGTAGATGTGCCGGAACTGCCGCCACGGCGAGGCCCCGAGCGTCGCGGCCGCCTGCCCGAGCACCGGATCGATCCCCGAGACGTACGACAGCATCAGCAGGAACACGAACGGGAAGCCCGAGACGATCAGCGATAGCACGACGCCGGTGTAGTTGTGGGTCAGCCGCACCGGACCGCTCGTCAGGTGGAGGAGCTGCAGGGTCTGCGACAGCCAGCCCTTGGGGCCGAGATAGGTCAGCATGCCCTCGGCGATCAGCACGGTGCCGAGCGTCATCGGCACGACCAGGATCGCCGTCACGACCTTCTGGAACCGCGAGCGCCGGCGCAGCTGGTACGCGATCGGCAGGGCGAACACGACGTTGATCAGGGTCGCCGGCAGCGCGATGCGCAGCGTGGTGAAGATCGTCGGCCACAGGCTCCGGCTGGTGAAGAACGTGACGTAGTTGCCCAGGACGCCGCCATGATCCGGGCGAAACGACAGGACCAGCCCGTAGACGAAGGGATAGACGAACAGCAGCACCAGGAGCGCGGCGGCGGGCGCGACCAGCCACGCGACGCGGTCATGGCCGCGCGGACCGGGGCCGGACGGGTCCTCGCCGGACGGGTCCTCGCCGGACGGGACGATCACGCGCGCCCCGCGGGATAGACCAGCACGCGCTCGGGCGGCACCGCCGCGTGGACCACCGTGCCGCGCTCGACCCGGTGATGGGCGCGGGCGTAGAGCCGCAGGCCGCCCGCGGCGAGGATCTCGACCAGGCAGTCGCGGCCGTAGTACTCGACGCCCTCGACCTCGCCGGCGATCGCGTTGGGCGCGCCCGCCGGGCCGATCGTGATCTCGTCGGGCCGCACCGCGGCGATCGCGCGCGGCCCGGCGAGCGGCTGCTTGACCGTGCCGCGCAGCGCGCCCCAGGGCCCGCGCAGGCCGACCTGGTCGCCCGCGACCGCGGCCGCGCCGGCGTCGAGCGCGAGGTCGACCTCGAGGATGTTGCGAAACCCCATGAACCGCGCGACGTGCACGTTCGCCGGCTGGGCGTAGACCTCCTCGGGCGCGCCGATCTGCTGCACGGCGCCGTCCTGCAAGACGACGATCCGGTCGGCCATCGACAGCGCCTCGTCCTGATCGTGCGTGACGTAGATCGTCGTGCGGCCGAGCTCGCGGTGGATCCGGCGGATCTCGGCGCGCATCTCGAGCCGCAGCTTGGCGTCGAGGTTCGACAGCGGCTCGTCCATCAGCACGAGCCGCGGCTCGACGACGATCGCGCGCGCGATCGCCACGCGCTGCTGCTGCCCGCCCGAGAGCTGCCCCGGCAGCTTGTCCTCGTGGCCCTCGAGCTGGACCAGCGCGAGCGCGCGCGCCGTGCGACGCTCGCGCTCGGCCGCCGGGACGCCGCGCATCGTCAACCCGAACTGCACGTTCCTGCGCACCGTCATGTGCGGGAACAGCGCGTAGCTCTGGAACACCATGCCGAAGCCGCGCTTCTCCGGCGGCAGCACGTCGAGCCGATCCTCGTTGATCCAGATCGCGCCACCCGAGAGCGGGATCAGCCCGGCGATGCAGTTCAGCGCGGTCGACTTGCCGCAGCCCGATGGGCCGAGCAGCGCGATGAACTCGCCGCGCGCAACCGTCATCGACAGCGCGTTCAGCGCCGGCGGCGCGCCGGGGCCGCCGAAGCGCCGCGTGACGCGATCGAGCCGCAGGTTTTCGAGGTCGCGTTCCATCCGGATCCCGGGAAAGTAGTTCACTTCCGGGTCTTCTGCGCGCCGACCTCCTCGTCCCATTTGCGGAACGCCGCGACCATCGCCTTGGCGTCGAGCGGCCGCTGGTGCGGGAACCGGGCGAGCCAGTCGTCGTACTCGGGCCGGCCGAACTGCTTGATCACGGCCTGGCTCGCCGGCGGCGCCATCGCGAGCGTCACGCCCTTCACCGCCGGCCCGGGATAGAAGTAGCCCTTGTCGTAGGTCATCGCCTGCTGCGCGGGCTCGAGCAAGGACGCCATCACATCGAATACGACGGCGAGCCGGCCGGGCGACAGGCCCCGGGGGACGATCATGTACTGCGTGTCGTTGACCCACGTCATGTCCTTGAACGCGGCGACCTTGTACTTCTCCGGAACGATGCCGAGCGCGCGCGGGTTGATGTCCCAGCCGGTGACGGTCACCGTCATGTCGCGCGAGCCCTCGCCGAACTCCTTCATCGTGGCGCTGGTGCCGCTCGGGTAGTACTCGATGCAGCCGTCGAGCTCCTTGAGGAACGCCCAGGTCTTGTCCCAGCCGTGGATCGGATCCTTCGGATCCTTGTCGCCGAGCAGGTACGGCAGGCCCATGAGGAACGTGCGCCCCGGCCCCGAGTTCGCCGGGCGCGCGTAGATGAAGCGATCCTTGTGGTCCTTGCACCACGCCAGGAGCTCGGCCGGTGTGGCCGGCGGAGACTTCACCGCGCTGGGGTTGTACTCGAGCAGCGGGCCGGCCGGCATGAACACGACCGCGAGCGCCTGGTCCTGCGCGAGCTTCTGCATCTCGCGCGCCTGATCGGTGTAATTGTCGAGCACGTGGGGGAACACCTCGGCGTGGTCGGGGAGGATCCGGGTCCACAGCCCCTGCTCGATGCCGGCGGCGAGGATGTCGGTGCCGCCGAGCACGAGATCGATGTCCATGCGGCCGGCGCCCTGCATCGCCTTGAGCTTGCCAGGCAGCTCGGGGGCAGGCGCCTTGGTGAACGTGAACTTGTCGACCTTGTCGGGATGCTTGGCGCGGTACGCCTCGATCGCGTCCTGGACCAGCTGGAGCGTGCCGGCGGCGTCGATCACGTTGATCGTGATCGGGCCGGCCGCCGCGGCACCTGCCGTGTTGCTCGCCGGCGCCGAGCCCTGCGGCGAGGCCTCGCGCTTGCAGCCCGCCGCGAGCGCCAGCGCGACGAGCACGGCCCAGGGCCGCGGGTTGGTGCGAACGAAGCGAGTGTCCATGGGGTCGTCCTTTGTCAGTCCAGCCGGTACGCGCGCCTGGCCAGCCGGTAGGCGAGATCGATCGCCACCTCGCGCGCCTCGTCCTCGTCGAGCCGGTGATCGGCGACCAGCCCGGCCAAAAAGCCGCAGTCCATCCGGCGGGCGACGTCGTGGCGCCCCGGGATCGACAGGAACGCCCGGGTGTCGTCGTTGAACCCGACCGTGTTGTAGAATCCCGCCGTCTCGGTCGTGCGCTCGCGGAAGTGCCGCATTCCCTCGGGGCTGTCGTAGAACCACCACGGCGGCCCGAGGCGCAGCACCGGGTAGTGGCCGGCGAGCGGCGCGAGCTCGCGCGAGTAGCTCGACTCGTCGAGCGTGAACACGATCAGCGTGAGCCGGGGGTCGTTGCCGAAGCGATCGAGCAGCGGCTTGAGCGCGTGGACGTAGTCGGTCGCGGTCGGGATGTCGGCGCCCTTGTCGCGACCGAACGCCTCGTAGATCGCCGGGTTGTGGTTGCGGAACGAGCCCGGGTGGAGCTGCATGACGAGGCCGTCATCGAGGCTCATCCGCGCCATCTCGACCAGCATCTGGCCGCGGAACCGCTCGGCCTCGGCGGGCGACAGCCGGCCCGCGAGCGCCCCGGTGAGCAGCGCCTGGCACTCGGCCGGCGGCAGGTCGAAGGTCGCCGCCGACGGGTGGCCGTGATCGGTCGCGGTCGCCCCGAGCGAGGCGAAGAACTGCCGCCGGTTGGCGAGCGCGCGCAGGTAGCCGGCCCAGCTCGCGGTGTCCTCGCCGGTCAGCGCGGCGAGCTCGGCGACGTTATCGGCGAGCTCGGGGGCGTCGGGGTCGATCACCGGGTCGGGCCGGTAGGTCGGGACGATCCGCCCGCGCCAGCCCGAGGCGCGGAGCTTCTGGTGATGGCGCAGCGGATCGAGCGGCGACTCGGTGGTCGACAGGACCTCGATCCGGAACCGCTCGAACAGCGCGCGCGGCCGGAGCTCGGGGCGGGGCAGCGCCTCGGCGATCCGGTCGTAGATCCGGTCAGCGCTCGCCGCCGACAGCCGCTCGCGTATGCCGAACACGTCGTGCAGCGCCTGCTCGATCCACAGCCGGGTCGGCGTGCCGCGGAACAGGTGCCAGCGCTCGGCGAACCGGCGGAAGATCGCGCGCGGGTCGCGTTCGATCTTGCGGCCGTCGGGCACGCGGCCGGCTCGCGCCGGGACGCCGAGGTCCTCGAGCGCGACGCCCTGGCTGTACAGCATGCGGAACACGTAGTGGTCCGGCACGATCAGCAGCGACGCCGGATCGGTGAACGGCTCGTCGTCCGCGAACCACGCCGGATCGGTGTGGCCGTGCGGGCTGACGATCGGCAGATCCCGGACCTCGGCGTACAGCCGCCGGGCGATCGCGCGCGCGCCCGGCTCGGGCGGGAACAGGCGATCCGGGTGGAGGGTGACGACGTCGGTCATCGATCGCTTGAAATAACGTACGCAGGTGTGGTAGGGCTGTCAAGTGGTTTGGCCAGTTGGCCACTTGACCGAGAACGCCCGGCGGCATGGCCGGCGCCGCACCCGAAAGGCCCGCGCGTGAGCTACCGACCCCTGGATCTCGAAGGACGCGTCGCCGTCGTCGTCGGCGGCACCACGGGCATCGGCCGCGCGCTCGCGGTCGGCCTCGCCCAGGCCGGCGCCGACGTGGTCGCCTCGGCGCGCGGCGCGGACAACCTCGAGGCCGCGGCTGCCGAGATCGAGGCGCTCGGCCGCCGCACGCTGCGCGTGGCCTCGGACGTCACCGATCGCGCGTCGCTCGACGCGCTGCGCGATGCCGTGGTCGGCGGCCTGGGCCGGGTCGACATCCTGGTCAACTGCGCCGGCCGGACCCGCCGCACGCCGACGCTCGACGTCAGCGACGCGGAGTGGGACGGGATCCTCGACACCAACCTGACCGGCACGCTGCGCGCCTGCCAGGCGTTCGGCCGGACGATGCTCGAGCGCGGCTACGGCCGGATCATCAACATCGCGTCGCTGGCGTCGTTCGTCGCGCTGTTCGAGGTCGCTGCGTATGCCGCGAGCAAGGCGGCCGTTGCGTCGCTCACGCGCTCGCTCGCGATCGAGTGGGGCCCGCACGGGGTCTGCGTCAACGCGATCGCGCCGGGCGTGTTCCGGACCGCGCTCAACCGCGAGCTGCTCGACGGCACGCCGCGCGGCCAGGAGTTCCTGATGCGGACCCCGATGCGGCGGTTCGGCCGGCTCGACGAGCTCGTCGGTGCCGCCGTGTTCCTCGCCTCCGAGAGCGCCAGCTTCGTGAACGGCGAGGTGCTCGCCGTCGATGGTGGCTTCCTGGCAAGCGGTGTCAATCAATGAACGAGGCCATGAAAGTGGCAATGAACGAGGCCATGAAAGCGGCAATGAACGAGGCCATGAAAGAGGTAGTCATGAAACATCGGCATTCGACGAGCCCGGGTCCTGGTGTCCTCGCGATCCTGTCCACGGCCCTGGTCACGGCCGTGGTCACGGCCCTGCTCGCCGCGCCCGCCGCCGCGCAGCCCGCCCCGGCCGCGCCTGCCGCCCCTGGTCCGGATCCGGATCCGGCGCAGCCGTCGAGCGAGCCGACGGTCCCGCCGCCGCCGGCGACCCCGCCCGGAACCGGGCAGCCATCGCCGCCGCCCGCGCCGCCCGAATCGGCCAAGCCGGGGCCGGCGCCGAGCCCGGGGCAGGTCACCGCCAAGTGGACGATGACGATCTACGGGTTTGCCGAGTTCGACCTCATGCACGACTCGACGCAGAGCTTCAGCGATTCGCCGGGCAACGGCCTGATCGTGCGCCCCGACGGCTCGACCCGGCTCCTCTACAACAACGGGCGGACCCAGACCACCGGGCGCAACTCGCGGCTCGGTGTCCGGCTGTCGGCGCCCGAGTCGCACGGCATGCGGGCGAGCGGCAACGTCGAGATGGACTTCATGGGCAACCAGCCCGCGGTGTCCGAGGCCTCGTTCGTCAACAACGGCACGTTCCGGCTCCGCGCCGCCTACGCCAAGCTCGAGAGCGACCGCGTCGACATGCTCGCCGGCCAGTACTACTTCCTGTTCGGCGAGGGGCCGTTCTTCTTCCCGATGTCGATCTGGTTCTTCGGCATGCCCAACCAGGCATTCGGCCGCACCCAGCAGCTCCGGCTGTCGCACACCTTCAAGTCCGACGCGGTCAACCTCGATGTCGCGGTGTCCTTGCAGCGGCCACCGCAGCGCGACGCCGAGGTCCCCGATTTCCAGGGCGGCCTCAAGCTCGGCGTCAACGCCTGGAAGGGCCCGCACACGATCGGCTCGGGCTACGCCGCGGTCGATCCGCTGACCGTCGCGGTCTCGGGCTCGGCGCGCCGGTTCCGCGTCAACGAATTCGCGGCGGCGCCGGCGACGACCCGCACCGCGAGCGGCTGGGGCGTCTCGCTCGACGGCATGATCCCGATCGTCCCGGCCGCGTCGGCCAAGGCCAAGGGCAACGCGCTCACCGCGACCGGCTCGTTCGTCACCGGCCACGGCATCGGCGATCTGATCGGCGGCCTGACCGGTGGCGCGACCTTCCCCGCGCTGCCGCCGGCGATGCCCGGAGGCACCCCGCCGGCGTTCGCCGCCAACATCGACAACGGCATCGTGCAGTACGACGCGAGCGGCAATCTCCACACGATCAACTGGCAGACCTTCATGGTCGGCGCCCAGTACTACCTCCCACCCAACGGCGAGGTCACGATCGGCGCCAACTACACCCAGGGCGACTCCGACAACATCACCGACGGCCTGACCGGCGCCGCGCTCGGCCGGGTGATGAAGAAGAGCCAGTTCTTCGAGGCAGTGGTGCTCGGCGACATCACCCCCGCGGTGCGCGCCGGCGTCTCGTGGCAACGGCTGTGGCAGACGCTCGGCGACGGCGCGCAGACCAAGAACAACCGGCTCGAGCTCTCGGTGTACTTCTTCTTCTAGTCCTTTCTGGTCCTTTCTGGTCCTTTCTGGTCCTTTCCAGTCCATGAAGATCGTCGACGCCAAGGTCATCGTCTGCTGCCCGGGACGCAACTTCGTCACCCTGAAGCTCACGACCCAGGACGGGGTCACCGGCCTGGGCGACGCGACGCTGAACGGCCGCGAGCTCGCCGTGGCGAGCTACCTCGAGGACCACGTGATCCCGCTGGTGATCGGGCGCGACGCGCGGCGCATCGAGGACACCTGGCACTACCTGTACAAGGGCGCGTACTGGCGGCGCGGCCCGGTGACGATGACGGCGATCGCCGCGGTCGACACCGCGCTGTGGGACATCCAGGGCAAGGCGCTCGGCGTCCCGGTGCACCGGCTGCTCGGCGGCCGCGCGCGCGACCGCGTGCTGGTCTATGGCCACGCCAGCGGCGCCGACATCGACGACACCGTGCGCGCGGCGGCGCGCTACGTCGATCTCGGCTACCGGGCGATCCGGGCGCAGGCCGGTGTCCCGGGGCTCGCGGCGACCTACGGCGTCGGCCGAGGCGAGCTGTCCTACGAGCCCGCCGAGCCCGGATTGCCGCCCGAGCAGCGGTGGAGCACCGAGCCATACTTGCAGTCGGTGCCGCGGCTGTTCGAGCGCCTCCGCGCCGAGCTCGGTCCCGATGTCCACCTGCTCCACGACGCGCACCACCGCCTGACGCCGATCGAGGCGGCGCGGCTGGGCAAGTCGCTCGAGCCCTACCACCTGTTCTGGCTCGAGGACCCGGTGCCCGCCGAGCTCCAGGACGGCTTCCGGCTGATCCGGCAGCACACCACCACGCCGCTCGCGGTCGGCGAGGTGTTCTCGTCGATCCACGATTGCCAGACCCTGATCACCGAGCAGCTGATCGACTACATCCGGACCACCGTGGTCCACGCCGGTGGCATCACGCACCTGCGCCGGATCGCTCACCTGGCCGAGCTCTACCACGTGCGCACCGGCTGCCACGGCGCGACCGATCTCAGCCCGGTGTGCATGGCCGCCGCGCTGCACTTCGATATCACCGTGCACAACTTTGGAATCCAGGAATACATGCGTCACTCCGAGGACACCGATCGCGTGTTCCCGCATACCTACCGGTTCGCCGACGGCGCGCTCGATCCGGGCGACGCGCCCGGGCTGGGCGTCGAGATCGACGAGGCACTGGCGGCGCGGTTCCCCTACCAGCGCGCGTACCTGCCGGTCAACCGCACGCTCGACGGAACCATGCACAGCTGGTGAGCACCACAGATGCCATTATCGATCCGTGCCAAATCGAGCTGTCGCTTCGACCTCGTCGCGCTCGGCGAGGTCATGCTGCGCCTGGACCCGGGCGACGGGCGGATCTCGACCACGCGCCAGTTCCAGGTCTGGGAAGGCGGCGGCGAGTACAACGTCGCGCGCGGGCTCAAGCGCTGCTTTGGCCTCGATACCGCCGTCGTGACCGCGCTGGTCGATAACCCGATCGGCCGCCTGGTCCAGGACCTGATCTACCAGGGCGGCGTCGACCAGTCGTACCTGCGCTGGGTCGCCGACGACGGCGTCGGGCGCGGCGCGAGGAACGGCCTCAACTTCACCGAGCGCGGCTTCGGCGTGCGCGCCGCGATCGGCTGCTCGGACCGCGGCCACACCGCGGTGAGCCAGCTCGCGCCGGGGATGGTCGACTGGGATCGCCTGTTCGGCGGCGACGGCGTGCGCTGGTTTCACACCGGCGGCATCTTCGCCGCGCTGTCGGCCTCGACCGCCGCGGTCGCCGCGGAGGCGATGGCGGCGGCCCGGCGGCACGGTGTCATCGTGTCGTACGATCTCAACTACCGCGCGTCGCTGTGGAAGGCCAACGGCGGCGCGGACCGCGCGCAGGCGGTCAACCGCGCGCTCGCGCGCCAGGTCGACGTGATGCTCGGCAACGAGGAGGACTTCACCACCGCGCTCGGCTTTGCCGTCGACAGCGCCGGCGAGGGCTACACCCGGCTCGACCCGGGCGCGTACCGGGCGATGATCGAGGCGGTGATCCGCGAGTACCCCGAGCTCGCGGTGGTCGCGACCACGCTGCGGGTGGCGCGCTCGGCGAGCGTCAACGACTGGGGCGCGGTGTGCTACTGCGACGGCCGCCTCGAGCAGGCGCGGACCCGGCCCGAGCTCGCGATCTACGACCGGATCGGCGGCGGCGACTCGTTCGCCTCGGGCCTGATCTACGGCCTGCTCACCGGCCGCGGCGCGGCGTGGGCGGTCGAGTGCGGCGCGGCGCACGGCGCGCTCGCGATGACCACACCGGGAGACACCACGATGGCCACCCTGGCCGAGGTCGAGAAGGTCATGGCCGGCGCGGCGCCGCGGGTGGAGCGTTAGCATGACGCGCGCAACCATCCTCGCCCGGATCGCGGCGACCGGCGTCATCCCGGTGATCCGCGCGCCGTCGGCGGCCGACGCGCTCGCCGCGGTCGAGGCCATGCGCGCCGGCGGGATCGACGTCGTCGAGCTGACGATGACGGTGCCGTCGGCGGTCAAGGTGATCGAGCAGGTCGTCGAGCGCCACGGCGACGCGATCGTCGTCGGCGCCGGCACGGTGCTCGACGCCGAGACCGCGCGGGACTGCATCCTCGCCGGCGCCGCGTTCGTCGTCAGCCCGATCCTCGACGTCCCGACGATCCGCGCGTGCCGGACCTACGGCGTCCCGGTGGTCCCCGGCGCGCTGACCCCGACCGAGGTCGTGCGTGCCTGGCGCGCCGGCGCCGACCTGGTCAAGGTGTTTCCGTGCGGCGCCGTGGGCGGTGCGAGCTACATCAAGGCGCTGCGCGCGCCGCTGCCGCAGATCGAGCTCGTCCCGACCGGCGGAGTCACGGTCGCGACCGCCGGCGACTTCATCGCAGCGGGCGCGTTCGCGGTCGGCGCCGGGGCCGATCTCGTCGACATCGCGCGGCTGCGCCGCGGCGATCACGCGGGGCTGACCGAGAGCGCGCGGCGCTACGTCGCCGCCGTGCAGCACGCGAGGAAGGGATCACCGCATGTCTGACACGATCCGGCTGCATCCCGACGACGACGTCGTGATCGCCAAGGTACGGCTGCCCGCCGGCACCGTGGTCGAGACCCACGCCGGCGCGGTCGCGCTCGCCGCCGCCGTCCCCGCCGGGCACAAGATCGCCGTCCGGGCGCGCGCCCCCGGCGATCCGGTGCGCCGCTACGGCCAGGTCATCGGCGTTGCCACCGCCGCGATCGCGCCCGGCGAGCACGTCCACCGCCACAACCTCGAGGCCGGCGCGCTCGACCGGCGCTTCGAGGTCGCGGTCGAGAGCGAGCCGACCCGGCTGTACTCGTCCGACGAGATGCCGACGTTCGACGGCTACCTGCGCGCGGACGGCAGGGTCGGCACGCGCAACTACGTCCTCGTGGTCCCGACGGTCAACTGCTCGGCCACCGTCGCGCGCATGGTCGCCGAGCGGTTCCGCGACGTCAGCCGCGACTACCCGAACGTCGACGGCGTCGTCGCGCTGTCGCACCGCACCGGGTGCGGCATGGTCGCGCAGGGCGACGACCACCGGATCCTGCAGCGCGTGCTCGCCGGCTATGCCGCTCACCCCAACGTCGGCGCGGCGGTCGTGCTGAGCCTCGGCTGCGAGGTCAACCAGCCCGAGCCGGTCGTCCAGCTGTCCCAGGTCGCGCGCGCCGCGTCGCCGGCCCCGGGGCGGCTGCCCGTCGTCACGATCCAGCGCGAGGGCGGCACGCGCAAGGCGGCCGAGGCCGCGATCGCCGAGGTCGCGCGGCTGCTGCCGCAGGTCGACGCCGCGAGCCGGACCCGCCGCCCGGCCGGCGACCTGATCGTCGCGACCAACTGCGGCGGCTCCGACGGCTACTCGGGCATCACCGCCAACCCCGCGCTCGGCTGGGCGATGGACGAGATCGTGCGCTGCGGCGGGACCGCGCTGCTCGCCGAGACCACCGAGATCCATGGCGCGGAGCAGCTCCTGGTCCGCCGCGCGCGCAGCCAGGCGGTCGCGCAGAAGCTGCTCGATCGCATCGCCTGGTGGGAGGCGTACCTCGCGCGCCACGGCGCGAACACCGACCACAACCCGTCGCCGGGCAACATGGCCGGCGGCATCACCACGGTCTACGAGAAGGCGCTCGGCGGCATTGCCAAGGCCGGGACCACCCAGCTGGTCGACGTCATCGATTACGCCGAGCGCGTGACGCAGAAGGGCCTGGTGTTCATGGACACGCCCGGCTTCGACCCGGTCTCGGTCACCGGCCTGGTCGCCGGCGGCGCGAACGTGGTCGCCTTCACCACCGGGCGCGGCTCCGTGTTCGGCTGCAAGCCGACGCCGTCGCTCAAGCTGGCGACGACCTCGGTGCTGTACCGCCACATGACCGAGGACATGGACCTCGATTGCGGCACGATCCTCGACGGCGCCACGATCGCCGAGGTCGGCCGCCAGATCGTCGATGAGATCCTCGCGGTCGCGTCCGGGAAGCGGACCAAGAGCGAGCTGCTCGGCTTCGGCGACGAGGAGTTCGCGCCGTGGCAGCCCGGGCCGACCATGTGACGGCGATCGACGACCGCGCCATCGCCGGAGCCTGATGGCGCCGGATGGTCAGGCCACCATACCACCTTGCCACTTGACAGCTGCACCCCGGGGCATAGACTCGCCTCATGCATCGCGGCCTCCGGCTCGTCGTGTCCGTGCTCGCCTCGATCGTCACCCCGCTCGTCGCCTGCGCCCCGGCGTGGCTCGCCGCCACCGGGTGCGCCGCCGCTGACCCCGGCGGCGACCCGGCCGACACGTACACGCCGTACGCGGATGTCGCGATCCAGGCCGTCGGCAACGCGCCGTTCCCGGTGCCCGCGTTCTCGCGGCCGAGCTTCCACCGCCGGCGCTTCGACATCGTCGATTTCGGCGCGGTCGCCGGCGGGACGACCAAGAACACGGCGGCGTTCGCGCGCGCGGTCGCCGCGGCCAAGCAGGCCGGCGGCGGCCAGATCGTCGTCCCGGCCGGCCGCTGGCTCACCGGGCCGATCCAGATCACCGACGACGGCGGCTCGTGCGACGGGATCGATCTCCACGTCGACGCCGGCGCCGAGGTCCTGTTCAGCACCGACTTCCAGGACTACCTGCCGGTCGTGCGGACCCGCTGGGAGGGCATGGACGTGATGAACTACTCGCCGCTGGTGTACTTCCACGGCTGCAAGAACGTCGCGCTCACCGGCGAGGGCACGCTGACCGGCCAGGGCTGGGTGTGGTGGCTATGGAAGAACAACCTGCCGGTCGGCGCAACCAAGGACTACACCAAGCCGTTCGCCACCGCGGTCTACAAGAAGTACGTGCGCTCGGACGCCGGGGACGTGCCGGTCGAGCAGCGGATCGTCGCCGCGCTCGATGCCCGCACGCTGCCACCCGAGCTCCAGCCCCCGGCCGTTCCGGTGCCCGCCAGCATGCCGCCCGGCATGACCGGCCTGCTCCGCCCGTCGTTCGTCGAGTTCCACACCTGCGAGAACGTCCTCGTCGAGGGCGTGACCGTCCAGTTCGGACCGTTCTGGATGCTGCACCCCGTGTACTCCGAGAACGTGCTGGTGCGAAACGTCCACATCATCAGCTGGCCGGACGGCGGCACGATCACGTTCACCGACGCCGCGGGCGACCACACGGTCACGCCGCAGAACGGCGACGGCTGCGATCCGGACTCCACCCGCAACGTGCTGATCGAGGACGCGTTCTTCAACACCAGCGACGACGTCGTCGCGATCAAGTCGGGCCTGAACGAGGACGGCTGGCGGGTCAACCGCCCGAGCGAGAACATCGTGATCCGGCGCATCCGGTCGGGCAACGGCCACGGCGGCGTCACCGTCGGCAGCGAGATGTCCGGCGGCGTGCGCAATGTGTTCGCGTTCGACAGCGACCTGACCGGCGACACCGCGCTGCGGATCAAGACCTTGCCCGGCCGCGGCGGCGAGATCCGCAACATCCACTACGACCACATCCGGATCGCCGCGCACAACCTCGCGCTCGAGGTGACCACCAACTACCCATCGCCCACCGTCACAGCGCCCAACTTCACGCTGGAGACCCGCCAGCGGATCCCGGTGATGAGCGATCTGTTCTACGACCACATCTCGGGCACCGTGGTCGGGACCGCGGTGTTGAACAAGGTCAACAAGGGCGCCGCGATCTACATGGAGGGCGTCCCGGCCAACGTGCTCCAGCTGCCCTACAACAACGTCCCCGGCGCGCCCGCCACGCCCGCCGCGCCGATCCGCAACGTCCACATGAACGACTTCGTGATCACCACGGACAACACGTGGAACTGGTTCGACTCGGCGTACATGCAGCGCTTCCCTGATACCTACTCGGCCAACCCGACCACCTCGATCACCGACACCGAGCTGACCCGGCTCGACACGCCGGTGCCGGGCTACCGGCCCTCGAACCCCTACGGCTCCGGCAGCACGTTCAACGCCAAGACCTGCCTCGACGTCTGCCCGATCCACATGCGCGGCGTGACCGTCACCGCGACGGTCCCCGGCAGCCCCTCGCTGGCGGTCGATCGCGGCACGTTCTCCTGCGTCCTGACCGACGTGACCGAGTGCCGCTGACCCCGTCGCCCGTCGCCCGTCGCCCGTCGCGCGCCGCCCTCCCACGGAAAGACCACGCCGGCCGTATACCGGCCGGGTCACAGCGGCCGGACGCGTCGCCGCTGAATCGCCCCCGGCGCGGTATCAAACCGGCCCGGGGCGCTGCACGCCGGCCAGCACCTCGCATGCCGCCGCGTCGTCGATACCGGAGCTCTCGTGCTCCGCGGTGCTCTGCAGCGCATTGGCGATGATGATCAGCGAGGCGCCCGCGAGCTCGAGTAGCCCGAGCGCGCGGTGCTGCGCGACGTAGGCATATGCCGTGGCCACGAGCGGCTCGAGCAGGTAGATCAGTGCGGCCCTCGTCGGCGATACCCGGGGCTGGTACACGTTCATCAGCACGAACGGCAGGAGCGTCGAGAACAGCGTCAGCAGGGCGGCTTCGCGCCAGATCGCCCGGTACCGCAGGAGCGCCCATGCGTCTTCCAGCGTGACCGTGAGCGGCGCGCCTGCCATCCACCAGGCGCCGAGCAGCATCACCACGCCGAGGAACAGGAACTGGCCGCAGATCATGCGCCAGGGATCATCCTTCGGAACGACGAGGTTGATCGCGATCAGGTACACGGAGTACAGCGCAGCGCACCCGATCCCGAGCGTCTCGCCCAGCCCGAGCCCCGCTCGCGTCGCGCCGCCGATCAGCCACACGCCCACGGTCGCGAGGATCGCCGCGCACCAGAACGCGCGCGGCGGGGCCCGCCGGAACACCACCCGCATGATCAGCGGCACGATCAGCACCGCCAGGCTGGTCAGGAACGCGGAGACAGCCTCGCTGGTCCGCGCGAGCCCGAGGTGCTGCAGGCCGAGCGCGCCGCCGAGCAGCGCACCCAGGACCAGTGCCCGCCGCAGGCTCGCACCCGACCAGCCGCGACGCGCGCGGCCGATCGTCGCGAGCAGCAGGAGGCCGGCGGCGGTGTAGCAGATCCCGAGCAGGAGCACCGGACCGGCGGCGGCCTCGGGCGAGGCGTGGAGGTACTCGTTCGCTGCATCCTGGGCCGACTTGGCCCAGGTGAATCCCACGCCCCATCCCACCGTGGCGAGAAACAGCATCGCGGGCGCGAGCCGGTGGGCCGAGCTCCCGCCCCGGCCCATCATGTGTTCGAGGCTCGCTGGCGCATGGCCTTCAGGTACAGCGACAACAGGTTCTGCTTCATGCTGTACAGATAGCTATTCTTCCGCTCCACCGCCTGCGCCTTGTTGAAGAATCGCAGGATCCCATGGTGAGCCTCGTGGACCAGCTCTTGCAGGAATTCACTCGGGGTCACCCACCACAGATTGACAGAGATCGAGGTATCCAGTGAGCGGATATCGTGCCACCAGCGCTTGGGAATGAACAGGATGTCCCCCGGACCGATCGTGTCCCGGAATACTGTCACGTTCGCGAACTCTGGATACGCTCGCAGGTCCGGCTGGAATACATCGATCGGGCTGTAGCCGTCGTACCACGTCACGTTGATTGGGTAGCACGCTGCGCTGTGCTCAGGGGCGACCAGCGTCACCACCTTCCGACCGTGGATCTGGGCGAACAGGTTGTGGTCGGAGTCATAGTGCAGCTTGGACTTGGTGCCCCGCGGGCCCAGCCACAGGTTCATGCGGGACAGCAGCAGCCAGGGTGGGAACGGCGGGAATCTGCAGTCGTCGCGCAGCGACGGCGCCAGCTCGAACAGCGCGGTCTGCGTCAGGTAGCCGCAGGTCTCCGGATCACGCTCGACGCTGTCGAGGTAGTCGGCCAGCGTGACCTGCTCGTACGCGGCGCGGACCGCGCCGGTCTTCTCCATCGTCAGGTGCTCGCGAACCTGCACGCACACCATCGATCGGCCGTGGTGCGCCCTGAAGTACTCGGGACACCAGGCCATCGCGGGCCAGTCGCCGGCGGCGCCGCGGAACAGCACGGGCCCGACGCGGCCGGTGCGGTGGAGCAGGTCCTCGAGCTCGCGACGCGATCTCGGAAGCCGACTCGTGGATATCTTCTCGACGAGCATGGTGGCGACCGGTGATGGGCGCGGTCATTGCCGGAGACCAGCACGACCTCGCGACGCAGTCTCGCGATCACGGACGCTTCTGTCCAGCGATGCCGATGGAAAATCGCGGCACGGTATATCGGCGGAGGCGGAGCGTTATCTGGTATTCAATCATACCGATTTACATGTCACCGAGGATCACTCAAACATGACCACAGAGAGCTCGTCACGGTGACGCGTTGCTGTCGCCACCGTCACACGACTCCGACAGTCCGCCACAGTGTGACTGCAGCACAAATCGTTAGCGCACCCTAACCGCTTATCTTGTCGCAGTCCGACGACGGCCGCGGCTCGCCTGCGCTAAGCTCGTGTCCGCGTCGAGGCCGCTGTCCGATGGCCGGCTTGGTTCGCGTGGGCTGTCGGACATGCGCGAGCGCTCTGCGACGTGGGCAACAGATCTGAATCCAGGAGTACGGATGTCTCGTGAGGTCGATTACGACGTGATCGGAGCCGGTTTCGGCCCGGCCAACGCCGCGCTCGCGGTGCTGCTCGCCGACGCCGCCGCCGAACGCGGCTCCGCGCTGTCGGCGCAGTTCTTCGAGCAGCGCAGCTCCGCGGTCTGGCACCCCGGCATGCTCGTGCCGGGAGCGACGTCGCAGGACACGTTTCTCGAGGACCTGGTCACGCCACGCAATCCGCGCAGCCGGTTCACGTTCCTCAATTACCTCCATCAGAAAGGCCGGCTATACGCGTTCATGCGCCGCCAGTCGCTGCGGATCTCTCGCCGCGAGTTCAGCAGCTACCTCGACTGGGCCGCCGGCGAGCTGGGGAACGTTCGGTTTTCGCATACCGTGGTGGGCGTGCGGCCGCTGCAGGGGAGCGGAGACCGGATCGACGCGCTGGCCGTGCAGGTCCACGACGCCGCCACGGGGCGCCACGAGGAGGTCTCCACGCGCAACCTGGTGATCGCCGTCGGGGCCCGGCCCCATGTCCCGGACGGCGTGCCGGCCTCCGCGCCGGGGATCTTCCACTCGAGCCGGTTCGTACCCGATTTCCGCCGCAGCTTCGGCGACGTCTCCGCGCGCATCCGGGTCCTGGTCGTCGGTTCGGGCCAGAGCGCCGCGGAGATCGTCCATCACCTTCTCGTGGCCTATCCAGATGCCCAGATCACGTGGGCGTATCGCCGCATCCTGCCGTCCGCTCTCGACGATTCGCCGCTGACCTGGGAGCCCTACCAGGGCGAGGCCACCGCGGATCTGCTCGATCGCCTGCCACCCGCGGCGCGCGCCGAATACCTGCGAGAGCTTCATCAGACCAATTACTCGTGCATCAATGTCGAGCTGCTCGAGGCGCTGCACGAGCTGTGTTATCAGGAGGAGATCGCTGACCGGCGGCGGCTGCACCGGCTGCCGCATGTCGAGCTGCGCGAGATCGCGCGGCGCGGTCACGAGCTCGAGGCCCGGTTCCAGGATCGCTTCACGGCCCGGGCGTCCACCGCACGGTTCGACGCTGCCGTGCTCGCGACGGGGTATCGCCGCGAGGTCCCTTCGGTGCTCGAAGGGCTGAACCGTTACGTGGTGCGAGACGCCGACGGCGGCATCCAGGTATCGCGCGCGTACGAGGTGCTCGTCCATCCCACGCTGCGGGCCCGCGTGTTCGTCCAGGGCATCTCCGAGCACCGGTTCGGGATCCGCGACGGGCTCAGCGCCGATGTCGCCGTTCGCGTCCAGCCGATCTTCGAACGCCTGCTCACCCCCCACGACGAGACGAGGATTCCATGTCCGAGACCGACAGCGCCGCGCGCCGGGATATCGTGATCCAGAGGCTGGATCCGGCCGGGTGGACGCGTTCGTACGGCGTGCTTCGCCAGGCGATCCAGCCCTGGGCCGGCCGGGCCGAGGCACCGTTTGGCCTGGCCTGGTGCCGCCTGGCTCCGGGCGAGGCGAGCATGCTCCACAACCACCACGAGGGCGAGACGTTCTACATCGCGAGCGGCGCCGGGGTGCTCAGCGGCGTGGACACGACCACCCCGGTGACCGCCGGCGATGCGATCTTCTTGCCGGCGCTGGCCGGCCACTCGCTGCGCAACACCTCCGATCGCGACGAGCTGCAGTTCGTCGCGATCTACTGGTCCGATGTCGGACAGCTCCGCGATCGGGTCTCGGAGCGCACCGCCACGGCCCCCACCGGCGCCGGCCCGAGGCGCACGCTCATCATCCCGGCGTTTCCCACCCCCAACGGGGATTTTCACCTCGGCCATCTCTCCGGTCCCTACCTCGCCGCCGACGCGCTCGCCCGGTTCCGCCGCCTGCAGGGCGACGACGTCTGCCTGGTCACCGGCACGGACGACCACCAGACCTACGTCGTGACGAGATCCTGGCGCGACGGCCGGCCTCCGCATGAGGTCGCCGACCACTTCGCGTCGGTCCTCGACGACACGCTGCGCACCGCGCGCATCGAGCCCAGCTTGTCGATCCGGCTGCACGGCTCCGCGGTCCACGCCGCGGCGGTGGCGCGGTTCTTCCGGCGGATCTACGACCGCGGGCACTTCGTGGCGCGCGAGGTCGACGCGGCGTTCTGCGAGCGCTGCGACATGGTCCTGTTCGGCGGCTACATCGAGGGCCGCTGCCCGAGCTGCGGCGGCGCGAGCGACGGCTCGATCTGCGAGCGCTGCTCGCACCCCAACGATTGCATCGACCTCGTCGAGCCGCGCTGCACGCGATGCACCACACCCGCGTCGCGGCGGCGGATCGCCCGGCTGTACTTTCCGCTGGAGCCGCATCGCGAGCGCCTGCGCGCGCACCTCGACCGGGTCGCGATGGTCCCGCGCGCACGCAGCATGTGCCAGCGCCTGCTCGAGCGTCGGCTGCCCGAGATCGCCGTCACGCACCCCACGAGGTGGGGCATCCCGGTGCCCGTCGAGGGAATGGCCGATCAGCGCATCGACGTGTGGCTGGAGGTGATCGCCGGATACCTGAGCGCGGCCGAGACCGCCGCTGGGGCCGCGGCCGCGCCGGTGCGCTGGAATGATCCCGGCACCGAGATCATCCAGTGCTCCGGAATCGACAATACCTTCTTCCACGGCCTGTACTTCCCCGCGCTGCTCGCGGCGCACGACCCGAGCACGGCCCTGCCGCGCGCGGTGATCAGCAACGAGTTTCTGCTGCTCGAAGGCGAGAAGCTCTCCACCAGCCGCAGCCACGCGGTGTGGGCGCGCGACCTGATCGCCGAGTCGTGCGCCGATGCCGTGCGCATGTACCTGGCGTGGAACCGGCCCGAGATCGAGCCGACCACGTTCTCGCGCCATGCGTTCGAGGCGTTCACCGCGACCGAGCTCGTCGAGCGCTGGGACGGCTGGCTCGCGGCGCTCGGCGCGCGGCTCGAGCGCCACGCCGGGTTCGCCGCGGACGGCGCCGAGTCGTGGTCCGGGGATCACGAGCGGTTCTACGCCCAGCTGGTCCGCGCCGTGGATCGCTGCGCCGCCTGCTATCGGGTCGACGGCTTCACCCTGCAGGAGGCCGCGCGCGCCGCGTGCGACGTGGTCCGGATCGCGGCCCGGTTCGGCGCGGCGATGCACCACATGGCCGGCGTCGCCGGCGCGGACGACGCGGTGCGCACCAGCCTCGCGCTCGAGCTCACCGCCGCCAAGGCCGTGGCGGTGGTCGCCTCGCCGCTGATGCCGGACTTCGCCCGCTGGCTGTGGGGCGCGCTCGGGCTGTCCGCGACGCCCATGACCTGGGCCGAGGCGACGACGATCTTTCCCTACGGCGTGGCGGGGATGCAGGTCGGCGCGTACTTCGCCCCGCGAACGTTGCGCGCGGGATCGTGACGCGCCCGGCGCCGCGCGACCCAGGTCCGGGCGGCTTCCCGGTCCGCGAGTTCTTGCTACTGCTGTCGGCGAACTTCCTCGGCCAGATCTCGGTCGGGGCCGTCGTGCTGCTGCCGGCGTTCCTCGCCGCGCTCGGCACCGATCGCCGCGACATCGGCGTGCTCATCGGTCTCGGCCAGGGCGGCGGCGCGATCGTTGGTCTGATCGCCGGCGTGGCAAGCGATCGCCAC
Source organism: Kofleriaceae bacterium (assembly GCA_036403075.1). Lineage (GTDB taxonomy): Bacteria > Myxococcota_A > Polyangia > Haliangiales > Haliangiaceae > JABFXX01. Next base: position 19,873 of record DASWRS010000007.1, read on the forward strand.
GGACGCAAGCCCGTGGTCGTCGCCGGCAGCCTGCTCTCGGCGTGCGGCCTGGCCCTGAGCGCGGTCCTCGAGCACGCAGGCTGGCTCGCGCTCGCCCAGCAACTCCTGGTCTCCGCCGGCGCCGCGTGCATCCTGAACGGCTATTACGCCTGGGCGACGGACATCATCCCCGCGGCCCGGCGCACCGAGGGGCTGTGCTACTTCAGCGCGTCCAGCCTCTTGCCGCTCGCGCTCGGTTACCTGCCGTTCGAGCTTGGTCACTCCGGCCTGGCGCTGCGCTGGTTCTTCGTCGCGGCCGCCGCCTTGATCGCGGCCTCCGCGCTGCTCGTGCTGGTCGCGCTACGCGAGCGTCGCTGCCCCGAGCACGGCGAGGACCTGAGCTGGCGCGACCTCCGCGCGATCCTCGGCAGCCGGCGGTTGCGCTCGCTGTGGCTGCTCACCTTCGGCTTCGGAGGCGCCCTCGAGCTGTTCGCGGCGTTCGCCACCCTGACGCTCTCGGCCCAGGTCCGAGGCAACCCCGGCGTGTTCTGGCTGCTCTACAGCGTCACCGCCGTCGTACTCCGGCTCGCTGGCGCGCGCGTGCCAGGCCGGCTGGGGGAGCACCGCACGATCCTGCTGGCCTGGATCTCGGCGGGGCTCGGCGCTGCCGCGATTGCCCTCGCCGTTTCCCCGGCGTGGGCCGCGCTCGCCGGCGTGTTCGCCGGCATCGCCCACGGCTACGGTTACCCCGCGCTCGTGACCTTGCTCGTCAGCCGCGTGCCCCGTCACCTGCGCGGCACGGGCATGGCCGCGCTGGACGCTCTGTGGTTTGTCGTCGCCCTCGTGCTGGCGCCCACGATGGGGGCGCTCGCCGACCGGACCGGCCGCGACGCGATCATCTTCGAGGTCGGCAGCGCCGGCACCCTCGTGATCGCCGCAGCCTGGCTCGTCTGGGAGCGCAGGGCACCACTACAACGCAGCTCCGGGTGACGTGCATCATCACCGGTGCGCCGCGTTGCTGCGCGAGCTGCACCAGGTTCTTGTACACGTTGACCTGGGTGCCGTTCACGGTGCTGGGCTCGACCGGAATACTGCCGTGCTTGGCTTTACGCATCACTCTCGCCGCGGGCCACACAGTCGCAGATCGATCAGCTCGATCGAGCCCGGCGCGGCGTAGCGGATCGGCACGAGCGAGTAGCCGATGCCGGCGGTGACGATCACCGCCGTCGTTCCGAGCTGGTAACGGCCATCGACGAACTCGGTCTCGAGCCGCGCCAGGTTGACGTGGGTCACGCCGATCACGGGGTTGACCTGGCCGCCGTGCGTGTGACCGGCGAGCACGAGATCCACCTTGCCCCCGAGCACTGCGGCGAGCCTGGCGTCGAACTGATGCGTGACGACGATCGAGTAGTCCGCGCCGGCGACGCTCGCCAGCAGCGCTTCGATCGTCGGGCGGTCCGTGCGGTGGATGTAGTTGTAGCTCAACAGCACGACGGCGATCCGCTTGCCGCGGTGTTCGAACCAGCGCACCTCGTTGCTCGCCATGTCGACGCCGTGCGCGCGCATCGCGCGCTCCACCTCGGCGGCGCTGCGTTCGCGATCGGCGTACGCGAAGTGCTCGTGATCGCCGCGCACCGAGAACGTCCCGAGCCGGCTGTGCAGCGTGCCGGCGGCGGCCGCGGCGGCCTCGATGTAGTCGGGCCCCGAGTTGATCCAGTCGCCGCCCGACAGCACGATGTCCGGCTTGCTCGCATTGATCAGCGCGTAGACCTCGCGCGCGCGCCCGGCCCCGGTGTTCGCGTCTTGCTGGACATCGCCGAGGAACGCGATCCGGAACGGCTCGCTCGCGGTGCCCGGCGCGCCGAGCTCGTGGTGGCGGACGCGCAGCTCGTCACGCTGCACGATGACGCGCGCCGGGGTGTAGACGGCGAACACCGCCACGGCGGCGAGCACGGCGATCGCGCGCAGGCGCGCGACCGCCGCGGCATCCCGGCGGCGGCGCATGACCAGCGCCGCGAGGTCGATCGCGATCAGCCACGGCACCGACTGCACGACCAGGAGCACCGCGGCCACGAACGGCACCCCGAGCAACCAGGACGCGAGCAGGCCATCGAACCGCGGCACCGTCGCCCGCCCGAGCAGCAAGCTGATCGCGATCGTCAGGAACAGGAGGATCGGATAGCCGAACAGCAGCCAGCCGATCACCCAGCGCACGACGCGGACGCGGCCAGCGCTCACGCCGAGCTGGGACAGCGCCGCCGCGATCCGCCGCCGCGCGTAGATGCCACCGGCGATCACCAGGACCAAGGCAACGGCCACATACAGAAACCACACGGCAGAGCGACTGTAGCGCGCAAAGCCGATCCAGGCCGTTCAGCGCCCACGCGCGTGCTGCGGCACCGGCGCACGGTCTCCGGATCGGCATCGTGCGCGTCGAGGTCGAGGATCGAGCAGCTCGAGGCGACCATCGGCGTTGCGACCGACGCCGAGGTCGTGCGCCGCCGTACCGAACGCGATCTCAACTGACCAGCCGCCGCTCCCGGCGTAGAACCTCGAGCCGGTATCAGATTCACCAGATCTTGTATCCAGCAGTCACGTTCAGCGTGGGCGCCCATCGGCTGCTCCCTGCCCCCAGGTCATCGAAGAGATATGTCGCCCCCAGCGTCGCGCTGATCCAGAATCCACCGTTGGCGAGGAACTGGTAGCCCGCTCCGGCCACCACGCCATAGACCGGGTGCACCTCGACGATCTTGCCGGTGAGCACCGAGCGAAACCCGATCGCGTCCTCGACGCCCACGCTCGCGTCCACGACGATGCGGTGGCGCTCGCCCCAGGCGCCCATGACGCCGCCGGCCACGCCGGTCAGCGAAGGGCCGTCGGTGGCAACGATGCCGACCCCGGCATATGGAACCAGCCACCAGCGCGGTGCGATCGCCTGGTGGTACTGCAGCTCGGCCCCGAGGAACGGCACGTGGTACCGAGCCCGGCGCCGACCGCGAGGCCCGAGGTTCGATTCTTCGCCGTGTCGTCGGCCGCAGCCGTGCCCGCGGCCATCAGGGACATGGCCAGCGCGCCCATCCATCCAGACCTCATCTTGAGGTACTGTACATCATGTGCTCGTGGTGGCGCGCGTCTCGGCTCCTCGCCCTCGCCTGGTTGCTTCAGGCCAGCTGCGGTGACGAGGATGTCGAGGGGCTCGCGCACGATGCAGAGCGAGCGCGCGAGCTGACGTTCGCCATGCCGGTGCCGGTGAGGCGGATCTCGAACGCCGACTATGCGGCCGAAGAGCGCGCGCGTGTGGCCAAGGAACCCGATGCCGAGCTGCGATCGTACGCCGAAACCTACGGCCGCTTCGGGTTCTTTCCGGTGGGGCTCGATCTGCGCCCGATCCTCGCGACCGCGAACACCGAGACGGTCGCCGCGTACTACGCGTCCAGCACCGGGTCCAGCACCGGATCGATCACCCTCCTGGGAAGGTCTTCACGCGACACGATCGTCCACGAATTCGTGCACGGCCTGCAGGATCAGCACTTCGGCCTCTCGGGTGACCTCGAGGTGATGACCAGCGACGCGGTCATGGCGCGGGCAGCGGTCGTAGAAGGCGACGCCACGCTCGCCCAGCTTCGCTACCTGGCCAGCGAGGAGGGCATCGACTTTGGCCGGGTGAGCTTTCGCACGGCGTTCGATACCTACGGTCAGTTCACCGATTCGCTCTTGCGCGGGCCGTTCGCGCCCCTGTTCTCCGCCTACGCATCGTTCGCCTACACCTACGGTGTCGCGTACTGTGCCGCGAACCTGACCGGCGCGACCGATGCCAGGCCGATCGCGCAGCTTCCCGCGCCCTTCGACTGGACACGCGAGGACGCCCTGTTCGCCGGCGCCATGCCGATGACGACCCAGGGCGTGTTGATGCTTCGTGCGGAGGCGGCTCCGACCGTTGGCCTCCGCGATGTGCCACCGGCGCTGGCGGATCGCTTCGAGCTCGTGGACTGGGACTCGCTCGGCGAGTGGCATGTGTTCCTGCTGCTGGTCCCGCTCGAGCACTGCAGCGATAGTTGCCGTTCGGGCACCACACGAGCGATGGTCTCGGGCTGGAACGGCGACGGCGTGCTGTTCGTGCGCCAGCGCGAGACCGGTGCCAACGGCTTCGTCTGGGCATCGTCTTGGACAGGCGCCGATGCTGCCCAGGGGATCTCGTCGGCCGTCGCCCAGCTACACGGCTTCGTCCCAGGCACCGGTGATCCGCGAGTCGGGCTGGCGCGCGACGGCGAGCCGATGTGGCTCGAGGTCCGTGACACGCGCGTCGTGGTGATCAAGAACATCGATGCGGCCGCGGCAGCGGCGTTCGCCGAGGCTGCGCTGGGAGCCAACACCACAGCCTTGGCCACGGCCGTGCCGAGCCGGCCGCGCTCGCGCCCGACGCTGGCCGCACTGCTATCCGCACGGTGATCGTCGTCGACGAGCCGGTCCCTGCCTGCGATTCGGTCTCGCGCTCGCCCGCCGCCTGACGCCACCCCTCCTCGAGGTGCCCACCGTGCACGTCCGCGGCCGAGCCGCGGCAGCCGCGTGGCCCACGCCGCCACGAAGTTCGGGATCACGCGGTGGTCGATCGAGGATCGTCTGGCAGACCCGCGCGATTGCGAGGACGGCGAACCCGGCGGGCGCGTGCCGCAGCGTCGCGGCTGCATGCTCCGAGCCTCGATCTGTAACCCCGCGGCGTCACCTGGCGTGCAGCGAGCTACGTGATCTCACGAGGTTGTGATTGGCATCGCGGCAGCAATACGCCCGACCCATGCAGAACATCGATCTCGCAGCCCTGGCTCGCGTGCGCGGCGGCATGAACACGGACGGTTTCCGTCGGTCCACGAACATCGAAGACCGCCGGGGCATGTCGGCCGAAGACAGCATCAACGCACCGACGGCGCCTTCTCCGGCACTGCCGCCGCTCGTCCGCACACCCGGCGACCTGTCGTCGCAGGCCGGTCTCGACGACATCCAGTGATCCGACGTCGCCGAACCACCGCGCGATCAAGCCGCAGCGGTCGCCGGTCGGCTGCCGGCCGGTGTGACGCAGGCAGCTTGATCGCGCATCCGGATCGTGTCGAACTGTCGTCGCGATGGACGAGGCGCACGACGAGATCATCGGGCGCGATGCAGACCTCGCCCGGCTCCGCGATCTGCTCGCAGGACGGGCGCGGCTGGTCACGATCGTCGGCGGGGCGGGGCTGGGCAAGACCCGCCTGGCGATCGAGCTCGCGCGCAGCGAGGACGCGATCGTCGCCCGGCTCGCCGATGCGCGGACGATCGATGACGTGCTCGCCACGGTCGCCGTCGCGCTCGGCGTGCCGCCGGTCGCCGCGGATCGCCAGGCGTTCGCCGCCCGCGTGGCGCGCGCGATCCTCGCCGAGGGCGATCGCCTGCTCGTGCTCGACAACTTCGAGCAGCTGACGCCGCTCGCCGCCGACACTGTGGGACGCTGGCTGGCCCAGGCCCCGGCGGCGCGCCTCCTCGTGACCTCGCGCGAGGTGCTGCGGCTCGACGGCGAGTGGGTGCACGAGGTCGCGCCGCTCTCGGTCGTGGCCGACGCCGCGGGCGAAGCCGACGCGGTTCGCCTGCTGCGCTCGCGGATCGTGCGGGCGCGCGGTGGCCAGCCGGCCGGCGACGGCGCCGCCGAGCTGCTCGAGATCGCCCGGCGGGTCGACGGCATCCCGCTGGCGCTCGAGCTCGCCGCCCAGCGCGTCGCGGTGTTCGGCGCGGCGGCCGTGCTGGCCCGGCTCGGCTCGTTTCTCGACTTTCTGTCCGATGGCCGGCGCGACGCCGTACCGGATCGCCGGACGCTACGCGACACGATCGCATGGAGCTGGAGCCTGCTGCTACCGCACGAGCGCAGCGCGCTCGCGCAGTGCGCGGTGTTCCCCGGCGCGTTCGACACCGAGGCCGCCGAGCAGGTGATCGCGCTCGACCACGACGTCCTCGCCACGCTGCAGGCGCTGCATGACAAGTCGCTGGTGGTCGCCGACGCCGCGGGGACCGCCCGGTTCCGGCTGCTGCTGCCGATCCGCGAGTTCGCGCGCGATCAGCTCGCCGCCGCCGACGCCGAGCTCGCGCACGCGCGCCACGCCGCCTGCATGCTCGAGCGCTCCGAGCGCCGTGCAGGCCGGCTACGCGAGCTGTCGCTGCTGGCGGCGCTCGAGCTCGATCGCGAGGACCTGGTCGACATCCTCGCGCGCGCCCGGCTCGCCGGCGCTGCGGGCCGCGACACGCTGCGCCGCGCGGTCCGGGCGATCGCCCCGCTGGTCCTCGCGCGTGGGCCGGTGCCGCCGCTGCTCGAGGCGCTGGAAGCCGCGCGGCCGGCGGGCGCCGAGGTCGCGATCGCCGCCGAGCCGACCGGCGAAGCGCGCACCACCGTCGATCTGGCGCTGCTGCACGCCCGGCTGCTCCGGCGCGTCGGGCGCATCGCCGATGCCGAGGCGGTGTTCGCGCGCTTGCTCGCCCAGCGCCTCGCGCCCGCGCCGTACCTGCTCGGCGAGATCGCGTACTGCCACTTCACCGCCGGACGGATCCACGCCGCGCTCGACGGCTGGGCCCAGGCGCGCGCCGCGCGGGCGGCGGTCATGCCCGAGGACGCCACCGGCGAGGGCTCCGATCTGGCGCGCATGGCGTTCGCGCTGCGCGAGCTCGGCCGGCTCGACGAGGCCGAGACGTTCGCGATCGAGGCGCGCTCGATCGCACACCGCGGCGGCGATGTCGCCGTCGAGGCGACCGCGCTGACCATCCTCGCCGTCGTCGCGTGCGATCGCGGAGCCGCCGCGCGCGGCCTGCGCCTCGGGCGCGAAGCGCTCGATCTGGCGCGGACCACGAGCAGCTCGTTCCTCGAGGGCGTCGCGCTCAGCGCGCTCGCGATGGCGCATCACATCGCGGGCGAGCTCGTCGAAGCCGAGGCGTTGTTGCGGCCGTGCCAGGCCCGGGTCGCGGCGGTCGGCCTGTGCCGGCTCGAGGCCGGAGCGCTGACCTTCCTCGGCATCCTGGCGTGGGAGCAGGGCGAGCTCGACGCCGCGCGCGCCCAGCTCGAGAACGCCCTGGATCTCCAGCGCGCGCTCGGCGACCTGCGCTACGTCGCGCACACGATCGCCGCGCTCGGTGCGATCGACGCCGACGAGGGCCACCTCGCCGCGGCCGCCCACCGCTTCGCCGAGCTGCCGCCCGACGATCGCCTGCCGCTGTCGGGCGCGATCGCGGTGCATCGCCTGCACCTCGACCTCGCCGAGGCGCACGCCGCCGAAGCCGCCGGTGATATCGCCGCCGCCCAGCAGATCCGCGACCGTGTGCGCGCGGCCCTGGCCGAGCCCGGGCCCGCGTACGAGTGCCGGATCGCGCAGCGGCTATGCCTCGCGGCGCTCGATCACGGCGCGGCGACCCTGGTGGTGCGCGACGGCGGCGCGACCTGCATGATCGGCGAGACCGCGCTCGACCTCGGCCGGCGTGCCGCGGCGCGCGCCCTGCTCGTCGCGCTCGCCAGGTACCGGCTCGAGCACCCGGGCCGGCCGCTCGGCTGGCCGGAGCTCGTGGCGGCCGGCTGGCCCGACGAGCGTGTGCTGGCGCACGCGGCGCGCAACCGCGTGAAGGTGACCATCGCGTGGCTGCGTCGCGCCGGGCTGCGCGAGATCATCCAGAGCGACGCGCGCGGCTACTGGCTGCATCGCGGCAGCCGCGTCGTGTTCGAGCCCGGCGCCGGAACCAGCGAATTATCTCGGGATTAACCGCGGGTTCACCGGCCCCGGGGCTACAGCAGGCCCGCCGGGAGCCACGTAGCCCAAGGAGCATGGACATGACCGCCACGAGCTATTCGCGCGCGATCCGAGCGATCGCAGCGCTCGCGATCTCGACCGCCACGGCCTGCGCATCGGACCCGCCCGAAGCTCCCGAGGCCACCGCGGTCGCGGCCGCGAGCACGGTCGAGGTCCTGCGCGGCACCGATCGCGCCTCGGTGTTCTCGCCCGGCGAGGCCGCCACGCTGCGCAACAACTTCGGCGTGGCCTGGACCGGCGTGTACATCGGCGGGCCGTGCAACGGCGGATCGGGCTGGACCCGCGACACGGTGACCGCGATCGCCGCCGCCACGGGATGGCAGTTTCTCCCGATCTTCGTCGGCTCGCAGCTCGGGATCGGCTGCTCGGCGACCACGCTGGGCTACGCGCAGGGCCACAGCCACGGCGATCAGGCGGCCTCGCGGATGCGAGCGTTCGGCTGGGACGGCGGGCGCGACATCCCGGTCGTGCTCGATATCGAGCGCTCGACCTTCGACCAGAACCAGGGCGCGACGACCGACTATGCCCGCGGCTGGCTCGACGCGGTGCACGCCGACGGCTACCGCGGCTATCTCTACGGCAGCTTCACGATGCTCAACGCGTTCGCGAGCGCCGGCCTTCCGATCGACGGCGCCTGGGTCGCGGTGTTCCTGTCGGCGTCGGGCACCGGCGGCTTCGAGAACGTGTCGCCCTACGACGCGCGCGCGCGGCTCGGCGGCAACTTCTCCACCCACAACCGCGCCTGGCAATACCACGGCAGCGTCTCGGCCCCCGGCGCCGGCCAGGTCGACACCGACGTCTCGGACTTCCTGCTCGCGCCCGCGCCCGGCGGCAGCAACGGCGGCGACTGCACGGCGGGCGAGACCGCCGCGGCCGCCCAGTTCGGCTGCCAGTGCGTCGATCATCAGCCCAGCGGCGGGTTCTGCCCGGGCACCGGCTGCACCGCGGTCGAGACCAATAACTTCGGCGCGTTCGGCTGCCAGTGCGTCGATCATCAAGGCAACGGCGGGTTCTGCCCGGGCAGCGGCTGCACTGCGCTCGAGACCAACAACGCGGCGGCCTTCGGCTGCCAGTGCGTCGACCATCAGCCCAGCGGCGGATTCTGCCCGGGCGCCGGCTGCACCGCACTCGAGGCCAACAACGCGGCGGCCTTCGGCTGCCAGTGTGTCGACCATCAGCCCAGCGGCGGATTCTGCGCGGGCACCGGCTGCACCGCACTCGAGGCCAACAACGCCGCGGCCTTCGGCTGCCAGTGCGTCGACCATCAGCCCAGCGGCGGGTTCTGCGCGGGCACCGGGTGCACCGCGGCCGAGACCGCGGCGGCGCAGGCGGTCGGCTGCGAGTGCGTCGACCATCGGCCATCGGGCGGCTTCTGCGCCGGTACCGGGTGCACCGCCGCCGAGACCATGGCCGCCAACGCGGTCGGCTGCGACTGCCGCAACCACCGCCCGTGGGGTGGCTTCTGCCCGACGAACTGACGGGCACCGCGACCCACGGCGGCCCTGCGGTCGTCGTGTCAGGATCGCCGCATGCGAGCTGTCGATGGCTGTCTGGGCTGTGCGATCGTCGCCGGCCGTTGTGATGTGACCGGTGGCATCGTCCACCGGACGCCGAGCTGGATCGTCAACCACGCGGTCGGCCGGCTCAACCTCGGCACGCTCGTCGTCGCGCCGCGCGATCACGTGGTCGCGGTCGGAGATCTCGACGATGCCGCCGCGTCCGAGCTGGGCCCGCTGCTGCGCGACACCGCCGCGGTCGTCGAGGCGATCTGCCGGCCGGAGCAGACCTACGTCTGCGTCTGGTCGCATGGCCAGACCGAGCGCCGCCACCTCCATATCCTGGTGCAGCCGGTGACCGCGGCGCTGGTCGCTCAGCACGGCGGCCTGCGCGCCGAGAAGCTGCAGGTGAGCGTGATGACCACCGGCGAGCCGCCCGACCGAGCCGACATCGAGCGATTCTGCGCCGACGCGCGGCAGCGGTTCTCCGCGCGCCTCGCACCGGGCCGATGATAAAACCGCGCCTGGCAACCGGCTGGTAGGCTCGAGCCCCCAGGCTCGCACCGGCCCACACACTTCAGGAGAACTCATGTTTGATCACGTCAAATTCGGAGTCAGCGACTATGCAGCGAGCAAAGCCTTCTTCCTCAAGGCGCTCGAACCCCTCGGCGTGGCTGTTGTCTCGGAGGGCTCCCCGACGTACGGTGTCGAGCTCATGCCACCACAGGGTGATGCTTCATTGTGCCTGTACCAGACCGATGAGAAGCCGGCGCATCTTCACCTGGCCTTCAAGGCCGAGAATCGCCAGCAAGTCGAGGCCTTCTATCGCGCGGCTCTGGAGGCCGGTGGTAGAGACAATGGTGCGCCGGGTCGGCGCCCACAATACAGCGGGAACTACTATGCAGCTTTCGTCATTGGCCCGGACGGGCACAACATCGAGGTGGTTTGCCACGAATCCGAGGCCTGATTCGCAACACCGCCGGCGAGATCTGTGTGGAGCACTACGATCGGACTCCCGTTGGCTAGCCCAGATCCTTCATGAACCAGTGATCGGCGTACGGGCTATCGTTGAATCTCGGCACCTCCCCGTAACCACGCCGGGCATACAGCGCCCGCGCCTCCACCAAGTCACCACGGGTGTCCAGCCGCAGCCGCTTGATACCGCGGTCGCGGGCGTGCCGTTCGACAGTGTCCAGCAGCTTCGAGCCGAGTCCCTGCCGCCGGGCAGCGCCTGAGACGTACATCCGGGTCACCTCGCCGAGCGTCGGATGGCCCGCTTTGGCGTCGGCCGGGTCGATGTAGCGCAGCCCGGCACATCCGACGATCTGGCCGCCGAAGGTCGCGACCCAGAACGCGCCGGTCGGCGGACGTAGCTCGTCACTGCTCTCGTCCACGAGCACCTGGTCGATCTCGGCGTCGTTGGTGGGCCGCCCCTGGTATCGCTCCACGATCTCGGTGAAGTACGCCCGCAGCGCCTGCCGCGCGTTGAGACTGTCCGGCACCTCGGCAAGGATCTGAACGGTCGCGCCGCGATTGTCGATCACTCAATCATCCTGCCGCCCTTGTCGCTGCGCGGCCACGTTTATCGCTCTAGACCTCAGGTCTTGGTTCGCCGCGCGATGGCGTCCCGGGCGATCTGGATCTCGCGATGCACACCGGCGTGCTCTCGCGACGTGCGCGCAGCGAGCCGATCGAGCAGCACCCTGGCCTCCGGTGTGCCGATATCGCCGAGCGAGCTGGCCAGCCATGAGGCTTCGTCCTCCGACAGCTCGCCGCTGTCCACGAGAGGCACGAGCCAGCGCAGCCCAGCGGGATCGCCGATCGTGCCGAGGACTTCGATGGCGGTCGCGCGCGCACGCAGAGCCTGCGTGAGCGCGCCAACTCGATCGATGACCGCCGCCGGTGCGAACGCACCGGCCAGCGAGAGCACGTGGGCAAGCTGCTCCTGGAACGCCTCCGCCGAGATGCGGCCGCGCTCGTTCTCCGTCGCGGGATTGCGCGTCAAATCGAGCAACGCGGCCAGGATCGTCGAATCGCCTGCGGCACGGGTCGTCCATGCCGCCTCTTCCTCCTCGCGCTGCGCCGGATCTCCCTCCGGTCCGAGCGGGCGGAGCATCCGAACGAGCGCAGCGATGACATCTTGTCTCGTCATACCCAATCACTCCACGGCGAGCTCGTAGATGTACCGCGTGACCTCGCTGCCGAACCAGTATCCGACGCCTCCGGCGACGAGCGTGCCGACGCCATGACCCAGCCAGGCCCATGGGCCGGCAACATCGGCGGGCGCCCAGTACGCCGCGAACGCCGCGCCGGCGGCCGTGGCGGCCGTCCAGCCACCGACAGACGTTAGCGTCGCCTTGAGTTTATCGTGGGCACGATAGATGCGGACGAGATCCGCGGCAACGCCGACGACGATCAGAACTCTGCCTCCGTACCGGAACACGCCCCGTACGCGACCA
>DASWRS010000008.1:0-27247 GCA_036403075.1 Kofleriaceae bacterium
GACTGACATCACTGCCGGCGACGCCGTCGGCGCCGTCTGGTTCCTCGACTGGCCGTCGCCAAATGCGCGCCAAGGCTCAGCCCCAGACGAACGCACGCCCGACCACGAGCTCACTCCGTCCTCGGATCCCGAGCCCCCCGCACAGAGGCCGCCAATGAAGCACACCATCCTGTTCCTGGCCGCCAATCCGCTCGGCACCGACCGTATCGCGCTCGATCGCGAGGCGCGCGCGATCCAGGTGGAGCTGGAGCGCAGCGGCTTTCGCGACCGCTTCGAGCTCGTGACCCGATGGGCGGCCGAGCCGCTCGATCTGCTCCGCGAGCTTCGCAAGCTCAAGCCGACGGTGGTCCATTTCAGCGGCCACGGCACGGCAGGCATCGCCGGCCACGCGCCCGGGACGGTGCCTCGTCGCGACGTCGACATCGAGCCCGGCCCCGACGGCCGCGACCCCCGATCCGGGCTGCTCTTCCAGGGCCCCGACGGCGGCCCGCAGCTGGTGTCAACCGAGGCGCTCGAGGCGACGTTCGGCGCGGCGGGATCCTCGGTCCAGCTGATCGTCCTCGCCGCCTGCTACAGCGACCTGAACGCCCAGGTGCTGTTGCGGCACGTCGGTTGTGTCGTCGGGATCAGCGGCGCGATCGCCGACGACGCGGCGCGGAGCTTTGCGATCGGCTTCTACGGCGGCCTCGGCGAGCGCGAGTCGATCGCCGCCGCGTACGCGCAGGGCTGCGCCGCGATCAGCCTCCAGGGGCTCTCGGATCGCGATCGCCCCAGGCTCGCCGTGCGCGCCGGCATCGATGCCGGCAAGCTCATCCTGGCCGCGGATCCGGTGGGGGTTCCCGCGAGCCAGGCCGGCACAGACACCGCCGGCACCGCCGGCACCGCCGGCACCGCCGGCACCGCCGGCGCCTCCCAAGAAGCCAGCAGCGGCCGCGCCATGCAGACGGGAGCGACACGCCTGACCGCCGACGACCTGTTCACCGTGCTGTCGAAGCTCTTGCCGGCGCAGTTCGAGGCCGTGCTGTTCCGGGCCCGGGTTCCCATCGAGTACCTTCCCGCGGCGACAGCGCCCCAGACCGAGCGCGCGATTGCAACGATTCGCTACTTCGAGTCCCAGCGTCGACTCGACCAGCTCGGTCGGGCCGTTCAGCAGGTCATGACCGGATGATGCACGCTCCTGCGTGCCTGCCGCGCATCCTACGGCCCGCGATGTGAACCAGCGAGTCGCCGGTCAACATGACGGGCGCGCCTGATTTCGCCAAAAACCGTCATCGGGCGAAGGCTGCGTCTGCAGGGAGCGAGGAGCCCGAGGCGCGCCCGGCGGCGTTACCAGCCTCGGCTCGTCGGGCGCATCCGGCCGCCAGGTCTTCACGCCGCCATTCGATCAGATCTCCCATGTCGATCTGGAATCGACTGTCGAGCCTCGGTCGAGGTGCGACCGCGAGACGTCAACGCGGCTCGCCGTGGGCGACCGCGAGCGGATGGGGTCGAGGCCGCGACCGTGACCAGGATTGGCCGTTCGTTGCTCCGCCCATACCTCGCGGGGTCCGCGCATGCCGCGGTGGTGATTCGGCGGGCGCGGTCCCGACGCCCATCCGCGCAGCAGCCCACGGCGAGCCGCGTGCACGCGCTCTCCTGTGCTCCATGTCGTGCGGCCTTCTCGCCACAAGTTGCCACGCCGCGCGGACGGGGACGCGGCAGCCGCGGCCGAGGCCGCGGGCGCGGGCGCGGGCGCGGCGCAAGCCCGCGATCGGCCGAGCACGAGCGCGGTTCGCAGCATCGCCGACGATCTCGGGTGGCATTTGCGGCGATCGCGTCGCCTCCGGGACGTGAAGGCCAGCAGCAGGTGGGCGCGGGGGAAGTACGGCGTGGCGGGGTTTGCGGTGCTCGGCGGCGTCGCCGGCACGCTGCTGCTGCATCGCGTCGATCCGGACTGCAGCACCGCGTCGCGGACGTCACCGGCCGCCGAGGCCGCCCTGGTGTGCGAGCGGGCGTACGTGCGCTCGCAGGATCCGGCGACCGGCGCGTTACTCGCCGACGCCCAGCTCGCGAGCGGCAACCCGAGCGCGGCGAGCGCGCTGGCCAATCACCTGCTCGCGACGCCCGCGCGCGGCGATGCCCTGCGCGTGCTCGGGGAGATCGCCGCCCTCGAGCACCGGCCGGAGGTCGCGCTGCCGGCGCTGGAGCGCGCGCGCGATCTGCATCGCTCGCAGGACCGCCGCGCCGCGCTCGCGCTCGACGACCAGGCGATCGTCGAGGTGCAGCTCGCGCTGGCGCAGCTCGCGCCGGCGTTGCGCGCCGCCGACGAGTGCGTCGCGGAGGCCCGGTTCGCCGCGCTGCCGCGGGTCGAGGCGCGGTGCCGGGTGTCGGCCGCCCGCGCGCTGGCGACGGCCGGGTCGTTCGAGGCCGCGCGGCGCGAGCTCGATCGCGCGGCGCACGCGCTGCCCGGCGAGCGCGACGCGGCCTGGCTCCAGACCCGGTACACCGAGATCGAACGGGACCGGGACCGGGATCGCGGACGCGAGGTCCCGAGCTCCGGCGCGGAGCCCGCGGCGGAGCACGGCCCGGCGCAGGACGACGATGACCGGATCGCGGGCTGCGTGCGGCAGGCGCGCGCCGCGCTCGCGGCCGGCGATCTCGCTGCCGCCAAGCGCTGGGCCCGCCGCGGCGTCGAGCAGGCCGAGCACGTCCGCGCCGCCCCGCCGATCGAGTTGCCGCCCTGGGCGCGGGACGGCCGCGGCGTCGAGCACGCCGAGCACGTCCGCGCCGCCCCGGCGATCGAGCTGCCGCCCTCGGGCCGGGACGGCCGCGGTGTCGAGCACGCCGAGCGCGTCCGCGCCGCGCCGGCGATCGAGCTGCGGCCCTGGGTGCTGGACGGCCGCCGCGAGCCGTACGAGCTGTGGTTCTCCGCGCTCGCCCGCGCCGGCCGGGTCGACGACGCGCTGGCCGCGCTCGACCGCTGGCAGGGACGCGCGCTGCTCGACGCGCTGTCGCGGCCGGATCGGACGCTGCCGCTCGACCTGCGCGATGCGGCGAGCCGGATCGAGACCACGAGCAGCTGGCTGTCGATCGTGGCAGCCGCGCCGGGGATCGGCGGCACGCCGGGTGGCGGCCCGCCGAGCGGCGTCGCGCCGGGCGGCGTTGCGCCGGGCGGCGTCGCCACGAGCGGCGTCGCGCCGGGTGGCGTCGCGCCGGGCGGCGTCGCGTCGGGCGGCGTCGCGCCGGGTGGCGTCGCGCCGAGTGGCGGCGCGTCGGGTGGCGTCGCGCCGGGTGGCGTCGCGTCGGGCGGCGTCGCGCCGGGCGGTGGCGCGCGGGGCGGCGTCGCGCCGAGCGGCGTTGCGTCGGCGCTGCGCTCGGCCGACGTGCTCGCGCTGGTGGTCGCGGATCGCGAGCTGTGGCGCGTGACCTCGAGCGCCGGCCGGGTCGACCTGGCCGACCTCGGGCCGTTCGCCGCCGTGCGCGACCGGATCGAGCGGTTCATCGCCGCGCCGACCGATCGCGCGCTCGCCGGCGAGCTCGGCCGGGTGCTGCTCGGCGACGCCGCACCGCGCGCGACCCGCGACGCGCTCCGCGTCGTGCTCGACGGGCCGCTGGCGCGGCTGCCGGTCGGCGCCCTGCGCTCGAGCGGCGGCCGCGCGCTGATCTCGGCCCGGCCGATCGTGCGCGCGACGCGGCTGGCGGCGGTGGCGTGCGCGACGCCCGCGCCCGGGGCGCACCGCGCCGTCGTGATCGCGGACGCCGCGGGCGACCTGCCCGGAGCGAGGCACGAGGCCGAGGATGCCGCCGGCCGGCTCGGCGCGACCAGCTGGATCGGCGCCGGGGCGGCCAGCCCGGAGCTGTTCGCCGCCGCCCCCGGTGACCTGCTCCACCTCGCCGTGCGCGCCGCGGGCGACGCCGACGACAGCGCGCTCGCGCTCCACGACCGATCGATCCGCGCGCTCGAGATCGCCGCGCGCACGCGAGGCCCGGCGCTGGTCGTGCTCTCGGTCCGCGGCGGCCCCGGCGAGCCCGCCGCCGGCCGCGACCTGGCCGGGCTGGCCGGAGCGTTCGTCGCCGCCGGTTCCACGCAGGTGGTCGCGGCACTGCGGCCGCTGGCCGATGACGCGGCGCGCGCGGTGATGGCGCGGTTCTACGCCGCCGGCGGCCCCGACGACCCGGTCGGCGTGCTCGCCGAGATCCAGGCACAGCTCGCCACGACCGAGGACACCGACTGGCCCGCCCTGGCGGTGTTCGGCCGCGACCTGTGCCCCACCGGCCGGCGATAGCGCCGTCGCCGAGCTCGTCGAGGAACCGATCCCGCCGTAGGCCTCGACGAACACGCCCGGCGCATCGGCGCGCGGCCGGTCAGCGCACGTGCAGCACGTGCGGCTTGGTCGTCAGGTCCGCGCGCATCGCCGCCGCCGCGTCGGCATCGTAGTTGCCGCGCGGCTCCGGCAGCGCCGCGTCCGAGCTCAGCGCGAGGATCTTGTACTCGCCCACGGTGCCGAGCACGACGTCCACGCTGACCGCGTTGCCCGAGACCCGGCAGATCGGATCGCGCGGACAGGCGATCACCAGCGCGAGCTCGTTGCGATACACCCAGATCGCGCGGTTGCGACCACCGCCGGACGCGGTGGCGTGCACGATCTCGCCGACCCGCCGCTCGTCGGGCTGGTCACCACGCGTCACCGGCTGACGGTCGAACTCGAGGTCGAGCGCCAGCTCGCGCGGCCGGGGCGGCATCACGACGACCACGAGCAGCACGGCGGCGGCGGCGACTACCACCGCCGGCGCCGCGAACTGCCACCACGGCCGGTGCCGCGGCTCGTCACGAACCGCCGCCAGCACGCGGTTCTCCCAGCCGGGCGGCGGCTCGTGCTCGGCGCCGAGCTGTGACAGCGCGGCCTCGATGCGAGCTCCGGCGCGATCGACCGGGGCGGTCACAGCATCCCCCCGGTCTGGCTCTCGATGCACGCACGCAGCACCGGAAGCGCGCGCGTTACCTGGGCCTGGAGCGTGCCGGCCTTCTCCTGGCTCATCTCGGCCATTTCCTCGAATGTGAAGCCCTGCTGGAACCGCAGCAGCACCGCGCTCCGCACGCGCGGCGGCAGCTTGCCGACGCAGGTGATCAGCGCCGCGTGCAGCCGCGCGTCGTCGAGCGAGTCGCCCGGCGACGGCGTGGGATCCGGGATCCCGGCCGCATCATCGCCATCGATGTGCGCCCCAGCACGGCGGCGCGACTTCGCGGCATCGAGCGCGCGGTGCCGCGCGATCGCGAACAGCCAGGTCCGCACGCTCGATCGCCCGCTGAACCTCGGCAGATCCTTGAATGCCGCAATGAACACCTGCTGCTGGACGTCCTCGGCCATCGCGGTATCCCGCAGCGCTTCGCGGCAGTAGCGATACACGGCTGTACCATGTCGCTGCATCAATCGTCGTAGTGCGCCGGTCATATCCCCTTTGGCGACCAGAGCGAGCACATCACTATCTGGATCTGGTGCACGTCCGTCGTCCGGCACCGGAGTCTTCGGATTGGACCGCACCATGGGGGATCTATTGTCGGGGTATCGTCGGATCAGGCCTACAACTATCGGGAATTCAATCACAACTACACCGGCGATTCAACCGATCCAGCCCGCGTCCCGTGGCTCCGAATCATGCTCGGCTCCGCGCGTGTGCCGCCATACCGGGAGATCGAGGTTGCGGGAATTCCAGGAACACTGCGTTCCGGGTTCCCTGCACCCCGGGGTGCAATTCCGGCCGGCTTTCTTGACTACTCGCGGTGGCCGGCGTGCGCGAGCTTCGACATCGACAGCACGATGTCGATCGGGCCGTTCGAGGTCGTCATCCGGACCGCGATGCCGCCCGGCAGATCGCCGATGTGGACCCGCGGGACCCCGAACTCGCAGCGGAAGCCGTGGCGCTCGAGGACCTCGCTCGCGCGCCCGGTCAGGATGTTGGCGAGCTCGGTGGCGCCGTCGGTCGCGGTCTCCGGCGCCGGATCCGGATCGCACATCAGGCGGCGGACCAGCTCGAGCGCGATCGGCCGGGGAAACACCCAGGTCACCGGGCCGCGGACGTCGCCCTGGAAGTCGAGCGCCACCGCGATCGTCTGCGCCGATGCCAGCGGCGTGCCGATCGCGGCGACCACCGCGTCGAGCCCGACCGTGGTCCGCAGGTAGCGCACCACGCACTCGAGGAAGCTGGTCACCAGGTCGGGCGCCAGCGGGGCGAGTGGTTCGGTCATCGGCCGGGCACCCGATCGTGGCCCTCGGTCCGGGCGGCCGGCGCCGCCGGTACGTCATCGAACTTCGGAAGCGGGATCTCACGCGTGTAATTCAGCACACGGCGAAATACCGATACTGCGTAGTCAGGATTGAACGGCTTCAGCAGGTAGCACTTGACCCCGGCGCGCCGGCAGATCTCGATCTTGTCGCGGGTGTTGAGCGAAGTGCAGATCACGATGATCGCCTGGGGATAGCGCGCCAGCAGCTCGGCGGCGGCGGTCGCGCCGTCGCGGCCCGGCATCACGATGTCCAGCGTGATCAGCTCGGGTCGGTGTTGTTCGTAGAGCTCGAGCAGGCCGTCGGCGGACCCGGCCTGGGCCACCACGGTGAACCCGGCGAGCTCGAGCAGCTTGCCGATCTGCGAGCGCATGATCGGTGAATCGTCGACAATGATGGCCGAAGGCATGGGTATCAGTCGCTGGATCGACCAATCTCGTGCGCTGTTGAGTGCGCGATCGGCCTCAAGATCTCGCAGCTCCGGCCGGTCCTTGCGATCGGACGCGATGCAGCTCGACCTCCCCAGGGCTCCCGCCCGATGACCCTGCACCCGCTCGCCCGATGCCAGCTGGAGGAGGCGTTCCCCGACGGTTCGCCCGACCTGCCCGAGCTGCGCGCGCTGCTCACCCGGGTCAGCGCGGCCTACGCCGCCGCGGACGCCGACCGCCGCGACATGGCGATGATCCTCGACAACGTCGCACAGGGCTTCGCCACGGTCGACCTCGACGGCGGGATCCGCAAGGCGTGCTCGCAGGCGTTCACCCGCTGGTTCGGCCCGCCGCACGGCGACATACGGATCTGGACGCTGCTCGCGGACCACGATCCCAACCTGTCGGCCTGGATGCAGCTCGGGTTCGAGAGCATCCACTCCGAGCTGATGCCGATCGACGTGGTGCTCGGCCAGCTGCCGCGCCGGATCGCCCGCGGCGAGCTGCAGTTCGCCGTCGAGTACCAGCCGATCGGCGAGCCGGTGCGCGCGATCCTGGTCGTGGTGTCCGACATCACCGACGAGCTCGCCCGGCAGCGCGCCGAGGCGGCGCACCACGAGCTGCTCGCCGTGGTCGACCATGCCTATCGCGATCGCGCGGGCTTCCTGGCGTTCGTGCGCGAGACCAACGATCTGGTGCACGACGATCCCCCGGGGATACCGCTGGTCGAGCTCAAGCACCGGCTCCACACCGTCAAGGGCAACGCCGCGATGTTCGGCGTCACCAGCGTGTCCGAGGTCTGCCACGAGATCGAGACCCGGATCGCCGACGAGTACGCGCCGCCCGATGCCGCGAGCTGGGGGGTGCTGGTCGATACCTGGCAGCGGTTCCACGACCGGGTCGACAATGTGCTCCACATCTCGCAGCGCCGATCGATCCTGGTCGACTGGGAGGAGTACCAGTCGGTCGTGACCTCGATCGGCGACTCCGAGCCGTCGCTGGCGGCGCAGCTCCAGCGCTGGGGCCAGGACGCGACCCGCCCCCACCTCGAGCACTTCGCCGAGCGCGGACGCCAGCTGGCGCGCCGGCTGGGCAAGGCCGAGATCGAGTTCGAGGTCCACGACAACGACCTGCGGATCGACAGCGAACGGTTCGCGCCGCTGTGGTCGGTGCTGATCCACAGCGTGCGCAACGCGATCGACCACGGCATCGAATCGACCGCGGCGCGGCTCGCCCGCGGCAAGCCGGCGCGGGCGCGGCTGACCCTCAGCACCGAGATCCGGGGCGGCGAGCTGATCGTCGAGATCCGCGACGACGGCAACGGCGTCGACTGGGCGGCGGTCGCCCGGCGCGCCGCCCAGATGGGCCTGCCGGCCGCGACCCGGCGCGACCTGGTCGACGCGCTGTTCTCGAGCGGCCTGTCGACCGCCTCGGAGATCACCCAGACGTCGGGGCGCGGCCTCGGCATGAGCGCGGTGCGTGCCACCTGCACCGAGCTCGGCGGCCGGGTCGACCTCGTCAGCGAGCCCGGCACCGGAACCACCGTGCGGTGCTGCGTGCCGCTGCAGCGGTCGGCGCCTCGCACGCTGGTCGCATCGCTGTTCCGTGCCTAGATCGGGGCCCACGCCATGAGCATCTCGCGCGTCCTCTTGGTCGACGACTCGGCGCTGGTGCGCAACGCGATGCAGGCGGCGCTCGAACCCTATGGCATGGAGCTCGGCCACGCCGAGAACGGCGCGGTCGCCGTGGCCCGGGCGACCGCATCGCGCTGGGACCTGATCTTCCTCGACGTCGTGATGCCGGTGCTCGACGGCCCGGCCGCGCTGCGCCAGATCCGGGAGCGCGGCGATACCACGCCGGTCGTGCTCGTGACCTCGGTGTCGACGGCCGCGGTCGTCGCGTCCGCGATCAAGCTCGGCGGCGTGTCGTACATCGGCAAGCCGTTCACCCCCGACCAGATCCGCGCGGTCGCCAGCAAGATGCTCCGGCTCGACCCGGCGCTGCTCCAGACCCCGCCGCGCGTGCTGCTCCAGCACGTCGATCCGGTGCTGCCCGCGCGGCTGCGCAAGCTGCTCCCCGGCCACGTCGCGATCGACCCCTCGCCGACGCTGGCCGGATCGATCGATCTCGTCGAGACCCACCGCTACGACCTCGTGCTGTTCGAGTCGCGCGACGTCGCCGGCGAGCGCGCCGCGATCGCCAACGTGCTCCGCCGCGCCGTGCCGGCCGCGGGGATCTTCGCGATCACCAACGACGCCGCGGCCGACGCGCCGTGGCAGCCCGACCAGGGGCTCGACGGCACCGTGCCGAGCAGCCTCGACGACGCCGTGGTCCGCGGCTTCCTCTACCCCGGCTTCCTGCGCCCCCTGGTCATGCTCGATCGCGCGGTCGCCCACGCCGCGGGGTTTCGCGGCCAGCCCGCGCACCTGCCGGCGTACATCGCGATGCTGGGCCGCGTCCTGGTCGACCGCTGCACCCGGATCGACCAGACCTCCGATCTACAGATCGATCTCACCCGGATGCCGGACGATGCCGGCGCGGTGGCCGCGGTGGTCGACGCCGCCAACCGCGAGCTCCGCCAGGCCGGCGCCGCCCCGGCGTTCCGGCTCGCCGCCACCGTCGAGGCCGTGGTCCGCGAGCGCCTGCCGCAGCTGCTCGTCTGGTAGCCGGCGGTCGCCGCGGCCCGGCGACGGCTACTTCCAGGACTCGAGCAGCTTCTCGTACGACATCGTCTCGCCCTTGGGCTTTTCGTTGGCGAGCTTGGCCTTGGGGCCGTTGGGCTTGCCGATCCACTCGGCGGCCGGCTTCTCGGGGTTGAGCTTGGGCGCGCAGTTCTTCATCCCCGCGCGCTCGAGCCGCGCCATCACGTCGTCCATCTCCTTGGCGAGCTTGTCCATCGCGGCCTGCGGCGTCACCGTGCCGGTCACGGCCTCGCTGATGTTCGACCACCACAGCTGCGCGAGCTTGGGATAGTCCGGCACGTTGGTCCCGGTCGGCGTCCACAGCTCGCGCGCCGAGCTGCGATAGAACTCGATCAGCCCGCCGTACTTCGGGGCGGCCTTGGACACCGCCTCGGAGTCGATATCGGACTTGCGGATCGGCGTGAGACCGGCGAAGAACTTCTTCAGCGACACCGTCTTGGACACGGTGAACTGGGCGTACAGCCACGCCGCCTTGCGGCGCTCGAGCGGCGTCGAGGCCAGCATCGTCCACGCGCCGGCGTCCTGGTAGCCGAGCTTCATGCCCTTCTCCCAGTACGGGCCGTGCGGCGACGGCGCCATGCGCCACTTCGGCGTGCCGTCGGCGTTGACCACCGGCAGCCCGGGCTTGCTGAGCGCGGCGGTGAACGCCGAGTACCAGAAGATCTGCTGCGCGATGTTGCCCTGTCCGGGCACCGGACCGGCCTCCGAGAACGTCATGCCCGGGGCCTCGGGCGGCGCGTACTTCTTGAGCCAGTCGATGTACTTGACCAGCGAGTACACCGCGGCCGGGCTGTTGGCCTGTCCGCCGCGCGACACCGACGAGCCGACCGGGTGACAGTCCTCGACCCGGATCCCCCACTCGTCGACCGGCAGGCCGTTGGGCAGGCCCTTGTCGCCGGCCCCGGCCATCGACAGCCACGCGTCGGTGAACCGCCAGCCCAGCGACGGATCCTTCTTGCCGTAGTCCATGTGGCCGTAGACCCGCTTGCCGTCGAGCTCCTTGACGTCGTTGGTGAAGAAGTCGGCGATGTCCTCGTACGCCGACCAGTTGACCGGCACGCCGAGCTCGTAGCCGTACTTGGCCTTGAACCGCTTCTTCAGGTCGTCGCGCTGGAACCAGTCGTAGCGGAACCAGTACAGGTTCGCGAACTGCTGATCGGGGAGCTGGTAGAGCTTGCCGTCGGGCGCGGTGCCGAACTTCTTGCCGATGAAGTCGTCGATGTCGAGCGTCTTCAGCGTCACGTCCTTGCCCTCGCCGGCCATGAAGTCGGTCAGCGCCACCGCGTCGCCGTAGCGGTAGTGCGTGCCGATCAGGTCGGTGTCGTTGATGTACATGTCGTAGACGTTCTGGCCCGACTGCATCTGGGTCTGCAGCTTCTCGATGACATCGCCCTCCTGGATGATGTCGTGGGTGATCTTGATCCCGGTGAGCTCGGTGAACGCCGCGGCCAGCGTCTTGGACTCGTAGACGTGGGTGTCGATGGTCTCCGACACGACCTTGATCTCCATGCCCTCGAACGGCCGGGCCGCCTCCTGGAACCACTTCAGCTCGGCGATCTGCTGGTCGCGGCTGAGCGTGCTGGGCTGGAACTCGGCGAGCCACTTGTCGATCGCCGCGCCGCGATCGGCCACCGGCGGCTTCGCCGCGGCCGAGCCCGAGCCTGGGCCGCTGCTGCCCGCCGTCCCGCCGTCCTGCTTCTTGTTGCCACACCCGCCGGCCCACACCACGGCCACCGCGAGCACGGCGGCCAAACACGATGTCGATGATCTTGTATGCATGTTGTCATCCTTGTCCGACGCGGTTCATGATGGTGTAGAACACGTAGCAAAACAGCAAGATGAACAGGAAGTAGATCAACGAGAACGCCGCCGCGGGCCCGAGGTCGAACTGGCCGACCGCGAGCCGGGTCAAGAACTGGCTGAGGAACGTGGTGCTGTTGCCCGGGCCGCCGCCGGTGACCACGAACGGCTCGGTGTAGATCATGAAGCTGTCCATGAACCGCAGCAGCACCGCGATCACCAGCACGTTCTTGAGCTTGGGCAGCTGGATGTAGCGGAAGATCGACCACGCCGAGGCGCCGTCGATCGCCGCCGCCTGGTAATACGCATGCGGAATGGCGCGCAGCCCCGAGTAGCAGAGCAGCGCGACCAGCGGCGTCCAGTGCCAGACGTCCATGACCAGCACGGTCAGCCAGGCGTCGACCCGATCGACGGTGTAGTTGTAGTCGATGCCGAGCTTGACCAGGGCCGCGCCGCCGGCGCCGATGTCGGGCCGGCCGAAGATCTGCCAGATCGTCCCGACCACGTTCCACGGGATCAGCAGCGGCAGCGCGAGCACGACCAGCGACGCCGAGATCGCCCAGCCCCGCCGCGGCATCACCAGGCTGACGCCCAGCCCGAGCGGCAGCTCGATCGCGAGCACCGAGCACGAGAACAGCAGCTGGCGCAGGAACGCGGCGTGCAGCTCCGGATCGCGCAGCACCTTCCGGAACCACTCGAAGCCGACGTAGACCTTGGTGTTGGGCCCCAGGATGTCCTGCACGGAGTAATTGACGACCGTCATCAGCGGCACGATCGCGCTGAACGCGACCAGCACGGTCATCGGCAGGATCAGGAGCCACGCCCGGTTGCTCCGGGTCTTGTCGATCATGCCGCGACCTCGCCGGGCCCGCCGGGCGCAACCGGCGCGACCGGCGCGACCGGCGCAACAATGCGGCCATCGCGGTACAGGCACACGTGCTCGGGCGGGAACCCGACGCGCACGCGATCGCCGACCGCCGGCCGCGGCGCGTCCGGGACGTCGCTGATCCGGAGCTTGATCGCGCGCTCGCCGAGCCGCGCCGTGACGATCCGGAACCGGCCGTGGTCCTCGACCGCGCCGACCACGACCGACAGCCCGGCGTCCGCGTCCGCCGATCCGCCGAGCACCGCGACGTGCTCGGGCCGGATGCCGAGCTCGAAGCCGCCGCCGGCGAGCTGGGGATCGACGCCGGCCGGCAGCGCGACGTCGTGATCGCCGATCCGCGCGCGCAGCGCCGCGCCGTCGCGCACGACCTCGCACGGCAGGACGTTCATCCCCGGCGAGCCGATGAAGTAGCCGACGTAGGTGTGGGCC
The DNA here is from genome assembly GCA_036403075.1 of Kofleriaceae bacterium. Taxonomy (GTDB): domain Bacteria; phylum Myxococcota_A; class Polyangia; order Haliangiales; family Haliangiaceae; genus JABFXX01. Next base: position 12,509 of record DASWRS010000008.1, read on the forward strand.
GGGCGCAGGAACAGCTCCTCCGGCGTCCCGCGCTGCAGCACCTGCCCGGCCTGCATCACCACGACCTCGTCGGCAAACGTCAGCGCCTCGGTCTGATCGTGGGTGACGTAGATCAGCGTGTGGTGAAACTGCTTGTGGATCTCCTTGAGCTTTCGGCGGAGCAGCCACTTGCGGTGCGGATCGATCACGGTCAACGGCTCGTCGAACAGGATCGCCGCGACGTCGTCGCGGACCAGGCCGCGGCCGAGCGCGAGCACCTGTTTCTGGTCCGCGGTCAGCCGGGTCGCGCGCAGCGCCAGGACGTCGGACAGCTCGAGGACCTCGGCGATCCGGCCGACCCGGCGATCGATCTCGGCCGCCGCCAGGTGGCGGTTGCGCAGCGGGAACGCGAGGTTCTGGTGCACGGTCATCGTGTCGTAGACCACGGGGAACTGGAACACCTGCGCGATGTTGCGATCGCGGCTCGGCAGCTCGGTGACGTCCTTGCCATCGTAGAGCACCTCGCCGCGCGTCGGCTGGATCAGGCCGGAGATGATGCCGAGCAGCGTGGTCTTGCCGCAGCCGCTCGGGCCGAGCAGCGCGTAGGCGCCGCCGTCGCGCCAGCGCAGCTCGACGTCGCGCAGCGCATAGGCCGGCTCCGCGCCGCGCCGCCGCCGGGCCCGGCCGCGGGGCACCTCGTAGCTGTGGGAGATCGTGCGGAGGAGGATTTCGGCCATGCGGTGCTCCGGGTCAGTGGTACGACGCGATCAGCCGGCGATCGCCGTCCCGGCCGAACGCGAGCAGGCGTCCGGGATCGAGGTAGACCGTGCGCTCGTCGTCGAGCTGGTGGTGGAACACGCCGTCGAGCTGGACGATGAACCGGGTCTGGGCCGCGCCGCCGCGCAGGTACACGAACGTCTCCGAGCCGCTGATCTCGCTCAGCTCGACGCGCGCCGGCACCCCGACGCAGCCCGGGGCGGGGCTGAGCCGGCAGTCGCTCGCGCGGATCCCGAAGCAGTACGGCCCGTCGGCGAGCCCGGCCAGGTGCCGCCCGGCCGCGCCCGTGGCGCCCGGGGCCGGCGCGCCCAGCGGGATCCGGATCTCGCCGGCGAGCTCGACCGCACCGCCCTGCACCACGCCGTCGATCAGGTTGATCGGCGGATCGCTGACCACGCCCGCGGCCGCCGTCGAGCTCGGCCGGTGATAGACCTCGAGCGCGGGCGCGTGCTGCAGCACCCGGCCCTGGTGGACGACGATCGTGGTGCCGCCGAGCGCGAGCGCCTCGCCCGGATCCGTGGTGGCATAGACCACGGTCTGCGGCTTGCCGCCCGGCCGCGCGGTGCCGAGCAGCGCGCGCAGCTCGTCGCGCAGGTCCTCGCGCAGCTTGTAGTCGAGGTTGACCAGCGGCTCGTCGAACAGCACCACGTCGGCGGACTTGGCGAGCGCGCGGGCGATCGCGACCCGCTGCTGCTGGCCGCCCGACAGCTCGCCGGGCAGGCGATCGAGCAGGTCGTCGATGCGCAGCAGCCGCGCCAGCTCGCGGACCCGCGCCTGGGGATCGCGAACCCCGGCGAGCCGCAGCGGCGACGCGATGTTGTCGCGCACCGTCAGCGACGGGTAGTTGATGAACTGCTGGTAGACCAGCGCGACCGAGCGCCGCCGCGCCGGCAGCCGGGTGACGTCGACGCCGTCGAACCGCACGGTCCCGGCGGTCAGCCGGTCGAGGCCGGCGATGACGCGCAACAGGCTGGTCTTGCCCGCGCCGGTGTGGCCGAGCAGCACGTTGATCGTGCCGCGCTCGAGCGTCAGATCGATGTCGATCAGGTGGGGCTCGCCCGCGACGGTCTTGGCGACGTGCTCGAGCGACAGCGTCACGGCTAGCCCCAGCGTCCGATCACGGCCATCGCGGCCGCCGAGATCGCCAGCGCCCACCACGGCGACCGCGTGGTCAGCCCGAGCCACGCCATGTGGATGAACGCGGTCGCCAGCAGCCCGGCGAACAGCCGATCACCGCGGGTCATCGCCACGTGCAGGAACCCGCGGCGCGCCACGGTCGGCGAGATCCGCTCCCAGATCAGCATCGCGACCAGCAGCCCGCCGATCACCGAGAACAGCACCGCGGTCGGCGTCGTCCACGCCATCCAGCGCATCACACCCTCCCCAGCGCGAAGCCCTTGGCGATGTGGTTGCGCACGAACCAGATCGCAAGCGCTCCGGGCACCATGGTGAGCACACCGGCCGCCGCCAGCACCCCCCAGTCCATGCCCGCCGCGCTGACCGTCCGAGTCATCGTCGCCGCGATCGGCTTGGCGTTGGTCGTGGTCAAGGTCCGCGCGAGTAGCAGCTCGACCCAGCTGAACATGAAGCAGAAGAACGCGGCCATGCCGACCCCGGCGCGGATCAGCGGCAGGAAGATCCGGACGAAGAACGCGGGAAACCGGTATCCGTCCATGTACGCCATCTCGTCGATCTCGCGGGGCACCGCCGACATGAAGCCCTCGAGAATCCACACCGCCAGCGGGACATTGAATAATGTATGTGCGAGCGCGACTGCGATGTGGGTATCGAACAGCCCGACACTCGAATAGAGCTGGAAGAACGGGAGCAGGAATACCGCCGGCGGCGACATCCGATTGGAAAGTAGCCAGAAGAACAGGTGCTTGTCGCCGACGAACGTGAACCGCGAGAACGCGTAGGCCGCGGGCAGCGCGACCGCCAGCGACAGCGCCGTGTTCATGACCACGTACTCGAGCGAGTTGACGTAGCCCATGTACCAGGATCGGTCGGTGACGATCGTTACGTAATTTGCGAGGGTGGGATGGCGCGGGAGCAAGGTGAGCTCGCCGAGGATCTCCTCATTTGTTTTCAGCGACATCACCACGAGCCAGTAGATCGGGATCACCAGGAACCCGATATACAACCACCACAGAAAACGGCGTGACAGCTTGGGCATGCGTGGCCGGCCTCGCGGGCGGAATCATCGCCCGGCGTGCCAGGCGGTGCCAGGATCGAACCAAAATTCCACCCACGAATCGACGCGCGGCCTGATAAGGTCGCCTCGGGAGTGCGCCAGTGGAGTCGCGCCAGCAACCTGCCTCTGCGACGAAAGACAGCGTACAGACGGTCGTCATCCACAACACCGGATGCGGCGATCGCGCGCTGTCGTTCCCGCGGGGCAGCTCGCTCGTCCCCGGCGCCGAGGTCGGCGGCCGGTACCGGATCTCCCGGTTGCTCGGCTCGGGCGGGATGGCGCAGGTCTGGCTCGCCGACGACCTCGAGCGCCGGATGCAGGTCGCGTTCAAGGAGATGCTGGTGCCGGCGCTGCGCACCCGGGCCGAGCTCGAGGAGAGCGCGCTGCTGTTCCGTCGCGAGTACTACGCGATGAAGAAGCTGCAGCACCCCGGGACGGTCAAGGTGTTCGACTGCGGGGTGATGGAGACCGGCAACCGCTACATCACGATGGAGGTGGTCCGGGGCCGAGACCTGTGCGAGCTCGCCGCGCAGCCGCTGCCCGCGTGCGAGGTCCACAGGATCCTGAGCCGCCTGGCGCAGATCCTCGGCTTCGTCCACTCGCGGCTGTTCGTGCACTGCGACATCAAGGCCGAGAACATCCGGATCACCGACACCGGCGACATCAAGCTGATGGACTTCGGGATCATGCACCCGATCGGCACGCGCGCGACCGGCAAGATCTGGGGCACACCGGAGTACATCGCGCCCGAGTGGCGCGAGCACGGGATCATCGACGGCCGCAGCGACCTGTACTCGCTCGGGGTGCTCGCGTTCTTCCTCCTGACCCGGATGACCCCGTTCAAGAGCGCGGAGATCCGCGCGAGCCGCGCCGGCCCGTTCAGCCACGCGCTCGAGCTGTCGGCGCTCGCCGGGATCGACGCCGCGTTGTCGGCGGTGATCCTGCGCCTGCTCGCCCGCGACCCGCGCGATCGGTTCTCGTCGGCCGCCGAGCTCGTGGCCGCGCTCCACGCCGCGGGCGGCGAGCCGGTCGCCGAGGAGCCGCTCGCCGCGCGCGCCAGCTACCTCCACGTCCCGGTCGTGGTCGGCCGGGCGCGCGAGACCGCCGAGCTCGCCGCCCGGTTCGCCGCCGCGCGCGACCGCTGCTCGCGGGCGCTCTTGATCGGCGCGCCGGCCGGCGTCGGCAAGTCCCGCCTGCTCCAGGAGCTCGAGCTCGACGCCCGGAACGCCGACGTGCCGTTCGCGCTCGGCCAGTGCCGCGCCGAGGGCCTCGCGCCGCGCGCCCCGGTCGAGCAGGCGCTGCGCGCGCTGGTCCTGGCGACGCCGGCCGCCGTGCTCGATCCGCTGCGCCCGCTGCTCGGCAAGCTGCTGCCGAGCGTCGCCGGCCCGTCGACCGTGATCTTCCGCGATCCCGGCAAGGAGAAGATCGCGGTGTTCGAGGCGCTGTCGCGCTGGCTGCGCACACTCGCCGAGATCGGCCCCTTCATCCTGTGCTTCGAGGACCTGCACTGGGCCGACAGCGCCACGCTCGAGGTCATGAACGTGATCATCCGGGCGCTGCACGGCACCGGCGGCCTGGTCGTCGCCACGTTCCGGTCCGACGAGCTCAGCCGGATGAGCCTGGCGTTCCAGACCGTCGACGAAGGCCTGACCGATCGGGTCGAGCTCGCGCCGCTGTCCGAGGCCGATCTCGCGACCCTGGTCGAGCTCGCGCTCCAGGGCGGAGGTCGCGACAGTGGCCTGGCCAGGAACCTCTACGAGGCGACCCGCGGCAACGCGTTCTTCGCGATCGAGTGCCTGCGCGCGCTGATCGAGGAGGGCGTCCTGACCCGCCGGCTCGGCACCTGGACCGCGGCGCCCGAGCTCGCCGAGCGGCCGCTGCCGCGCAGCATCAAGGAGGTCGTGCTCGCCCGGCTCTCGACCCTGTCGGCCGAGCAGGTCGCGTTCTTCCGGCGGCTCGCCCCGGCCGGCCGGGTGCTCGACGTCCCGCTGATCCGCGCCGTCGGCGACGTCGTGTCGCACGACCTGTTCCAGCTGCTCGACGAGGGCGTCGAGCGCCAGTTCCTGCAGTACGTCGAGGGCCGCTACTTCTTCAGCCACGCCACGGTGCACGAGGCGATCTACGAGGGCACCCCGGAGGCGATGCGCAGGCGGTTCCACCGCCGGATCGCCGACCACCTGCTGCACAGCGCCGGCGACCGCGCCGATGCCGCGCGCGCGATCGGCTACCACTTCGCGCGGTCCGACGAGCCGACCCGCGCGATCGATCCGCTGCTGCGCGCCGCCCGCCGCGCGCTCGACGACAAGGCGATGCTCGAGGCGTTCGGCCTGCTCGAGGAGGCCGCCCGGCTGCTCGAGGACAACCCCGGGGTCCCCGATCGCGACGCGCGGCTGATCGCGACCTGGGGCAGCCTGGTCGAGGTCGGCTACACCGCGAGCACCCCGGCGTGCATCGGCTACGCCCAGAAGCTGTTCCGCCACTGGGACACCACGGTCGATCTGACCCGCGGCCAGGCCGAGGTCCAGCACGCGCTGACCCAGGTGATCGCGGCGCCGGCCGAGCAGCAGGGCGCGCTGCTCGGCGAGCTGTTCCCCGAGATCGCCATCCAGGCCGCCCAGCACCCGCGCGACGTGTTCCTCAAGCGCTCGGAGTACCGGATCCTCGAGAGCATCGCGCTCGCGATCACCGGGAGCACCGCGGAGTTCGTCGCCGGCCTCGAGCGCACCGACCGCGAGCACCCGATGGAGTCGCCGTACCGGGCCGCGGCCCACGTCGCGACCGGCGGCCTGACCGCGCACACCGGGCACTTCCGCGACACGGTCGACGAGCTCCGCCAGCACATCGCCGTGCTGCGCGGCTTCGCCGACGTCGTGATCGCGTGCCCGCGCCGGCTCGAGTGGGCGCGCGGCATGGGCGGCTACTTCATGAACATGAACCTCGCGCTGATGGGGCTGCCGCTCGACGACGGCGCGATCGCGGACGGCTTCGAGGTCGCCGAGCGCCTCGGCCTGACCGACCTGCGGATCTATCACCTGTTCTCGCAGATCGTGCGCGCGGCGTTCATCGGCGACGGCTCCGCGTTCGCGCCGCCGTTCGCCGAGATGAACGACCTGATGCGCAAGCTCGGCAACCCGCGGCTGCCCGAGCGCAACCTCGCGATCTACACCCCGCCGTACTACCTCGAGCGCGGCGAGCTCGAGCTCGCGCGGGCGGTGATCGAGCGCGGCGAGCGGCTGGCGGCGCTGCTACCCGGCGACCGCTGGCTCAAGCGCTATGCCGCGGTCTACCGCGTCGGCCTCCAGGTCGGGTGTGCCGAGGACGATCCGGCCGGCGTCGACGAGGCGGCGGCCGAGGGGATCCGGGCCGCGATCGCCGAGGCCCTCGCCGCATCGCGCGCCACCGACTTCCGCATGGAGACCCTGGTCCTGATCTACCGGTCGCGGTTCGAGCGCGCGCGGGGCGAGCTCGCCGTGGCGCGGGCCGCCGCGCGCGCCGCGCTGGCCCGGGCGACCGATCCGCTGCGCCAGAACCCGTTCGACGAGATCCTCGCGCGCCGCGCGCTGGCCGACCTCGATGACGCCACCGCGATCGCCGAGCTGACCCGGGCGCTGACCCTGGCGGCCCAGACCGGCAACGTGCTCCAGGATGGCATCGTGCACCTCGCGCTCGCCGGCCGGCTGGGGACCGCCGACCGGCCGCAGGCCGTCAGCCATCTCGAGGCGGCGGAGACGCGGTTCGCCGCCGCGCGGGCCGAGCGCTGGCTCAAGCGTGCGCAGGAGCGACGCCACTCGCTGCACACCGAGCGCTGAGCAACGAGCGCTCGCGCACGTCAGTATGCGTCGCAATATCACATTTCCACCATACATCCCGGGGCGAAGCTGGAGCAGCGTTGACAGACCTCGGCGAAGAGCCCATTACTACGATGCCATGAGCGCCTGCCTCCAAGGCATGTCGAGGCGTCCATCGGAACCGCGAGGTTCCCATGGATCGCTCCCAGGATGAACCGCTCCATAGCGCGGTGGTCGACGCATGGATCCAGCGGACAATCGAGAATGGCTCGTCGTTCGAGGTCGTCGATCTGTTCGGTGCAGCGCTCGAGGCGCTGTGGACCCGCGCGGTCATGGCGCTCGGCTCGGTGACGCTCACCGCGATCGTCGAGCGCGTGCTCGGCACCGCGGCCGGCCGGTACCCGTTCCTGTCGGTGATCAACCCGCGCCCCAACGGTGACGCGCGCTGGCGGCAGCAGCTGGCCGAACGCCTGACGTCGGTGCCGAGGCTCGCGCTGGTCGAAGGCTTGCGATTTGCGCTGATCGAGCTGCTCACGGTGATCGGCCGGCTGACCGCCGAGATCCTCAGCCCGGAGCTCCACGCCGCGATCATGGAGGTCGCCAGCGGCACGCGCGAGGTCGTGCCGCCGGCCGGCTTTTCCGACGTCCCGGCCACCGCCAGTGGAAAGTTACTGTCGTGACGATGACCGGCAACCGCCTCGCCACCGGGGTTCGCAACCTCGATGAGCTGTTCGATGGCGGCATCCCGCGGAGCTCGCTGATCGCGATCAGCGGTGCGCCGGGCTCGGGCAAGACGATCCTGGTCCAGCAGATCTGTCTCCACAACGCCGCCGCGGACCACCGGGTCCTGTACTTCGGCACGCTGTCCGAGCCGACCGCCAAGATCCTGCGAAACCTGACCCAGTTCTCGTTCTACGATCCGGACAAGCTGAGGGCCGGGATCGAGTTCGTCGATCTCGGCGAGATCCGGAAGGCGACCGGGATCGCCGGGGCGTCCGCGCTGATCACCAAGCACCTGCGGCGGGTGAATCCGGCGATCATCGTGATCGACAGCTTCAAGATGTTCGACGATCTCGCGGAGTCGCGGCAGGACCTGCGCACGTCCTGCTACGATATCGCCGTCACGTTGATGGCCTGGGAGGCCACGAGCTTTCTGGTCGGCGAGTTCGCGCCCAGCGAGTACCAGACCAATCCGCTGTTCTCGATCGTCGACGGGGTGTGCGTGCTGTCGCAGCGCGAGGCGTTCGGGGAAAATCAGCGGTTCCTGCAGATCGTCAAGATGCGCGGCACCAACCACAGCCGCGAGGAGCACTCCTTTGCGATCTCGCGGAGCGGTATCGACGTGTTCGCGCCGCACGTGCTGATCCGGCGCGAGCCCGCGGCGATCGGCACCCGGGCCGAGCGCTGCCTGACGCGGATCTCCAAGCTCGACGAGCTGATCGGCACCGGGATCCCCTGGGGATCTTCTCTGCTGCTGTCGGGCGTCGCCGGCACCGGCAAGACCGTGCTGTCGCTCGAGTTCCTGTATCGCGGTGCGCTCGCCGGCGAGAAGGGCATCTTCTTCTCGTTCGAGGAGACCGAGGATCGGCTCCGCGCGGCCGCGCTGGGGCTCGGCTGGGATCTCGATTCCGAGATCGAGCGCGGCATGATCGAGATCGTGTTCATCCCGCAGCCCGAGATCCGGATCGAGGCCGATCTGCTGATGGTGCGAGATCGGATCGCACGGCTCGGCGCCAGGCGGGTCGTGATCGACTCGGTGTCGGTGTTCCTCCACAAGCTCGCCGATCCAGAGCTCTGCCGCGAGAAGATCTTCCACCTGTGCAGCATCGTCCAGAATGCCCAGGCCGTCGGGTTGTTCGCGACCGACATTCCCTATGGCGCAACGCAGATCAGCAGATTCGGCGTCGAGGAGACCGTGGTCGATGGCGTGATCCTGCTGCGCTCGCTCGAAGAAGGCCTGGAGCGACAGCGCTACATCGAGGTCTACAAGCTGCGCGACTCCGCGCATCTCAAGGGCCTCCACAGCATGGCGATCGGGCCGGGAGGCGTTGCGATCTTCCCGCGCTACAACATCGATTCGCCCGGCCCGGTCCCGCCGCGCCCGCTCGATATCGCGCGCCGGATGGAGTCCGGCGTCCCCGGACTCGATCGGATCATCGGCGGCGGCCTGCTCGCGCGCAGCATCACGCTGGTGTCGGGCAGCTCCGGGATCGGCAAGACCACGATGGCGATGCAGTTCCTGGTCGCCGGCGCCGAGCGCGGCGAGGCCGGGCTCTACGTGACGCTCGAGGAGGGCACCGAGCAGCTGCTGGCGTCCGCGGCTGCGCTGGGTCTGCCGCTGCGCGACGCGATCGATCGCGGGCTCGTCGACATCCTGTTCGTGTCGCGCGAGACCATCCGGATCGGCCAGTTCCTGACCGTGCTCGCCGACAAGCTGACCGCGCGCAAGGCGACCCGGCTCGTGATCGACGCGATCACCCACATGATGAACGACCAGCTCGGCCTCCACGAGCTCAGGCACGTGCTCTACCAGCTCGGCGTCAGGTTCAAGGCGCTCGACGTCACCAGCCTGTTCACGCTCGAAGCATCGTCCTTGTACTCCACCGAGCTGGTGACCGAGCACAGCCTGTCGCCGATCGCCGACAACCTCCTGATGCTGAGGTATCGCGAGACCGCGGGGCGGCTGCGCTCGGTGCTCACCGTCGTCAAGACCCGCGGCAGCGAGCACGATCACGGCACGCATGACTTCTCGATCGGCACCGGCGGCGCACGGATCGAGCCCGACGAGGCAGCCCATTGATCGCCCTGACCACCGAGCTGAGCGGGAATCGTCGGCTCGAACAGCTGTACGAGATCAGCAAGCTGTTCGCGTCGTTCGACGTCGCCAAGCACACGCTCGACGCCGCCCTGAAGGTGATCGCGGACAAGCTCCCGCTGGAGAGCGCGATCCTGATCGAGGCCGTGATCGGCGGCCAGACCGACATGGTCGTGTGGCCGTGCGAAGGCAGCGATCCGGCCCGGCTGACCTCGGCGAAGTCCCACGCCGCCGGGGCCTACGCGTACCTGGTCGGAGCGCCGTCGTTCACCGCGCTCGACGCCGACACCGAGCTGCGCGAGCAGCTCGGCCCGACACCGCTCCCCGCACCGCTCCGTGGTGGCGGCGTTCCCGATGACGCCCGGCGGTTCATCGTGCTCCCGCTGGTCGTCGGCGGCGGCGCGGTGTTCGGCGCGCTGCAGCTCGAGGGTGCATCACCGCTCGATCGCAGCGACCTGGAGTTCGTCAACGCGATCGCCAACCAGCTCGCGATCGCGCTCGACCGCAACCGCGCGTGGCGCTACGACGTGCTCCGGCGCCGCGAGGCTCAGCGCCTGGAAGCCAAGTACGAGACGCTGGTCGATCACCTCGACTACGCCTTCGTGTGGGAAGCCAACGCCGAGACCCGGCAGGTGACGTACGTGAGCGCACAGTTCGAGCGGATGCTCGGATTTCGCCGCCAGTGGTGCCTCGACGAGCTCGACTGGTGGAGCGCGCACGTTCATCCCGATGATCGCGAGCAGCTGTTATCGACCTTCGAACGCGCGGTCGCGGAGCCCGGCAACAAGCGGTGCGAGCATCGCTGCGTGGCGTCCGACGGCAGCCTCCGGTGGCTGCGCACCAGCATTCACCTGGTCGGTGCCGGCGGCGAGCCGCCGGTGCTCCAGGGTGTGTCGTTCGACATCACCGCGGCACGAGCCGCCCAGGAACAGGTCCACGAGCAGCTCGCGTTCATGCGCACGATGGCGAGCACGCTGGCCGAGGGCACCCTCGCGTTCGATCTCGATCACCAGATCACGTTCATCAACGACGCCGGCGCCGCCCTGCTGGGATGCAGTCCGGGCGAGACCCTGGGCAAGCGCAGCGCGAGCGTCGTCCGGATCGAAACGGTCGACGGCGCGGCCGTCGAATCGCCGCTCGCCGTCGCGATCCACAGCGGCCGGGTGCGCAGCGAAGACCACATGATCATCCGGGCCGATCGCCGGCGGTTTCCGGCGAGCTACACCGCGACCGCGATCCGGCGAGACGGCAAGGTCACCGGTGCGGTGCTCACGTTCGACGACATCAGCGAGCGCAAGCACGCCGAGCATACCGAGCACTTCCTGCTCGGCGCGGGTACGTTGCTGAACGCGAGCCTCGAATCCGCCGCGGCGGCGAGTGCGGCCGCGGCGGTCGGCGTCCCGCGGCTGGGCGACGTCTGCCTGCTCGACCTGGTGTCGACGGACGACCACCTGCTGTACGCCACTGCGGCGCATGTCGATCCCGCCGCCCAGCGCGATCTCGCGCGCAGCTTGGGCGCCGTGCCGCGCCTGCCCGTGTTCGCGGCCGCCGCGGCCGAGGTCGTCGCGACCGGCCGGGCGATCCAGCTGGCGATCGTCTCGGACGCGGCATGCTCGGCCGCCGATCTGCCGATCCTCCGAGCGCTGGGGATCCACAGCGCGCTGATCGTCCCGCTCACGCTCGGCGTACGCCGGCTCGGTGCCCTGACGTTCTGCATGACGGGCGAGCACCGGCACCGCGACGGGGATCTCGCGCTCGCCGAGGAGCTCGCCCGCCGCTGCGCCCTGGCGATCGAGCACGCACGGCTGTACGAGCAGGCGCGCCATGCCGTCGCGATGCGCGAGCAGACCCTGGCGATCGTGTCTCACGATCTGCGGTCGCCGCTCGCGACGATCGTGATGGCGGCATCGATCCTCGGCAGCGACGAGCTGACGCGCACCAGCCCGCCGTCGAGCATCGTCGTGGCCGAGAAGATCCAGAAGGCCGCCGCGCGGATGGAGCGCATGATCGAGGACCTCCTGGACTTCGCGAGCATCGAGGCCGGTCGGCTGTCGATGACCGCCCGGCCGCACGCGGTCGCGGCGATCATCGAGCAGGTGATCGCGGACTTCGACGCCACGGCGATCCGGCACCAGGTGACGCTCACCGGCGGGGCCGCCGCCGACGTGCCGGCGATCCAGTGCGATCGCGATCGGATCCTGCAGGTCATCGCCAACCTGGTCGGCAACGCGCTCCGGATCCTCAAGCCGGGCGGCTCGGTGGCGCTGCACGCGACGCTGGGTGACCGTGAGGCGGTGTTCTCGGTCGTCGATAACGGTCCCGGGATCGCGATCGCCGATCAGAAGCGGCTGTTCGACCGCTACTGGCGCAGCCCGGACGCGGGCTACAAGGGCCATGGCCTGGGGCTCGCGATCGCCCGCGGGCTGGTCGAGGCGCATCGCGGCCGGATCTGGGTCGAGAGCGAACCAGGCCGCGGCGCGACGTTCTGCTTCACGGTGCCGCTGGCCGAGTCGCCGCCCGGCCGTCCGGAACCGCTGGATCCGTTGCGTACGCAGCGCCGCTGACCGACCTGCCGGTAGCAAGCGTTGCTCGTCGTCCGTGCCAGCGCGTGATGGCATGTGGACTGCACCATCAGGAGGCCATGCGCGTGCTGTTGGCCGAGAATGACCTCGAGTTCCTCGACCTCGTGGCCGATACGCTCGAGCGACTGGGTGCGCAGGTCGTGCGCGCCCGCTCCGGCGGCGAGTTGCAGGACGAGATCTCCGCAGGCGGGCCATTCGATCTCGTGGTCACCGACGTCTCGATGCCGCAGCGGACCGGCCTCGAGGTGATGTCCGCGGCGCGGGCTGCAGGGCTGACCTGCCCGATCGTGGTCATGATGGCATCGCGCGATCGCACCACCGCCGCTCGGGCCGCCGCGCTCGGCGATCACGTGGCGGTGCTGTACAAGCCGTTCTCGATCGCACAGCTCCGCGCTGCGATGCGAGCCTGCGTCGCCGGCCCGATGCGTGCGACCGCGACGACCGCCTGACCGCACGCGGGCGCTCCCGACGACGCTGCGAGCTACACCGAGGCGACACGGTCCGGCTCGCGCCGTAGCTCCGCGCATGTTGGCCGAGCGCCGACGCCGTGCCTGCAACGCTCGCCGAGCGCGCGTGCTATAGCAGCCCACCGTTTGCGCGCGCCGGTCCGCGACTCTCGGTGGACCTCGTGCAACAGCCCCTCGAACCCTCGCAGCCTCGTCGCGCCCGGCGCCCAGCTGCCGTCACCGCAGGCATGCAGCTCCACGAGGCGCCGCTGCGCGCGGAGCTGTTCAGCGTCGGCCAGCTCGAGCGCCACGCGCGCACGATCGCCGGCTGGCACGAGCTGGCGCCGGCGCGGGGTCACGACGACTGGCTGCTCGCCCGGCTCGGCGACAACGAGGTCGCGCTGCGCGAGGCCTACGCGCTGATCACCGATGCGGTGCAGCGCGGCCGGCAGATCACGCCGGCGGCCGAGTGGTTCATCGACAACTACCACCTGATCGAGGACCAGATCCGTACCGCGCGGCGCCACCTGCCCCGCGCGTACAACCGCGAGCTGCCGCGGCTGGCCAACGCGCCGGTGCCGGGTACGCCGCGGGTCTATCACCTCGCGCTCGAGCTGATCTCGCACGCCCACGGCCGGGTCGACGCCGAGGGCCTGCGCGCGTTCGTCGCGTCGTATCAGGAGATCCTGCCGCTGCGGCTCGGCGAGCTGTGGGCGATCCCGATCATGCTGCGGCTCGCGCTGCTCGAGAACCTGCGCCGCGTGGTCACGGCGGTCACCGACGGCCGGCGCGATCGCGAGGCCGCCGCGGACTGGGTCGCGAGGGTGCTGGCCGTCGCCACCCCGAGCTCGACCGACGTCGTGCTGGTGCTCGCCGAGCTGATCGAAGCCAATCCGCCGCTGACCACGGCGTTCGTCGCCGAGCTCGCCAGCCGGCTGCAGGCCCAGGGCTCGGCCCTGGCGTTTCCGATGTCTTGGCTCGAGCAGCGGCTCGCCGAGTCGGGCGAGACCGTCGAGCACGTGTTCGAGCTCGCGACCCAGAGCCAGGCGGCCGATCAGGTCTCGATCGGCAACAGCATCGGCAGCCTGCGGTTCCTCGGCGCCAACGACTGGCGCGACTTCGTCGAGTCGATGAGCACCGTGGAGCGCGCGCTGCGCGGCGATCCGGTGTACGCGACCATGGACTTCGCGACCCGCGATCGCTACCGCCACGCCGTCGAGGCGATCGCGCGACACAGCCCGGCGTCGGAGGATTCGGTCGCCCAGGCCGCGGTCCGGCTCGCGACCGAGCACGACGGTCGCACCGGCCATGTCGGCTACTTCCTGATCGACCGCGGCCGCCGCGTGCTCGAGCGCGCGGTCGGGATGCGGCGGTCGCCGGCGCAGCTCGCGCGCGGCGCCTGCGGCGCGATGCGCCACGCGATCTACGGCGGTGCGATCGCCGCCGTCACCGCGATCGCGACGATCGGCCTGGCGTGGATCGCGCCGCTCGAGCCGAGCCTGGCGTGGTGCGCGCTGCTCGCGTTCTGCGCCGGCGATCTCGCGGTCGCGCTGGTCCACTGGGCGGCGACCCTGTTCGTCACCCCCCGGCTGCTGCCGCGGCTCGAGTTCTCGAGCGGGATCCCGGTGGCGCACCGCACGCTGGTCGCGGTCCCCGCGATGCTGACCGATGCCGCGGAGATCGACGAGCTGGTCGAGGCGCTCGAGGTCCGGTTCCTCGCGAATCGCGATCCCAACCTCGGGTTCGCGCTGGTCAGCGATTTCCGGGACGCCCGGACCGAGACCACCGACGCAGACGACGCGCTGGTCCAGCACGCCGCGTCGGCGATCGCCGCGCTCGGGGCGAGGTACCCGGCGTCCGCGGGGTTCTTCCTGTTGCATCGCGCGCGGCGGTGGAACCCGCGCGAGCGGCTGTGGATGGGCTGGGAGCGCAAGCGCGGCAAGCTCGAGCAGCTCAACGAGGCGCTGCGCGGGAACCTCGGCGGCTTCGCGACCGTCGTCGGTCCGGTCGCGCAGCTCGCCGGGGTCAAGTACGTGATCGCGCTCGACGCCGACACCGGGCTGGTCCGCGACTCGGCGCGCGTGCTCGCGGCCACGCTGGCGCACCCGCTCAACCGGCCGTGCTTCGACGAGGCGTGCGGCCGGATCACCGAGGGCTA
>DASWRS010000009.1:0-1751 GCA_036403075.1 Kofleriaceae bacterium
ACGTTGAGCCGCCGCAGCGCGATCTCGCGGCCGAGCGCCGCCGCCCGCGCGCGCCGCGCGTAGTCCTCGGCCGCGGCGCCGCCGGTGTCGAGCTCGACCAGCGCCCCCGACTCGAGATCCTCGAGCACGAGCAGCCCGACCGCGGGCAGCGCCTGCTCGAGCGGGTCGCCGACCACCACCGGAACCAGCTCGTGCCTTTGCCTGGTGATCTGCATCGCGCGTTCCCAGCCGTCGGACAGGAAGTCTGACACCAGAAACACCACCGATCGACGCCGCGCGACCTTGCCCAGGAAATCGAGGCCGGCCGCGAGGTTGGTGCCGCGCGACACGGGCTGGAACCCCAGGATCTCGCCGATCACGCGCAGCACGTGGCGGCGGCCCTTCTTGGGCGGCACGAAGCGCTCGACCCGGTCGGTCACGATGTAGAGCCCGACCCGGTCGTTGTTCTTGATCGCGGAGAACGCGACGACGGCGGCGAGCTCGGCCGCGAGCTCGCGCTTGCTCACGCCGCGCGTGCCGAAGAACCCCGACGCGCTCATGTCGATCACCAGGTTGACCGTGCGATCGCGCTCCTCGACGAACTGCTTGACGTGCGGCGCGTTCATCCGCGCCGTGATGTTCCAGTCGATCGCCCGGACGTCGTCCCCGGCGTAGTACGGCCGCACATCCGAGAACACCAGGCCGCGGCCCTTGAACACCGAGTGGTACTGGCCCGCGAGCTGCTCCTCGACCAGCCGGCGCGCGACGATCTCGATCTTGCGCGCCTTCTTGAACAGCTCGGCGGACGTGAGGGTCATGGCGCGAGGCTCGGGGGGCTCACGACCTCACGGGACCGGCAGGTACTCGAAGATCCGCCGCACCACGTCCTCCGAGCTGACCTCCTCGGCCTCGGCCTCGTAGGTCACGACGACGCGGTGCCGCATCACGTCCATCGCAATGACCTTGATGTCATCGGGCGTGACGTAGGCGCGGTGGCGGATGAACGCGTGCGCGCGCGCCGCGGCGGCCAGGCACAGCGTCGCGCGCGGCGAGGCGCCGTACTCGATCAGCGGCGCGAGCTCGCCCAGGCCGTAGTCGCGCGGCCGCCGCGTCGCCTGGACGACGTGGACGATGTAGTCGCGGACCCGGTCGTCGATGTAGATCGAGCCGACGACGCGGCGCGCGGCGCGGACCTGGTCGATCGTCGCGACCTGCATCGCCGCCGGAGTGTCGAGCGCGCCCATCCGGTCGAGCATCGCCCGCTCGTCGCTCGCCGTCGGATAGCTGACCTTGATCAGCAGCATGAAGCGATCGAGCTGGGCCTCGGGCAAGGGGAACGTGCCCTCCTGCTCGATCGGGTTCTGGGTCGCGAGCACGAGGAACGGATCCGGCAGCCGGTGGCTGGTGTCGCCGATCGTGACCTGGCGCTCCTGCATCGCCTCGAGCAGCGCCGACTGGACCTTGGCCGGCGCGCGGTTGACCTCGTCGGCGAGCACCAGGTTCGCGAACAGCGGGCCGCGCTTCTGCGTGAACTCGCCGGTGTGCATGTTGTAGATGATCGTGCCGGTGATGTCGGCGGGCAGAAGGTCGGGCGTGAACTGGATCCGCTGGAACGTCGCATGGAGAGTCTGCGCCAGGGTCTTGACCAGCAGCGTCTTGGCGAGCCCGGGCACGCCCTCGATCAGGCAGTGGCCGCCGGTCAGGAGCCCGATCAGCACGCGCTCGACCATGTCGCGCTGGCCGACGACCACCCGTGCGACCTGGGTGAACAC
>DASWRS010000010.1:0-104969 GCA_036403075.1 Kofleriaceae bacterium
CGCGGGTGATCGCGAGATCGAACCGGCTGCGCGCCACCTCGAGCAGGCGATCGAGCTCGGCCTTGTCGAGCGGGAGCCGCGCCGCGAGGCCGCGCCGGGTGTCGCGCAGCATGCGCTCGCGGATCCGGGCGAGCTGGCGGACCACGGCGCCGCGGTGGCTCGAGAACATCGCCGCCAGCTGATCCGCGGTCAGGCCGTGGAAGTAGTGGAACCGGAGCAGGTTACGGTCGCACAGCTCGAGACCCTCGAGGCTCTCGATCAGCGCGTCGCGGAACGCGGCCTCGGCGCCGGCCAGGAGCTGCAGCTGGCTCACCCGCTCGGCGGCCGGTTGCGCCGGGGCCGAGGACCACGAGGCCGTCATCATGTCCGTGCAACGCGACGCCGCGCGGGTTTGTTCCGTCACCCCGCCGGCGGCGATTCAATGGGTTGCCCCCGCGGCTATCCGAGTTTTCGGTACAAGGTGCGACGGTCGATGCCGAGGATGCGGGCCGCGCGCGAGACGTTGCCGCCCTCGGCGTCGAGCACCCGGCGGATGTAACCGCGCTCGACCTCGGCCAGCGGCAGGTGGCGCTCGGCCGCGCCGGTCAGGAGGTCGCTCGTCGGATCGACCGGCGCGCGCGGCGGCAGGTCGCGGACGTCCTCGAGGACGATCGTGTCGTGATCGGTCAGGGCGACCGCGCGCTCGACCACGTTGGCCAGCTCGCGGACGTTGCCCGGCCAATCGTGGCGGACCAGCCAGCGCATCGCATCGTCGGTGATGCCGATCGGACCGGTCCCGCCGCGCGATGCCCGCGCGAGCAGGGCGTGGACCAGCTCGGGGATGTCGCCGGGGCGGTCACGCAGCGGCGGCACCTCGATCCGGATCACGTTGAGCCGGAAGAACAGGTCGACCCGGAACTGGCCGGCGTGCACGGCGCCGTCGATCGCCCGGTTGGTCGCCGCGATCACGCGGACGTCGATCGCGACCTCGCCGCCGCCGACCGGCCGGACCCGCGACGACTCGAGCACCTGCAGCAGCTTGCTCTGGACGTCGAGCGGCATCTCGGCGATCTCGTCGAGGAAGATCGTGCCGCCCGAGGCCTCGGCGAACAGCCCGTCGCGCGACTCGCGGGCGTCGGTGAACGCGCCGCGGCGGACGCCGAACAGCTCGGCCTCGACCAGGCCGCTCGGCAGCGCCGCGCAGTTGACGTGGACGAACGGTCCGGTGCTGCGCGGGCTGCGCTCGTGGATCCAGCGCGCCAGCGCGCCCTTGCCGCTGCCGCTCTCGCCGGTGATCAGCACGCTGACCGTCGACCGGGCCGCGCGGCGCGCGACGTCGAGCACCCGGGTCATCGCCGGGCTGGCGGCGATCAGGTTGCCGTGGTCGTCGTCGAGCTCGCGGCGCAGCCGGACGATCT
The DNA here is from genome assembly GCA_036403075.1 of Kofleriaceae bacterium. Lineage (GTDB taxonomy): Bacteria > Myxococcota_A > Polyangia > Haliangiales > Haliangiaceae > JABFXX01. The sequence continues at coordinate 1,398 of DASWRS010000010.1, forward strand.
CGCGCCGCATCGTGCGCTCGCGCAGCGCGCGCTCGACCGCGAGCAGGAGCGCCGGGATCTGGAACGGCTTGGTCACGAAGTCGCACGCGCCCGCCCGCACCGCCTGGACCGCGAGCTCGATGCTGCCGAACGCGGTGATCAGGAGCACCAGCTGGCCGGGCTTGCGCTCGAGCAGCTCGGCGAGCAGCGCCGGGCCGCGCAGCTCGGGCATCTCGACGTCGGTGATCACGATGTCGAAGTCCTCGGCGATGGCGCGCTCGAGCCCGGCGCGCGGCGAGGTCTCGCCGGCGACGTCGTGGTGGGCACCGAGCTCCTCGACGAGCAGCTCGACCACGGCCGAATCGTCGTCAATCACCAGGACGCGGGCGCGCTCGGCCATGGTCATTGCTAGCTCATCCTGGGCCCGGCCGCCGGGAAGCTCACGATGAACTCGGCACCGTGATCCGAGCTCACCGTGATCGTGCCGCCGTGCTCGGTGACGATCGCGCGGACGACCGCGAGCCCCAGGCCGGTGCCGCCCTCGGCCGCGCGGGTGGTGAAGAACGGCTCGAACAGCCGGGCGGCCATCTCGGGCGGGATGCCGGGGCCGGTGTCGCGCACGATCAACCGGACCTGCCGGGCCTCGGGATCGCCCTCGACCCGCACCGTGATCCGGCCGCCGCTCGGGGTCGCGGCGAGCGCGTTGCGGACCAGGTTCAGCGCGATCTGCTGCAGCTGATCCTCGTCGGCGTCGATCGTGTGGTCGGCGGTGTCGGCCGACAGCGCGAGCGCCACGCCGCGGCGGCGGGCCTCGCCGTCGAGCAGCTCGAGCACGGTCTTGACCGGGCGGACCAGGTCGCGCGCCGCGATCACCGCCGGCCGGCGCCGGCCGAACGACAGCAGCTGATCGACGATCCGCGTGATCCGCGCGGTCTGCTCGACGAGGATCTCGGCCTGGCGCCGGGTCTCGGGGTCGGCGCTGCGGGTCGCGAGCCCCGAGGCGCGGGCCGACAGCACCTGGAGCGGCGAGCCGATCTCGTGGGCCAGGCCGGCCGACAGCTGGCCGATCGTGACCATCTTGTCGATGCCCTGCAGGCCGCGCTCGATCCGGAGCCGGGCCTCGGTCTCCTGGTCGATGCGCTGGCGCGCCTGGCCGAGGGTCTCGGCCATCGCGTTGAACTCGTCGACCACCGCGCCGATCTCGTCGTGGCGGACCCGCGGGACCCGGGACTTGAAGTCGCCGGCGCGGACGTGGGCCACGCCTTCGAGCATGGTGGCGAGCGGCCGGGTGATGTAGACGTTGCCGAGCAGGACGCCGACGATCAGCGTGACCGCGACGAACGCGACCACGACGGCGATCAGCCGCCACCGGGTGCGCGCGAGGTCGGCCTCGAGGTCGTCGATCGCGCGGGCGACGACGATCGCGCCGATCACCTCGCCGCTGTCGCTGGTCAGCGGCGCGGCGTACACGAAGCGGTGGTCCGCGAGCTCGACCCGCTCGTGCGCGCTGGTCACGGCGCGCCGCGCCAGCGCCTCGATCGCGGCGCCGACCGGGTCGCCGCGGGAGTGCGCGATCTCGTGGGCGTCGACGTCATGGACGTGGACGAAGATCTTGGGCTCGAGCGAGTCGAGCGCGTGCAGCGCCTCGTCGATATCGGCGCGCTGGCGGTCGCGCAGCGCGTTGCCGAGCGAGGTCGCGAGCGACCGGCCCAGGGTCAGCACCTCGCGCCCGGTCGCGTTGTGCAGGTCGTCGACCTCCCAGCCGTAGGCAAACACGGCATAGCCGCCGAACAGCAGCAGCCCGAGCAACGTCAGCGCGATCGTGAAGCGCAGGCGGATCGACATTGCCGCCGTCGAGGTTCGCACGGCTGCCTCAGCTGAGGCAGGAATGCATAGCCGGCCGCGTGTTAACGCAAGATGAAGGCGACGGCTCCGACGGAGGCGCGCCACATGCGCGCTGGCACGCCGCGTGGACTGCCGGGGCCCGTGCAAGCGATCAAGTGCTGGCTGGTCCTGTGGCTCGTGGCGTGCTCCCCGGCGGCGGGCGAGACCGTGGCGTTTTCCCCACCGCCGTCGACGCCCCGGCCCGATGGCACGGTCCGGCTGGCGCGCGAGTCGCGGCCGTACGTGGTCACCGAGAAGGTCGAGCTCGGCGCGGCATCGCCGGTCGTGCTCGCGCCGGCCCGGATCGCGTTCCGCGACGGCGCGGTGTCGCAGGTCAACCTGCCGATCGCGGGGCGGGTCACGCAGGTCCACGTCAAGACCGGCGATCGGGTCCGGGCCGGCGATGCGCTGGTCACGATCTCATCGCCCGAGGCCGCCGCCGCGCGCGCGCAGCTCGCCGCGGCGACCGCCGAGCACGACACGGCGGTCCACGAGGTCGCGCGCCAGGACGGCATGGCGGCGGCCGGGGTCGGGGTCGACAGCGAGCGGGTCGCGGCGCAGTCTCGGCTGCGCCAGACCGAGGCCGAGCTCGCCCGCGCCCGGACCACCGCGGCGATCCTCGGCGACGGCGATGGCTCGACCGTGGTCCTGCGCGCGCCGATCGAGGGCACCGTGATCGCGCGCCGCGCCACGGTCGGCGGCGTCGCCCAGCCCGGCGGCGAGCCGCTGATCGAGATCGGCAACCCGACCTCGCTGTGGGTGGTCGCCGACGTGTTCGAGCGCGAGCTCGCCCAGGTTCAGGACGGCGCCGCCGTCGACATCGAGCTACCGACCCGGCCCGCGCCCGCCGCCGGCCGCGTGGTCTCGGTGAGCTCGTCCTTGACCGGCGCGCTGCGCACCGCGCCGGTGTACATCGCGTTCGACGACCTGGCCGGCGCGGGTGCCGGCGTCCGCGCCGGCATGTTCGCGCGCGCGGCGATCAAGGCGCCGCCCGGCAAGACCATCGTGTTGCCCGCCGAGTCGGTGCTGATCGAGGACGGCAAGACGTTCGTGGTCTACGTCCGGACCGGCGAGGACCTGTTCGTCGCCCGCAAGGTCGAGGTCGGCCGGTCGATCAACGGCCGGGTCGAGATCCTGAGCGGCCTGGCGCCCGGCGAGCAGGTCGTGACCCGGGGCGCGCTGCTGCTCGACGGCGCCGCCGAGCAGCTGCTCTGAGCGCTCCGCCCTGACCCCCGGACCCGACATGCTGAAGCACGTGATCGATGTCTGCGTCTCGCGGCGGCTCGCCGTGGTCGCGTTCACCCTGGGCGTCGCGGTGTACGGCTTCACCGCGTACCAGGACACGCCGATCGAGGCGTTCCCCGACGTCACCAACTACCAGGTCAACGTCATCACCAAGGCGCCCGGCCTGGCGCCCGAGGAGGTCGAGAAGCAGATCACGCTGCCGCTCGAGCGCGCGCTCAACGGCACGCCGGGGATGATCTCGATGCGGTCCGAGAGCCTGTTCGGGCTGTCGCTGATCTACCAGACGTTCGACGACGACGTCGACGCGTTCAAGGCGCGCGCCCTGGTCACCGAGCGGGTCACCGCGGCGGCGAGCGACCTGCCGCCGGGCGCCGCCGCCGAGCTCGCCCCCGAGTACACGCCGCTCGGCGAGATCTACCAGTACCGGCTGACCAGCGATCGCCACTCGCTGCACGAGCTGCGCTCCGAGCAGGAGTGGGTGGTGTCGACTCAGTTCCGCCAGGTCCCCGGCGTCGCCGACGTCGTCGGGTTCGGCGGCTTCCTGCCCGAGATCCACGTCGAGGTCGACCCGGCGCGGCTCGCCGCGTTCGGCCTGACGCTCGAGGACGTCCGCACCGCGCTCGGCAAGTCCAACGTCAACGTCGGCGGCGGGTTCCTGCGCCACGGTGACCAGGAGATGGTGGTGCGCGGCGTGGGCTACCTCGGCTCGGCCGCCGACATCCAGAACGTCGTGCTCGCCAGCAAGGCCGGCACGCCGGTCACCATCGGCGACGTCGCCCGCGTGCTGCTGTCGGGCGTGCCGCGGCGCGGCGACGCCGGGCTCGACGGCATCAAGGAGATCATCGAGGGCTTCGTGCTGCTGCGGCGCGGCGAGAACCCGAGCCGGGTGCTCGAGGGCGTCCACGCCAAGGTCGCCGAGCTCAACGACAAGATCCTGCCGCGCGGCATGAAGATCGAGGCGTTCTACGATCGCTCGACGCTGGTCGAGCACACGCTCGGCACCGTCCACCACAACCTGTTGTTCGGCGGCCTGCTGATCCTCGGCGTGGTCTGGCTGTTCCTGCGCACGATCCGCGGCTCGCTGATCGTCGCCTCGGTGATCCCGATCGCGCTGCTCGCGGCGTTCATCGGCCTGCGCGCGATCCACCTCCCGGCCAACCTGATCTCGATGGGCGCGATCGACTTCGGCATCCTGGTCGACGGCGCGGTGATCCTGGTCGAGAACGTGATCCACCTGGCGCGCGAGCGCCGGCCGTCGTCGCGGCGCGACATGCTCGGCATCGTCGGTCACGCCGCGTTCGACGTGTCGCGGCCGACGTTCTACTCGATGGCGATCATCATCGCCGCGCTGATCCCGGTGTTCACGCTCCAGCGCGTCGAGGGCCGGATCTTCCGGCCGCTCGCGCTGACCTACACGTTCGCGCTGGTCGGTGCGCTGGTGCTCGCGCTGACCCTGGTGCCGGCGCTGTGCGCCGCGGCGCTCGGGCCGCGGGACGCCGCCGCCCGGGACCCGCGGTCGGTCGAGCTGCTGCGCGCCGGCTACCGCCGCGTGGTCCGCGCGATCCTCGGCCGGCGCTGGATCGCGCTGGTGATCGCCGGCGGGCTGGTCGCGGCGGGCGGGCTCGCCGCGCGCCGCCTCGGCGTCGAGTTCCTGCCCGAGCTCGACGAGGGCGACCTGGTGATCTTCGTCGAGATGCCGCCGAGCGTGGCGCTCGCCCGGGGCCAGGACATCCTGCTCGACATCCGCAAGCGCCTGCTCGCGTTCCCCGAGGTCCAGGCCACGCTGTCCGAGCACGGCCACCCCGAGGACGGCACCGACGACGAGGGCACCAACATGAGCGAGACCTTCGTCCGGCTCCGGCCCGAGAGCGAGTGGCGCGCCGGCCTGACCAAGGACGCGCTGGTCGAGCAGATGCGCGCGTCGCTGACCCAGATCCCGGGCGTCGACTACAACTTCTCGCAGCCGATCAAGGACAACGTCGAGGAGGCGGTGTCGGGCGTGCGCGGCAAGGTCGTGCTCAAGATCTTCGGCACCGATCTCCAGAAGATGCGGGCCTCGCTCGAGGACGCCAAGAACGCGCTCACCGGCGTCCGCGGCATCGTCGATCTCGACCTGTACCGCGACTCGCTGGTGCCGCAGCTCCAGATCGTGCTCGATCGCGCCGCGCTGGCGCGCGCCGGCATCGCCGTCGACGATGCCCAGGACGTGGTCGAGACCGCGCTCGCCGGCAAGATCGCGACCAGCATGTGGCAGAACGACCGGCTGGTGCCGATCCGGGTCGGCCTGCCCGCGCCCGAGCGCTCCGATCCCGAGCGCATCGCCGCGCTGATGGTGCCCACGGCCGACGGCGGCCGCGTGCCGCTGCGCGAGGTCGCCCGGATCGGCATCGCGCAGGGCCGCGCCACGATCAACCACGAGGCCAACAGCCGGTACATGGCGCTCAAGTTCAACGTCGAGGGCCGCGACGTCGGCTCGGTGGTCGCCGAGGCCCAGGCCCTGGTCGGGCCCGATGCCAAGGTCCGGCCGCCGGACGGCCACTACTTCGTGTGGGGCGGCGAGTTCGAGAACCAGCAGCGCGCGATGGCGCGGCTGCGCATCGTCGTGCCGGTCGCGCTGCTCGTCGTGCTCGTGCTGCTCTACAGCGCGCTGGGGTCGGCGCGCAGCGCGCTCGCCGTGATCGTGACCGCTCCGTTTGCGCTGACCGGGGGCGTGTTCGCGCTGCTCCTTGCGGGGATTGCGCTCTCGGTCAGCGCGGCGGTCGGCTTCATCGCGCTGCTCGGCCAGGTCTCGCTCGCCGGCCTGCTCGTGGTCTCGGCGATCGAGAGCCGCCGCACCGAGGGCGCGGCGCTGCCCGACGCCCTGGTCGACGGCCCGGTCGCGCGGTTCCGCGCGCTGGTGATGGCCGCGATGCTCGCGATCCTGGGCCTTCTGCCGATGGCGCTGTCGCACGCGGTCGGCAGCGAGACCCAGCGGCCATTCGCCGTCGTGATCATCGGCGGCATGGTGACGACGCTGCTGGTCGCGCTGTTCGTCCTGCCGGTGTTCTACCAGCTGATCACGCGCAAGCGGCTCGGCACCCCGGCGCAGGACGACCAGCCGTGAGGTCCGCCCTGATCGTCGCGGCCGCCGCCGCCATCGCCATCGCGGCCACCCCGGTGCGTGCCGGGGCCCAGCCCGCCGGGCCCGCCGAGGTCACCGCCGATGAGGCCGTCGCGCTCTACCGCGAGCGCAGCCCGCGCCTGGCGGCCCGCCGCGCCGCGATCGACGTCACCGCGGCCGACCTCGTCGACGCCGGCATCTATCCCAACCCGACGCTGTCGCTCGACACCACCAACATCGTCCAGGGCCAGGATACGTTCGGCCACTCGCAGGAGACCATCGGGCTCGACATCCCGATCCTGATCGGCGGCCAGCGCGGCCACCGCGCCGACGCGGCGCGCGCCCGGATCACCGCGCGGCGCGCCGAGGTCGACGTCGAGCAGGCGCGGGCCGAGCTCGACATCCGCCGCCGGTTCCTCGCGCTGCTCACCGCGCAGCACCGCGCGGCCGCGCAGTCGGCCGCGCTGGACGACGCCCGGGCCGTGCGCGCCATCGTCGCCGGCCGGCAGCAGGCCGGCGCCAAGAGCCCCTACGAGCTCGAGCGCACCGAGCTCGCCGTCGCCGCGCTCGCGAGCAAGTACGCCGAGGCCGCCGCCGACGTCACCGCCGCGTCCGGCGCCCTCGCCGCCGCCGTCGGGGTCCCCGGCTGGCAGCCGCGCGCGGCCGGCGCCTTCGAGCCGCCGACCCTCGCGGCTTCGGCCGCGACGCCCGCCGGGCCCGCCGGCGATCACCCCGAGCTCGCGGTCGGCGCCGCCGCCGAGGCCGCCGCGCGCGCCGAGCAGGCCCTCGCCCACGCCGAGGCCGTCCCGACGCCGAGCCTGCAGCTCCAGGGCTTCGGCACCACCGATCCGCAGGGCATCGCGCTCACCGTCGGCATCGCGATCCCGCTGCCCCTGTTCGACCGCAACCAGGGCGCGGTCGCGCGGGCCCGGGCCCAGCAGCGCGCCGCCGTGCTCGACCGCCGCGCCACCGGCGACGAGCTCACCGCCGACCTTACCCGCGCCACGGCGATCGAGGCCGCCCGGTGCGATGCGGTCACCAGGTTCCGCGCCGATGCGATCGAGCGGCTGCCGCGGGTCCGCACCATGGCCGAGGCGTCCTACCGCAGCGGTCAGGGCAGCATCGTCGAGCTGCTCGATGCGCTCGATGCGATCACCGAGGCCCGGCTGCGCGAGATCGAGCTGGTCACCGCCGCGCTCGACGCCGAGCTCGAGGTCCGCGCCGCCGCCCGCGGCCGCTGACCGTGCGCCGCGATGCTCAATCGGTGACGGAGAACTTGCAGAACGCGCTCGACTCGCACGCCAGGTAATACGTGAGCTGGTATCCGCAGCCGGCCGCGATCACGGTGCCCTGCGAGCCCGCCCACGACTCGACCTCGACCCCGACGTTGGGCGTCTGGCAGCCCAGGTTGTGGGCGGCGTCCTTGCGCACGTCGCGCAGCACGATCTCGCTCGGCGCGACGGCCACCACCGGCGCGCTCTCCCGCCCAGACATCGTCCCGCCGCAGGCGGCCAGCGTACCGACGACACCGATCAGTACGACGATGCTTGTAGCGGTCTTCACACCTCGACAATAGCATGCGCGTCTGCGGTGCCTATGCCTGCCCGTGTGCCTGCCCCTGTGCCTACCTTGTGACGAGATCCGGTGTTGCCGTGCCGCGTCGTCGCATGTACGACGCGAGCCTGGGCGCGCGGCAATCGAGTACCATCCTCGCATGCCGATCTGCCGCGAGTGCAATGACGAGGTGACCAAGCTGGTATCCGTCAAGGTCGGGGGCAAGGCCCGCAAGGTGTGCGCCGACTGCGCGGATCGCCTCCGTGAGGAGGGCGAGGTCGCCGAGGCCAGCGAAGGCGTCATCCAGGGAATGATGGGGTACAAGGGCCGCCGCTGACGGCGCGTCGCCGGCGAAACCGGCTGTTCCGCCGATCGCACAGCGGGGGCGCGGATCGAGCTCGGCTACCGCAACCTCGCGCTACAGACGGTCGCTGGCCAGTCCGTCTCGATCCTCGTGGTCCGGAGGCGTCGGCTCGCCCGGCCTCTGAACACTGCCATCATGGATCCTCTGTCGTGGACCGCCCGGCGCTCGCTGGGAGCACATGTTGCAGGCGGTACCGCGGAGGTAAATCACCATGGCCAAACTATCTTCTGCTGCATGGATTGCGCATGACGTCGGGCTCGCGACGGCGATCGGAGGAACGATGTTCGGGCGCCAGGCGTTGCAGCCCGCGCTCGGTGAGCTGTCGGATCGCAGGGAACGCGATCAGGTCTCCGATGCCGCCTGGCGGAGATTCTCGTGGATCAACCTCGCCGCGCACGGCGCCGTCGCGGCGACCTGGTTCGTCGGCCGCTCGATGCTCAGCGGGCGCTCGGTGAGCCGCACGGCGCGCCAGCTGGCGGTCGCCAAGGATGCGCTGGTGATCGCCAGCCTCGCCACCGGGATCGCGAGCGTGGTCGTCGGCCGGATCCTCGGCGCGCGCGTGACGCGGAACCGGCGCAGCGAGCTCGATGTCGGAGCGTCGGGGCGTGGGGCGTCGTCGGAGCACGGCCGCGGCGGTGTCGCGAAGCTGCGCGACACGGTCGGCGCGCTCGGCATCGCGAACCTGGCGGTCAACCTCGGTATCGCCGGCGTGACGACGGCGCTGGCGATGGAAGCGAGCCAGTCGCTGCCGTTCTCGTTCATCAGCCGCCGCTTGCCGTAGCGCTGCGCGGATCCAGACGCCGGGCGGGCGGAGCTGGCAGAGTTCTGGTCTGCAAAGCCGAACTGCCCGCGCCGGCACGTCGCTGGTCAGTAGCGGCCCCAGTAGTAGCCACCGCCACCGAGAAGCATGACGACAAGAACGATGATGACGATCGTGGTGAGTGACATGTGAATCCTCCTGGAGGAGGAGCGGTGCAAGGCATGCGCCTGCGCGGCTGTCGTACGCGAGTGCGCACATCGAGCGGCCGGGCGCACCGGCAACGCCCGACAGACGTCAGGGGGAGCGTCGCGGCGGCTGTCTATCGTTGCCGCGTCGCGGCTCGGCCTGTGGCGGAGCGGCGCAGCCGATCGCGCGCACAGCGTCGCGTGCGGTGCTCCCCGGCGGGCTGGCGCGCGGGCGCGCGACGCGCTCGATCTCTGCGGCGGTCGATCGTCGGCGCCGCGAAAGTCGCGGACCGGCCCGCCCGGGGGTCACTGGTGCTGCATGTGCGGGGCGACGCGGCAGCGGTTGCGGCTGCCGCAGATCGCCTCGGCGTCGCAGCTCGGGTCGGTGCTGATCATCTGCGCGCACATGACCTCGGTGCAGCGCTGCTCGCGCGACGCCTGGAACCCGGCGACGGCGTCCTTGCGGATCGCGATCCGCTTGCCGCCGGCGTTGCAGCCGCAGCACGCGTCGACGAGGTCGCAGTCGTCCGCGGTGGTGCAGCTGTCGGCGGGCTCGGTGATCGGCGCCGGGTGGTCGGGCGCGCCCGGGGCGGCAGGCTTGCCGCCGCAGGCACCGAGGGAAGCAGCGAGGCAACCGGCGAGGCAGCCGGCGGCAACGAGCGCGGCGCGCAGGGCCGTCATCGCCGGAACACCGTGGTGCCGGCGAACCGCGCCTCGTCGCCGAGCTGGTCGGCGATGCGCAGGAGCTGGTTGTACTTGGCGACCCGGTCCGAGCGCGACGCCGAGCCGGTCTTGATCTGGCCGGCGTTGGTGGCGACCGCGAGGTCGGCGATGAACGCGTCCTCGGTCTCGCCCGAGCGGTGCGAGATGATCGCTGTGTAGCGCGCGTGCTGGGCCATGCGCACGGCGTCGAGGGTCTCGGTCAGGCTGCCGACCTGGTTGACCTTGACCAGGATCGAGTTGGCGATGCCGCCCTTGATGCCGCGCTCGAGCCGCGCCGTCTGGGTGACGAACAGGTCGTCGCCGACGATCTGGACCTTGCCGCCGAGCTTGTCGGTCAGGGTCTTCCAGCCGGTCCAGTCGTCCTCGGCCAGGCCGTCCTCGATCGAGACCAGCGGGTACTTGGCGGCCCAGCCGGCGTAGAGCTCGACCAGCTCGGCGGCGCTGCGCGGCTTGCCCTCGTAGTCGTAGGTCTGCTTGGCCTTGTCGAAGAACTCCGAGGCGGCGACGTCGAGCGCGAGGAAGATCTGCTCGCCGGCGCGGTAGCCGGCCTTGGCGATCGCCTCGAGCACGATGCCGATCGCCTCGTCGGCGCTGTCCAGGCTCGGGGCGAAGCCGCCCTCGTCGCCGACGTTGGTCGCCTTGCCGCGCGACGCGAGCAGCTTCTTCAGGTGGTGGAAGATCTCGACCCCGGCGCGCAGCGCGTCCTCGAAGCGCTCGAAGCCCGCCGGGGCGATCATGAACTCCTGGATATCGAGGTTGTTGTCGGCGTGGGCGCCGCCGTTGATGATGTTCATCAGCGGCACCGGCAGGGTGACCGCGCCGACGCCGCCGAGATAGCGGTACAGCGGCAGGTCGTGGGCGAGGGCGGCGGCGCGCGCGGTCGCCATCGACACCGCGAGGATCGCGTTGGCGCCGAGGTGGGTCTTGAGCGGCGTGCCGTCGAGCGCGATCAGCGCCGAATCGACCGCGGTCTGGTCGGTGGCGTCCATGCCGATCACCGCCGGCGCGATCAGGTCGCGGACGTGATCGACCGCTTTCTGGACGCCCTTGCCCAGGAAGCGCTGGGCGTCGCCGTCGCGCAGCTCGAGCGCCTCGTGCTCGCCGGTCGACGCGCCGGACGGCACGATCGCGCGGCCGAGCGCGCCGCCGTCGAGGCCGACCTCCGCCTCGATGGTGGGGTTGCCGCGGGAATCCAGGACTTCACGTGCATGCAGCCAGACGATCTCGGTCATCGCCGGCGGATACTACGCCAACGCCGCGCGCGCGGGCAGAAACCGCGGCGGCGATCCGCAGGCGAGCGCCCGAGCACACCGCCGTGCTACAAGGCCGCCAGACGTGGACCTCGGTCCGGGAGACCGGCGTGGTGACGCTCGTGCTGCGCGAGGATCCGGACCGCTGGGTGATCGCGTCCGAACATTACTCCTACCGCCGGCCGTGAGAGGATGGCCGCCATGACGCGGACGATCGGGGTCGCGCTCCTCGGCCTGGGCAACGTCGGCGGCGGCGTGGTCAAGCTGCTCGAGGCCAACGCCGCGGCGATCGCCGCGCGGCTGGGCGCCACGCTCGAGGTCCGCGCGATCGCGGTGCGCGACGTCGACAAGGCCAACCGCGTGGTCGACGTCGACCGGCGCCTCCTGACCAGCGACGTCGACGGCACGATCCGGCGCGCCGACGTCGACATCGTGTGCGAGCTGATCGGCGGCACGACGCTGGCGAAGCAGGCCACGCTCGCGGCGATCGCCGCCGGCAAGCACGTGGTGACCGCGAACAAGGCGGTGCTCGCCGAGCACGGCGCCGAGGTGTTCAGCGCGGCCGAGCGCGCCGGGGTCGACGTCTACTACGAGGCCGCGGTGTGTGGCGGCGTCCCGGTGATCCGGATCTTGCGCGAGGGCCTGGCATCGGATCGGGTCGAGTCGCTGCACGGCATCGTCAACGGGACGTCGAACTACATCCTGACCGAGATGGCGCGGACCCGGCGCGCGTTCGCCGACATCCTGCGCGACGCCCAGGCGCTGGGCTACGCCGAGGCCGATCCGACGCTCGACATCGGTGGCGGCGACGCCGCGCACAAGCTCGCGATCCTGGTCAACCTGTGCTTCGGCACGATCATCGACGTTGCGGCGATCCCGACCGACGGGATCGACATCGTCGAGCCGATCGACCTCGACTACGCCAGCCAGTGGGGCTACGTGATCAAGCCGCTGGTGATCGCCCGCGCGCACGGCGACCCGGTGGCCGGCCCGATCGAGGCGCGCGTCCACCCCGCGCTGATCCCGTCGAGCTGGCTCCTGGCCGACGTCGGCGGCGCCAAGAACGCGCTGTACGTCCAGAGCTACGCGCTCGGGCCGTCGCTGTACTACGGCGCCGGCGCGGGGATGCTGCCGACCGCGATGTCGGTGGTGTCGGACATGATCGAGATCGGCCGCAACATCGTCGCGCGGGTCGCCGGCGCCGCCCGGCCGCGGCCGGCACAGCCGCGCACGCTGATGGCGCTGGGCGATCTGCGGACGCGCTACTACCTGCGGTTCGGCGTCCACGACAAGCCGGGCGTGCTCGGCCAGCTGATGACGATCCTCGGCGCGCACCAGATCTCGATCGCGCAGGTCGTGCAGGACGGCCGCGGCACCGGCGCCGGGGCCGGGCCGGTGTGGGTCGTGGTCCTGACCCACGAGGCCCGCGAGCGCGATGTCCGCGCCGCGCTCGCCGAGATCGACTCGCTCGACGTCGTGCGCCAGCCGGCGCGGCTGATCCGGATCTCGGGCGAGGTCCAGCCGTGACCGCGGGCCCGAGCACGGATCCGGGCGACGCCCGAAGCGATGATCGCGTCGACCCGGCCAGCGGCATCCTGCACCACGAGGTCCGCGTGATCTTCGGCGACACCGATCAGATGGGCGTGGTCTATTACGCCAACTACCTGCGCTACTTCGAGGGAGCGCGCGCGGCGTACTGGCGCGGCCTCGGGCGCAGCTACAAGGACCTCGAGGCCTGGGGCGTGGCGCTGCCGGTGGTCGAGGCGCACTGCCACTACCGCCGGTCGGCGTACTACGAGGACCGGCTCGGGATCGAGGTCCGGGTCAGCGAGCTGCGCGGCGCCTCGCTGCGGTTTGCCTACCGGGTGGTCCGCGGCGGCGAGCTGATCGCCGACGGGGTCACGCGCCATGCGGTGATCGGCCGCGAAGGCCGGCCGCGGGCGTTGCCGTCCGAGCTGCGCGCCGCGATCCCACCGATCGCTCCCGGCTGAGCGGCCCGGCACGCCGGCGCGCGAGCTTCGTGAGGCCGACGCGAGTCGTCGAGACTCGTTGATCGCGTGGTGCGCGGGGCGGTACACCTTGCGTCATGCAAGACCGCAACCTCGCGCTGGAAGTCGTTCGCATCACCGAGGCGGCGGCGCTCGCATCGGCCCGCCTGATGGGTCGCGGTGATCGCAAGCTCGCCGATCACGTCGCGGTCGAGGCCATGCGCGTCGCGTTCGACGCGATGGACATCCGCGGCACCGTGGTGATCGGCGAGGGCGAGCGCGACGAGGCGCCGATGCTGTTCATCGGCGAGCGGGTCGGCGCCGGCTGGCACGACAACGACACGGCGTCGCCCAAGGTCGACATCGCGGTCGATCCGCTCGAGGGCACCAACCTGTGCGCGACCGGCGCGCCCGACGCGATCAGCGTGATCGCGATCGCCGACGACGGCCAGTTCCTCAACGCGCCGGACACCTACATGCAGAAGATCGCGGTCGGCCCCGAGTCCCGCGGCGTGATCGACCTGCGCGAGTCGGCGACCTGGAACCTGCAGCGGATCGCGCGGGCCAAGGGCAAGAAGGTCCAGGACTGCACCGCGGTGATCCTCGATCGCGATCGCCACACCGATCTGATCGCCGAGGTCCGTCAGGCCGGCGCGCGGATCCGGCTGATCGGCGACGGCGACGTGTCGGGCGCGGTGATGACCGCGAACCCGGACTCGGGCATCGACGTCTTGTTCGGCACCGGCGGCGCGCCCGAGGGCGTGATCGCCGCGGCCGCGCTCAAGTGCGTCGGCGGCGAGCTCCAGGGCCGGCTGCGGTTCCGCAACGACGAGGAGCGCGCGCGCGCGGTGCGGATGGGGGTCAAGTCCGAGGACACGATCTACGCGACCGAGGACCTGGCGCGCGGCGACGTGATGTTCGCCGCGACCGGCGTCACCAAGGGCTACCTGCTCGACGGCGTGCGGTTCTTCGGCGACTCCGCGAAGACCGAGTCGATCGTCATGCGCTCGAAGTCGGGCACGGTGCGCGTGATCAACGCGACCCACCACTTCAACACCAAGCCCAAGTACTCCTGGGCGACCGGCCTCGAGCCGTGACCGCGCCGGCCGGCCGGGCCGCGGTCACCGCGCGATCGTCAGCTCGGTGGTCTGGCCCGCGGCGATCGCGACGCTGCGGGTGATCGGAGCCCCGCCGCAGCTGAGCTCGAGCTTGTGGGCGCCGGGGCGGAGCTCGAGCTCGACGATCGGCGTCTGCAGGTGCCGCCGGTGGGCGTCGAGGACCGCGTCGCAGGGCTGCCGGGTGCGTACGGTCAACCGGCCGGTCGTCGAGCGCGCGGCACGGGCCGCGGCGCCGAGCACGATGTCGAGCGCGGTGGTGACGTCACCGGTCAGGGCGACCTGCCGGGTCTCGCGTGCGCCGGCGAGCTCGACCGCGATCTCGTAGCGACCGGGTGGGAGCCGGAACGAGCACTGCGCGGCGGCGCAGCCATCGACCTTGCCGGTGCCGTCCGGCGGGCGGCAGCGCGGCAGCGCGGGATCGGCGCAGCGATAGATCGCCACCGTGGCTCCGGCGGGGTCGGTATGGACGTCGAGCCGTGCGCCTGCCGCGTCGACCGGCGCGAGCGCATCCGGCGGCGCGGCGCGTGGGGCGAGCGGCTCGGCGGGCCCGGGCGGCGGGCCGGGCGTGGCACCGGCGGGGACAGCGGGCAGTGCCGTGGGCGTCGCGCCGGCGGGTGCATCGGCTGCCTGGGCATCCGGCGCCGCGGCATCCGGCGCCGCGTCCGCCGCCGCAACCGGCACCGCGCGGCTCGACGCGTGGTTGCCGGCCGACGAGTCACGCGACGCGAACATCGCGCCGCGATCGGCCGGGCCGCGCGGCGAGCCGTGGACCGCGACGGCGATCGCGAACGACAGCAGCGCGAGGCCGCTCATGCCGAGCGCCATCATGGCGATCCGGGTCGCCGGCGGCATCCGCAGCGCCGGGGGCACCGTCCGCGATCGCCCCCGGGGCGCGGCCGGCATCGCCGCGGCCGGCATCGCCGCGGTCGGCATCACCGCGGCCGGCATCGGAGCGGCCGGCATCGGAGCGGCCGCGAGCTCGGAGGCGGGGCGCGCTTCGATCAAGGTGGGTGCCAAGGCCGGCCCGCTCGGCACCGGGACGCGGAACGCGCCGCTTCGCAGCAGGGTCTCGCTGTGATCCAGCGCGATCATCGAGGGCGACGGCGTGGCGCGATCGAGGTCGCGGTCGGCGAGCTCGTCCAGCGGCTCGCCTGGGTCGCGGGCGAACCGCTGGCGCAGCCAGTCTCCGAGCTGCGCCGGCGTCGCGAGCTCGGGCGATGCCTCGAGGAACGCCTCGAGCGCCTGGCCGAGCTGCGCCGCGGTGGCGCGCTGCTCGCGCTGGATCGCCAGCCCCCAGGCGATCGCCTCGGCGAGCGGCGCGGGTGTCCAGGGCGCCGCCTCGGCGAGCGCGGGCAGCCGGCCGCTGCGGATCGCATGCATCGCCGCGACCGCGTCGCCGCGCGGCACGAGCGTGGTGCCGGCGAGCAGCTCCCACAGCACGATCGCGAGCGCGTACACATCGCTGCGTCCGTCGAGCGGCGCGGCGACGATCTGCTCGGGCGACAGGTAACCGGACCTGCGCTCGACCACGCCGGCGCCGGTCAGCGCGTGGTGGCCCAGCGCGATCGCCTTCTCGATGCCGAGATCGCACAGCTTGACCGCGCCGTCGAACGACACCATGACGTTGGCGGGCGAGAGGTTGCGGTGCACCACGCCGCCGGACTGGCCGGCGGGCGTCCGGAGCCCGTGCGCGTGGTGCAGGGCCGCCGCGGCGTCGGCGCCGATCCGCGCGACCATCGCCGGCGACGGCCGCTCGGCGGCATCGCGCAGCCGGCGGGCGTCGATGCCGTCGACGTATTCCATCGCGATGAAGCCGTAGCCGTCGATCTGGCCGACGTCGTAGATCTGGACGAGGCCGGGGTGGCTCAGCCGCGTGGCGAACCGGGCCTCGTCGAGGGACATCTCGATGAGGTCGAGGCCGTCCGCGGGGTGCAGCCGGATCCGCTTGAGCGCGACGCGGCGATCGAGGCCTGCGGGACCTGCGCGACCTGCGGGACCTGCGACGCGCTGGTGGGCGAGGAACACCTCGGCGATCGGGCCGCGCGCGATGCGGCGCTGGAGCAGGTAGGGGCCGAACCGGATACCACCCTCGGCAGGCACCCCACCATCCTACCGCGTTGCCGCGAGGATCTCCCCTGCCGAGCCGGCCGCACAGTCGAAATGACGGATCGCGTTCGAGATTGACAAGACCCGTCACACCGCCTGCGCCGGCGGTGGGGTCGGCTGTCCGTCCGGGGACGTCCGCCGTCCGGACACTCCGGACAGCCGGGGATGATCGATCCAGCGGTTAGCGCGGCACGCAGTTTGGTCGAGAAATCACGCAACCGCGGCACCGACGTGCCGATAAGCAGTGACACAGGAGCAAGCCATGTCGTTCTGTGAGAGTGAGAGCGAGACCCAGTCCCTCGAGCCCGATGCCCGGCGCAGGGGCGTCGTGACCGGGCTGCGCGCCAGGAACGGGACCGAGTACCCGCTGCCGACGCAGCCGCGCCGCTGGCTGATCGGCTCGAGCGCCAACTGCGACCTGGTGCTCGACGATCCGTACGTGTCGGCCACCCACTGCATCCTCGAGCGCCGGGCCGGAGGCTCGCTGGTCGTGCGCGACCGGCGCTCGCGCAACGGCACGCTGATCGACGGCAACCCGGTCGAGTCCGCCGAGCTGTCGGTCGGCGCGCGGCTCGCGGTGGGCCGGACCACGCTGCTGGCGGTCGCCGCGCCGGATGCGCATCGCTCGGGGGCGCTCGCCGCGCTGCGCGGCCGCGACCCGTCGTTCCTCAGCACGGTCGACCAGGCGCTCAAGGCGGCGCAGGCCGACTGCAACGTGCTGATCGTCGGCGAGACCGGCACCGGCAAGGACGTCCTGGCCCGCGTGATCCACGAGGCGTCGCGGCGCGCGACCGAGAACTTCGTCGCGGTCAACTGCGGCGGCATCCCGCGCGAGCTGATCGGCTCGGAGCTGTTCGGCCACGAGAAGGGCTCGTTCACCGGCGCCCACGCCGAGCGCGACGGCTACTTCGTCGAGGCCTCCGGCGGGAGCCTGTTCCTCGACGAGATCGGCGAGCTGCCGGTCGAGCTCCAGCCGCACCTGCTGCGCGTGCTCGAGTCGCGCCGGGTCCGCAGGATCGGCGGCGCCAGCGAGCGCGCCGTCGATGTCCGGATCGTGTCGGCGACCAACCGGCTCGAGCACCTCGGAACCGAGGCGTCCCGGCTCCGGCTCGACCTCTACCACCGCCTGGCCACGGTGGTGCTCGTGTTGCCGCCGCTGCGCGAGCGGATGGGCGATCTGTCCGAGCTGGTCAACGGCATGCTGGCCGAGCTCGCCCCCGAGCACGGCCCCAAGACGCTGTCGGACGCGGCGTGGAAGGCGCTCGCCGACAACCGCTGGCCGGGCAACGTGCGCGAGCTGCGGCACGCGGTGGTCCGCGCGGTCGCGCTCGGCGGCGACGAGCTCGAGCCCGAGCACTTCTTCCCCGAGCTGCGGCTCGGCTGGTCGCGGGCGCTCGAGGGCGGTCCGGAGGGCGAGCCGCTGGTGCCCTACGAGCGCGTGCTGCGCGGCGCGATGGAGCGCGCGATCGCGGCGCACGGCACGATCCGCGCGGCGGCGGGCCACCTCGGCATGCCCAAGTCGACGTTCGCCGACCGCGCACAGAAGTGGGGGCTGATGCGGCGCGAGCGCCCGCGGCTACCGCCGAAGCTGCCGCCGCCGCCCGCCGCGCCGGCACCGCGCAAGAAGCGCCGCGCGAGCGGGGGAGGCTAGAGCAACGGTCGCTTTGACCGCCGAAGTGGATAGAAATGACCGGATTTCGATTTCGCACTGACGCGTAAGTGATCGAAGTCAGCGACGGCTTTGGTTCAAAGCGACCGTTGCTCTAGTACCCTGCCGCAGAGGCTTCGCGCGATCCCGCGGCCTCGGCAACGCGCAGCGCCGCGACGACGGTCTGGCCACGAGCAGAGATAGATTCCCAGGCCGGGTGGGCCTTCGCCGGCAGGTCGTGAGGATGGCACGGACGCGCGATTGCAATCCGGCCGTTAACAGACGGAGCGAGGGGCCAGAACCGCGTCGCAAGCGCGCGTGGTGGCGTTCTCCCCACCGCCGTGCACCGGTCCGATCTACGCGACGAGGCCCGGGCGCGCCGGCAGGACGCGGCAATGCGCGGCGGGTGGTCGATCGACCATGGTGCTTCGCGCGCCGCCGACGCAGGATGTCGACGTGATCATCGTCTTCAACCTGGCCGGCCTGCTCGTCTGGATCGCCTCGCTGATCGTCGGCATCGGCATCGCGGACCGGCTCGCGCACCGTAACCATGCCCTCGAATTGATCTGCGCCGGTCTGGCGCTGGTGGCGATCGACATCGTCTACCGCAAGATCCGCGGGCTGAAGATCATCGGCTGGCGCGGCCCGGCGATGTTCTGGCTGCCGGCCTGGATCTGGGGCGTGCTGACGTTCGCCTCGGGCGTGAGCTACCTCCTGGGACGCTGAGCCGCGGGTCCTCGGGCCGCCGTGCCCGGCGCGGCTTGTGCCGCCCGGCGCGCGGGACTAGATTCGGCGGATGATCGACGCCGCGCCGCGCCTCCCCGATGGGCTGGTCGCCGTGGTCAAGCGCGATTGTCCGACCTGCGTCCTGGTGGCGCCGGTGCTCGGGCAGATCGCCGCCGGCGGCCGGGCGCTCACCGTGTACACCCAGGACGATCCGGAGTTCCCGGCCGAGGTCGCGCCGCGCGTCGACGATCACGAGCTCGTGATGTCGTGGCACCACCACATCCAGACCGTGCCCACCCTGCTGCGGGTCGAGAACGGCGCCGAGGTCGCGCGGACCGAGGGCTGGTCGCGCACCGACTGGGAGCAACTGGCCGGCGTGCACCCGCTCGGCGCCGGTCTGCCGCCGCACCGGCCGGGCTGCGGCTCGCGCTCGGTCGACCCCGCCCTGGCCGACGCGTTGCGCGCGCGGTTCGAGGGCGATCGGCTGCACGCGCGGCGGATCGAGCTCGGCGAGATCGAGGATGAATTCGAGACCGCATTCGATCGCGGCTGGACCGACGGGATGCCGGTCGTGCCGCCGACCCCGGCGCGGGTGCTGCGCATGCTCGACGGCACGCGCCGCGCGCCCGACGAGGTCGTCGCCGTGGTCCCGCCCGATCTCGTGCCGGTCACGGTCGAGAAGGTCGCGATCAACGCAGTGATGGCCGGGTGCAAACCGGAGTACCTGCCGGTCGTGCTCGCGGCAGTGTCCGCGGCGTGCACCGACACGTTCAACATGCACGGCCTGCTGTGCACGACGTACTTCTCGGGGCCGGTCGTGATCGTCAACGGGCCGATCGCGGCGCAGATCGGCATGAACAGCGGCATCAACTGCCTCGGCCAGGGCAACCGCGCCAACGCCACGATCGGCCGGGCGCTCCAGCTGGTCGTCCGCAACGTCGGCGGCGGCCTGCCCGGCGGCATCGATCGTGCGACGCTCGGCAACCCCGGCAAGTACACGTTCTGCTTCGCCGAGGACGAGGCCGGCTCGCCGTGGGAGCCGCTGTCGGTCGAGCGCGGGTTCGCGGCCGGGATCTCGACGGTGTCGCTGTTCGCGGGCCACGGCCCGTCGTCGATCGTCGACCAGATCTCGCGCACGCCGGAGTCGCTGGTGCGGACCTTCGCCGCCAAGCTGCGTGCCACCCACCACCCCAAGCTGGTGATGGGCATGGGCGCGGTGCTGGTGATCTCGCCCGAGCACGCCCGGGTGTTCGCCGCCGCCGGATGGAGCAAGGCGCGGCTCCACGGCGAGCTCGAAGCGCTGCTCGCGATCGACGGCGCCGCGCTGGCGCGCGGGGCCGACGGCATCGAGGAGGGCGTGCCCGCCGCGCTCGCCGCCGGCCGGAAGCTGCCCAAGTTCCGCCCGGGCGACCTGGCGATCGTCCACGCCGGCGGCAGCGCCGGGATGTTCTCCGCCATCATCGAGGGCTGGGTGTCGGGGGACCGCGGCAGTCAGCTCACGACCCAGGAGGTGATCTCGTGACCATCACACTGCTCGACCCGACCGGAGAGCGCCGCCCGACCGAGCGGCCTCGCGCCCCCCGACCGCAGGCGCTCGCGGGCCGGGTCGTCGCGCTGCTCGACATCTCCAAGCCGCGCGGCGACGTGTTCCTCGATCGGCTCGCGGCGCTGGTCGCCGCCCGCGGTGCGACGGTGCGGCGCTACACCAAGCCGACGTTCACCAAGCCGGCGCCGGCCGACCTGCGGCGCCAGATCGCCCAGGACTGCCACGCGGTGATCGAGGCGCTCGCCGATTGAGGGAGCTGCACGTCGTGCAGTGTGCACGACATCACCGACCTCGAGGGCATGGGCCTGCCCGGCGTGTTCGTCGCATCCGCGGAGTTCGAGGCCGCGGCCGACGCCCAGGCCCGCGCGCTCGGCTTCGCAGCCGCGCGCGTGTTCGTGCCGCACCCGATCCAGGACCGCACCGACGACGAGCTGCGCGCGCTGGCCGACGCTGCCGTTGACGCGCTGCTCGATCAGCTGATCGATCGTCAACCTCGGCGCTAGCCGCAGGCTCAGCGACCTCGAGCGTGACATCTGCCCATCGGTATCGTGGTTACCGCTGCTGGTTCATAGCGAGCGTACGAACTGGACGAGATTGTGCTTGTCGGTGGCGTTGAGCTGGTTGAACGCCTGGGCGGCAGTTCGGCCCTGACCGTCGTGGGCGCTGATTGCCACGCCGATGTCGCTGGTCCGGCCGTCGTGGAGCAGGTGATTCCGGAACCGGATGCCCCACAGCGGCGCGGTCCGCATGCGTCGAGTCACCGCGACGGTGTCGCCACTGTTGCCGATGCCGTCACCCAGCGTGCCCATGTCGTGGGCCAAGAAGTCGGAGAACGGGTTGAATGCGAAGCCGCCGGGCACTCCGTTGGGCGCCGGGTTCGGCGTGCGGAACGTCGTGGTGACGTGGCAGCCGTTGCAGCCGACCTGGTTGAACACCACCGAGCCGGCATTGATGGCGACGGCGTCGCTGAGGTCGCGCTCGGGCGGCGCGAGGAACGTCATGAACGCGATGAAGTTCGCGACGTCCGCCTGCAGCTCGGTCTGTCCCGAAGCGCACACGCCGATGGCGTCGTCGGTGCCAGCCGGCACACCTGCGGGCGCCGCCGGCGCGCGATCGTCGCAACCGACCGGCATCGCCACGCCGTTGGGCGCGGACTCGGTGGCGAACGCGGTGATCGATCGGCCCGCGAAGCAGTGCTGCGTGGTGATTCCCATCTCGTTCTTGTAGGCATCGGCGGCGAACGTCGGCAAGTTCGAGATGTCGGCCTTCCATCCGAACCGCGCGACGCGCACCGTGCCGATGTTCTGCGAGGGGTCGGCGGGGTTGGGTAGCAGCACGGCCGCGGTCTTCACGATGCCCCGGACGTTCGCGGGTTCGGCGTTGGCGAGCTGGGTGAAGAACGAGTCGGGCATCGCGTCGACCAGGCCGAGCCCGAACAGCGGCGTGGTCAGGCGACCGACGTTGCGCACGTTGGCGTCGGCCGGCTCGCGCTCGAGCGGGACGTTGCAGGTCTGGCCGTTGTTGGCGAACGAGCCGAGGGTCTGAAGCTGGCGAAGCGAGCCACCCTCGTTGGTCAGGTCGTTGAAGATGCCGTTGGTAACGCGGCCGAACCGCCGCTCGATCTGTTCTCCCGCTCCGCCGGTCGTGCCGTTCGTGTGGCAGCGCCCGCACGCGACCTCGTTGAATACCGGACCAACACCGTCGTCGATGGTCTCGACGAGGTTGAAGTTATCGCGTGCAGCGTTGAAGTCCGCATCGCTGATCCCGGGAAGATGGCCACCCAGCGCGATCGCCGATTCCACCGCCGATGTGGCCGGCTCGCTGGCGGTATCCATGGAGCACGCTGCGAGCAAACCGGCAGATGCGCTCACTATCCCTGCTGTTCGAACGAACGAGATCGCCATATGAATACCTCCGAGCAAAGGGGACCGGCCGGTCGGACGACGACGAGGCGCGATCGGACCGAGCTGTGCGCCGGGCTCCGCGAGCGTCGATGTCGAACAGCCACTAATACAGCGGATGTTGATTCCGAGTCGGAGATTAATGGCATCCCGAGCAATATGTCAACCTGGATTGTAATCTATTCAGAAACGCGTTCGACATGATGTTGTATCAGAGAGGTGTTCTTGTACAACTCGTTTCATTGGGTAATTCGCCCAACAGCTCGTTAGGGGTGTGAATCGTCCTGGGCAACCAGCACGGCAGTACGCGATTGCAGAATTCCGAATCACTACGGCGATATCCGCAGATCGCGGCAACACTCCGTGGCGCTGTCCGGGCAATCTCGTCAATGCGTGCCGGAACGACACACTCCCGAGTTGCGAGCTGCCGTCGACAGATATCTAATGGGTGTTGAATATCTGAGACCGGCAAGTAGCCGGAGGCGCAGTCCCGCGCATCGTTCTCGACGAGGCTCCACGGCCCGAACCTGGAGTGCAGCTCGCCCCAGCTCGTAACACGCTCACTCGATACGCGATTTTGGATATAAAATAACTGAGAGTAGCAAAGTACGGCATACTGCCGATCACCGCGGCGCGAGCCGGCCTGGCGCGGCCGACCTGGCGTGGTGACGCGGCGTTCGCCTACCCGATCGTCGCGGCCGAGCTGGGTGAGCACAGGCGACATGTCAGAAGTGCCCGGACGCGGTGAAGCTGACGCCCCCACCGGCGGTGTACGTCCGCGCGTGAGTGTCCCCGCCGATCAGATGCACGGTCCCGCTGTCGCTCGACTCCGCCGCGAAGATCCAGCTGGTCCCGGCGCGGGGGCACCTGGCCGGCGCCGAGCGTGTCCTGATGGGTGATTTCCGAGGCGGTGCTGGTGTGGATCTGCGCGATCGAGCCGACCGTGTTGTACTGGCGGCCGAGCGCCACACGTCCGTGGTCTGAATGGTGCTCTTCAGCGACAGCGCGGTGACCGGCGCCGTGTTGGCGACAACGATGTAGCGACGTGACGCGGTCATGATCGATCTCCGCGACGACAGCAGTGGCACTATCGATTGCGAGCGCTCATTGGGCCTCGGTGGGAGCGCTCTCACGGAGGAGCTTCGCACTCCGCGGTGTTCATGTCTTCAGAAATCGGGGCGAAATCTTGGCGACGTATGGGTGGGCTGTTACCTACATGACCCGCGGGTCCAGAAATCGCCGTCGCCCGCGCTCGGCTTCGCGCCGGCGTGCGTGTTCGTGCCGCACCCGATCCCGGTCGATAGGCGCGGCGCGGTGCGGCGCGTCAGGACTTGGCCGCGGCGGTGATCTGGGCGGCGCGCTGGCGCAGCACGTACGACAGGATGCCGCCGTGGGCGATGTACTCGACCTCCTGCGGGGTGTCGACGCGGGCGATGACCTGGAACGCCTTGTCCCCGGCGACGACGGTGAGCCGCTTCTTGGGCGTGACGCCGGACGAGATCCCGGCGATCGAGACCCGCTCCTCGCCGGTCAGGCCGTGGCTGGCCGCGTCCTCGCCGGGCAGGAACTGCAGCGGCAGGACGCCCATGCCGATCAGGTTGGAGCGGTGGATGCGCTCGAAGCTCTTCGCGATCACGACGCGCACGCCGAGCAGCATCGTGCCCTTGGCGGCCCAGTCGCGCGAGCTGCCGCTGCCGTAGAGCTCGCCGGCGATCACGACCAGCGGGACGCCGTCGGCGGCGTACTTGATCGCCGCGTCGTAGATCGCGAGCTGCTCGGGCGCGCCCTCGGAGCTGGGGAAGTACTTCGTGTAGCCGCCCTCGACGCCGGACAGCATCAGGTTCTTGAGCCGGATGTTGGCGAACGTGCCGCGCACCATGACCTCGTGGTTGCCGCGGCGCGCACCGTACTGGTTGTAGTCGGCGGGCTTGACGCCGTGACTGTCGAGGTACCGGGCGGCCGGGCTGCCCTTGGCGATGTTGCCGGCGGGCGAGATGTGATCGGTGGTGATCGAGTCGCCGAGGATCGCCAGGACGCGCGCCCCGACCAGATCGGTGAGCGGCCGCGGCGTGGGCCCCAGGTCGTCGAAGAAGCTCGGCTTGCGGATGTAGGTCGAGTGCTCGTCCCAGGCGAAGGTGTCGCCGGCGGGGACCTGGAGCGCGCGCCAGTCGGCGTCGCCATCGAGCACGTGGGCGTAGCGCTGCTGGTACTGCTCGCGCCGGATCGCCTTGCGCATCGCCTCGGCGACCGCGGCGGGGCTCGGCCACAGCTCGCGCAGGTAGACCGGCTTGCCATCGCTGCCGGTGCCGATCGGATCGGCCTCGAGGTCGATGTTCATCGTGCCGGCGAGCGCGTAGGCCACGACCAGCGGCGGCGATGCCAGGTAGTTGGCGCGCACGACCGGGTTGACGCGGCCCTCGAAGTTGCGGTTGCCGGACAGCACCGACGTGACGACGAGGTTGCCGTCCTTGATCGCGGCGGCGATCGCGTCGTCGACCGGGCCGGAGTTGCCGATGCACGTGGTGCAGCCGTAGCCGGCGAGGTGGAAGCCCAGGGTCTCGAGGTCGGCCATGACGCCGGCCTCGGTGAGGTAGTCGGTGACGACCTGCGAGCCCGGCGCCAGCGAGGTCTTGACCCACGGCCGCGACCGGAGGCCGCGCGCGACGGCGGCCCTGGCGAGCAGGCCGGCCGCCATCAGCACCGAGGGGTTCGAGGTGTTGGTGCAGCTGGTGATCGCGGCGATCACGACCGAGCCGTGGCCGAGCTCGAAGCTGCCGTGATCGGTGGTGACCGCGCGCGTGGCGCCGAGCTGGCCGGGTGCGGTGTGGCCGCCCTCGCTCGACCAGGCGTCGATCGCGGCGGTGTCGGCGTCGCACTTGTCACCCAGGAGCGCGCTGACCGCGCGACGCCAGGCGCGGCGCGAGGTCTTCAGCGCGACGCGATCCTGCGGGCGGGCGGGGCCGGCGAGCGACGGCTCGACCGTCGACAGGTCGAGGCTGAGCGTGTCGGCGAACCGCAGCCGGGCCGACGGGTCGTGCCACAGCAGATTTTCCTTGGTGTAGCGCTCGACCAGCTGGACGTGATCGTCGCTGCGGCCGGTGAACCGCAGGTAGGCGAGGGTCTCGGCGTCGACCGGGAAGAACCCCATGGTCGCGCCGTACTCGGGCGCCATGTTGGCGATCGTCGCGCGGTCGGGCAAGGACAGCGCCGCGATGCCCGCGCCGGTGAACTCGACGAACTTGTCGACCACGCCCTTCTTGCGCAGCATCTGGGTGACGGTGAGCACCAGGTCGGTCGCGGTCGCGCCCGGTGGTAGCTGGCCGGTGAGCTCGAAGCCGACGACCTCGGGGATCAGCATCGCCATCGGCTGGCCGAGCATGACGGCCTCGGCCTCGATGCCGCCGACGCCCCAGCCGAACACGCCCAGGCCGTTGACCATGGTGGTGTGCGAGTCGGTGCCGACCAGCGAGTCGGGGTACGCGACGATCGTGCCATTGCAGGACTCGGTGAACACGACCTTGGCGAGGTACTCGAGGTTGACCTGGTGGCAGATCCCCGTGCCGGGGGGGACGACCCGCATGTTGGCGAACGCCTGCTGGCCCCAGCGCAGGAACAGGTAGCGCTCGTGGTTGCGCTGGTACTCGAGATCGACGTTGCGCCGGAACGCGGCCTTGGTGCCGTACTCGTCGACCTGGACCGAGTGGTCGATCACGAGATCGGCGGGCTTGAGCGGGTTGATCGCCTTGCCCGGCAGGCCGAGCTTGACGAACGCGTCGCGCATCGCGGCCAGATCGCAGACCGCGGGTACGCCGGTGAAGTCCTGCATCAGCACGCGCGCGGGCCGGAGCTGGACCTCGTGCTCGACGCGCTGCCGCGGGTTCCAGCTCGCGACCGCCTGGACATCGGCCGGCAGGACGGTCTTGCCGTCCTCGTAGCGCAGCAGGTTCTCGAGCAGGATGCGCAGCGAGTAGGGCAGGGTCTGGACGTCACCGATCCCGGCCTTGACGAGCGCGTCGAGCCGGTAGAGCTCGACCTTGCCGCCGCCGACCGCGATCTGCGCCTTGCTGGAGAAGCTGTTCGTCATGGTCGTCATGGGGGCTTCCGAATCTAGCAGGATGTGAGCGACTATCGTGCCTCGTGAGCACGCGGGTCGCCGTTGTGGGGGATGCCGACGCGATCGCGGCGATCATCGCCTCGATCGCGGCCGCGCCGCTCGTGGCCTTCGACCTCGAGTTCCTGGCCCAGGACCGGCTGGTGCCGACCCTGTGCCTGGTTCAAGTCGCCTGGCTGGAGCACATGACGTTGGATGCCGCGCCCGCTGCGATGGTTTCGGCCGTCCCGGTGGTCAGGCTGGTCGACCCGCTCGCCGTCGATGTCGCGCCGCTCGTGCAGGCGCTCGCGGCGCATCCGTGCGCCGTCGCCCACGCGCCCCGCCAGGACCTGGCGCTGCTGGCCACGCGGTACGGCGTGGCGATGCCGGCGATCGTCGATACCCAGATCATGGCCGCGTTCGCCGGGATCGGCGACCAGATCGGGTTCGCGGCGCTCGCCAACGAGCTGCTCGGGCTCACGCTCGACAAGGAGCTGCAGTGGACCGACTGGGCCGCGCGGCCGCTGTCCGAGGCCCAGCTGGTCTACGCCGACGCCGATGTGCGCCACCTGCCGGCGATCTACGCCCGGCTCGCCATCCGGCTCGGCGATCGGCTGGCCTGGGCGCGCGCCGAGAGCGCCGCCGTCGCGGCCGATGCGCTGGCCGCGGCCATGGTCACCCCGGAGACCGCGTGGCGCCAGGTCGGCGGCCTGCGCGGGCTCGACGCCGTGGCGCTGGCGCGCGCGGTCGCGCTCGCGGCCTGGCGGCAGCGCGTGTGCATCGAGCTCGACCGGCCGCTCGGCCAGGTGATGCACGACCGGCAGCTCGTCGAGCTCGCCCGGCAGCGCACCACCAGCATCGCCGCGATCCGTGGCCTCAAGGGGCTGTCGGGGCTCGCGCGCCGGCACGCCGAGGACATCGCCGAGGCGCTCGCGTCGGCCCGGCCGGAGGACGTGTCGCCGATCGCCGCGGCGCGGCCGCCGAGCCTGCGGGCGCAGCGCTGGGCCGAGATGCTGCTCGCGATCGTCCAGCTGGTTGCCGACCAGACCGGGGTCGCCGCCCGGCTGCTCGCCACCCGGGCCGACGCGGAGGAGCTGGCGCGCGCCGTCGACGAGCGCGGCCTGGCCGCCGCCGAGGCGCTGCCGGCGCTGGCGAGCTGGCGGCGCGACGTGCTCGGCCGGGCGTGGCTCGGCTGGCTGACCGGCGCGCTGGTGCTGGTCGGCGATCTCGCCGTGCCCCACGGCGTCCGGCTCGAGCCGCGCTGAGCCGCTGTCCGGTGTCCGCTGTCCGGGTTTTGTCCGGATTTCGGACGAGCGTCCGGGGTCTCGGCCAGAACCCGGACTCGCCGCGCTGGTACCGCGCCCGTCGCTGACAACTGGGGCCGCATTCCGAGGAGATCATCATGAGCATTGCAGATATGTGGCATGAGCAAGGCCGCGCCAAGGGGCGCGAGGAAGGGCTGCAAGAAGGGCGGCTCGCCATGCTGCGCCGTCTCGTCCTCCTCAAGTTCGGCGGCCAGTCCCTGGATGACCGGTACGAGGCCATTCTGCGCGCCGCGGCGCCCGACGCGATTGACCGCTACTCGGCGCGCCTGCTGATCGCAAACTCACTCAGCTCGGTCTTCGAGGATTGAGGCACGACCGACCACGCCCGCGTCAAGCGCGGGGGCTACGCAGCGCGCGGAGCGCCGGCCGCACGGCTTACGACCAGCCGACCCAGTAGTAGACCAGCGCGTGGAAGTTGCGGTCGCGGTGCGCGGACTCGAGCGCGGCGGGCACCTTGTCGCGCTCCTTGGCGTCGCCGAGCACGCCCGGCCACGGATCGATCATCACCAGGTCCTCGTCGCCCTTCGGATCGAGGCGATCGATCGTGATGCCGACCGCGTGCGGCACGCTGTCATCGGGGATCTTGTCGCCGGCGGCGCCGGGGATCGGGTGGAGCTTTCGGTACGTGGTCGGCAGCATCGCGCCGCGGTAGCCGCGGCCGGCGCGGACCCAGTCGAGGATCGCCGACGTCGGCGTGGCGACCCGCCGGCACTGCAGGCGGTAGCCGAGCTCGTGGAGCGATGACACCCGGCGGGTGAACCAGTGCTGGACCTTCTCGATCGAGCCGCCCTCGCGCGAGGTGTTGAGCTCGTGGAAGATGTGCTCCTGGATGCCGGGCGCGTAGGCGCCGGCGCGATACGCGATTCGGCGCAGCAGGTACGCGGTCGCGGCGCCCGGGCACGCCGACGGCGTGTGGAACACCTGAACCAGGAAGCGGACGTCTTCCGGTCGCTGCAGGACGACGTCTTCACGGCTCACTGCGGTCACTTCCACGAGGTGCTGCCAGCGTACACGAGCGCGGTCGGACGTGGTGCCCCATGCCCACGGTTTGGCGCGCTCCCCTGTGTCACCTTCCTGATACGCAGGTTCGATGGGCGGTCTTCCCGACGCCGGCCCGACGCCGACCCGACCCGGCCGACCCGGCCGACCCGGCCGACCCGGCCCGACCCGGCCCGACCCGCCGACCCGGCCCGACCGGCCGCGGCTGCCTTCGGTTGACATGATGTCGGCCTTCTTGTACTCGCGCGCGAGCGCCGCGGCGTCCTGCGAGGCATTCATTGCCGACCTGCGCGGCGGGATCGCGCAAGGAGGTCCGGCCATGCGATCCGGAGCGCGTGGTTGATGGGGTGCTGGCGTTCGTCGGCGGCGCGGCGGTGCACCACGTCCTGGGGCTCGCGCGCGCCGATCCCGGCGCGGACGAGCTCGCGCGCCGCGTGCTCGAGCCGTTGCGCGTGTCGCGCCGGCCACGGCGCGCCCGTCCGTGACGCGGACAGGAATGGGCGAATCCCCCGAGAATAACATCATTGAATCGGCAGGACAGGCCGCATACCATGGTCGAATGCGCTGAATCGCGCATCGGGGGTCCACCATGGAACTGATCTATCTCCTGAACGTGATCGCATTGCTCGCCGGCGGCATCCTTGCCGCGTCCGGCCTGATCGTCGCCAGGAAGCCGAACGCCAAGGAGCTGATCGACAAGCTGGTTCCCTATCAGGTGATCATCGGCGTCGCGATGCTGGGGCTGGGGTTGATCGGGCTTCTGTGGTGGCTCGCCCACGGCCTGTTCACCCTCGTATCCCATGGCTCGCTGTTCGGGATCACGGTCGCGGCGATGACGCTGACGTCGATCGTGCTCGGCTTCCTGTTCGGCATGCCGCAGATCGCGAAGTGGATGGCGGGAAATCCCGCGGCCCGGGACAAGGCCGTACAGCTGTCGCGCAGCGTCGCGCCGTATCAGGGGATGCTCGGGATCATCGGCCTGGTCGCGGCGCTGCTCGCGCTGCTCTACCGGCTGCACATCCTGTCGGTGGTCTAGCCCGCGCGGCGGCCTACCGCGCGCCGTAGTTGTGCGCGGTGACCTCCTCGTTGCGATCGGTCGCCGGCGGCGGGTCGGGAGACAGCGCGGTGATCCGCGCCCGGGTCGCGGCGTCGAGCGCGAGCTGGTTGGCCGAGAGCGTCGGCGCGAGCTGCTCGGGATTTCTGCCGCCGACCAGCACCGAGGTCACGTCGGGATGCGACGCGGCCCAGGCGACGGCGAGCGCCGCCGGAGGGTGGCCGAGCTCGGCGGCGAGCGCGGCGAACTGGCCGGCGATCTCGCGGTAGCGCGGATCGGCATAGCGCACCGCGTACATCTGGTTCTCCAGCAGGCGGCCGCGCTCGGGCCCGCGGTCCCGGCTGTACTTGCCGGTCAAGAGGCCCCCGCCCGTCGGGCTGTACGGGATCACCGCGATCCCGAGCGAGCGCGCCATCGGCAGGATCTCGACCTCGACCTGGCGCTTGACCAGGTTGTACATCGGCTGGATCGCGACCAGCGGCGCCCAGCCGTGCAGGCGCTGCACGCCGAGCGCGTGGGCGACCTGCCAGGCCGCGAAGTTCGAGCACGCCGGATAGAGGATCTTGCCGGCGCGGACCAGGTCCTCGAGCCCGCGCAGGGTCTCATCGAGCGCGGTGACGTCGTCGAAGCGGTGGACGTAGTACAGGTCGATCCGGTCGGTCGCGAGCCGGCGCAGGCTGGCCTCGACCGCGCGCACGAGGTGGTAGCGCGACGCGCCGCGGTCGTTGGCGCCCTTGCCCATCGGGAAGTAGCCCTTGGTCGCGAGCACGATCTGGTCGCGCTCGTCGCGCATCAGCCGGCCGACGAGCTCCTCGGAGCGGCCGGCGTTGTAGACGTCGGCGGTGTCGATCAGGTTGACGCCTGCGTCGCGCGCGGCGCGCCAGATCGCGGCCGACGTGGCCTCGTCGGCGTCGCCGCCGAACGACATCGTGCCGAGCGCGACCTGCGAGACCTTGACGCCGGTGGTTCCGAGCGGCCTCACCGTTGAAACGCCGCCTCGATCCGGTGCAGGACCTTCTCCTCGGACGACGACACCTTGCCAAAGCCCAGGATGCCGCCCGCCGCGGTGGCGACCAGCTTGGCGAACCCGACGATCTGGTTCTTGAGCAGCCGGTTCTGTTCGTCGTTGAGCTGCGCCGCGAGCGACTTGATGTAGGCCTCCCACGCGGTGAACAGCGCGTCGCCGGGCTGGCGCTTGAGCCAGGTCTGGAGCAGCTCGTAGCCGTCGCTGCCCTCGTCGAGGCCCTTGCCGTGGGCGCCCTGCAGGATCGCGGTGCGCTCGTTGTCCTGGATCGCGCCATCGGCCCACGCGACCTGGATCAGCGGCACCAGCGACAGCGCGGCGATCGTGTTGCCGCGCAGGCCCAGGGTGACGAGCTGATCGAGCACGGTGTCGTCGCTCATGCCGGACGCCTTGCGCAGCTCGTCCTTGGTGCGCTGGCTGTCGAGCTTGTGCTTCATCGCCGCGAGCTTCTCCTGGTTGTCTTTCTCGTAGAACTGGTTCTCGAGCGCTCGTCCGCGCTCCTCGAGGGTCAATTCGCTCACGACGGCTCCTTGGGTTGGCCGTCAAACCCTAACGCATATTCGCCGCGGGGGTTCACCGCTCGGCGCGATTTGGCCGCGGTGCGTCGCCGCGCCCGCATCGCACCCCCACCGCGCTGGTGCGGTGAGGTAACGTGGCACCCGTGAGCTCACGGCCGCGCCGTCGTCCGCACCGCACCGGGTTGGGTCTCTGGCTCGTGCCGATGGCCATCCTCGGGGGCATCGCGCTGGTGGCGTTCGCGTCGCTGTACGCGCTCGACCACCACGTCACCGGCGGGCCGCCGGACGCCCCACAGGCCAGCGCCGTCGGTCGCTACGTCCGGTTCGAGCCCGGCCTGATCTCCGACGCGCTGTCCGGCCTGGCGGGGATGACGGCCGCGGTGCTCGGCATCGTGATCACCGTGGTCTCGCTGCTCGTCCAGCTGACCTCGGAGCGCTACACCGGGGTGGCGCAGATGTTCCTGCGCGATCGCCGCAACGTGCTGGTGATGGCGTACTACGTCGTGACCTGCGTGGTCGGCGTCGCGCTCAGCCTGTCGCTCCACACCGAGTTCGTGCCGCGCGCCGCGGTGTTCTCGATGATGTGTGCGTGCGCGTTCGGCCTGATCATGATGCTGCCGTACTTCGCCTACGTGTTCCGGTTCCTCGAGCCGGTCAACCTGGTGGCGCGGATCGAGAGCGAGGCCGCCGCCGACCTCGCGGTCGCCGCGACCACCCGCGAGCCCGAGGTGATCGCCGACGGCCAGGCGCCGGCGCTGTCCGCGCTCGAGGAGCTGACCGACATCACGTCGAACTCGATCTCGGGCAAGGACAAGATCATCGCCAGCCGCGCGGTCGACGCGATCCGCGACTTCGTCGTCGGCTACCTCGCGGTCAAGGGCAGCGCCGATCCGGCCTGGTTCCGGATCGGCGACCGGATCAGCGACAATCCGGACTTCGTCGCGATGGATCCCGAGTCGCTGCGCGAGCTCGAGGCCGACCGGACCTGGCTCGAGTGGAAGGCGCTGCGCCAGTACCTCGGGATCTACGCCGAGGCCCAGGGCGAGATGCCCGACATCAACTACCTGATCGCGATCGACACCCGCTACATCGGCGAGGCCGCGCTCGGCCGCGGCGACCGCGCCGTGGTCGACCTCGCGTTCCGGTTCATGAACAGCTACCTGCGCGCGGCGCTCAACGCCCGCGCGGTGCGCACCGCGTACAACGTGATGAACCAGTACCGCCAGCTGGTCGAGAGCATGATCAAGGGCGGCGCGGACGACGTCGCGCTCGACGGCGTGCGCCACATGATCTACTACGGCCGCACCAGCTACGACATGCAGCTCAGCTTCGTCACCGAGACCGTCGCGTACGACGTGTCGGCGCTGTGCGAGTTCGCCCATACCCAGAGCCGGACCGGCCTCGACCACCAGATGCTCGTGATGTTCCTCGAGCTCGATCAGCCGCTGCGGCTCAAGCGCCAGGAGGCCGGGCTCCAGGGCATCCGCAAGGCCCAGATCAAGCTCGCCTGTTACTACCTCGCCGCGGGGATCGACGATCGGGCGGCGCGGATCGCCGCGGACATGGCCGGCGAGGACCGCGAGCGGCTGCGGTCGATCCGCGAGCAGCTGAGCCGCGTCGAATCCAAGAAGTACTGGGAGATCACCGATCGCGGCCACAACTTCGACTACATGCCGCCGCGCCAGAAGGAGCAGATGGACCGGTTCTTCGCCCTGCTCGCCGCGTCGGCACCCGATCCGGCACCCGGCTCGGCACCCGGCTCGGCCCCCGACCCGGCGGGCCAGGCCGGGTCATGACCCGCACGCTCGTGATGGGCGATCCGCAGGGACCGTTCGACAAGCTCCTCGAGGTGCTCGATCGCCACGCCGCGCTCGCCGGCGATCGGCTCGCCGGCGACGTCGTGCTGATGTCGATCGGCGACCACTTCGACTACGACTTCCGCAACTGGCAGACCGCGGGGCAGGAGGGGCTGCGGGTGCTGCGCTGGCTCGCCGGCCACGACCCGGCGCAGGTCGTGCTGCTGCTCGGCAACCACGACGTGTCGCGGGTCATGGAGCTGGTCGCGATCAGCGACGAGCGGTTCGCCGCGGCGCGGGCGTTCGCGCGGGCGCTCGACGGCGACCCGGCGGGCGACGCGCGATTCCTCGCCGCGTTCCCCGAGCTGCCGTCCGCGGGCCTGGCCGGCCGCGACTTCGCGTCGTTCTCGGCCGAGCAGCGCGCGCTGGTCATGGAGCTGTTGCTCGCGGGCCGGTTCGACCTCGCGCGGGTCGGCGTGCTGCCGGACGGCCGCGACGTGCTGTTGACCCACGCCGGCGTCGCCGCGCGCGAGCTCGCGATGCTCGGCGCGCCGGCCGAGCCGCACGCGATCGCCGCCGCACTGCAGGCCCGCCTGCATGCCGCGATCGACGCCGTGCGCGACGACTGGACGCGCGGGATCGCCACGCCGCTGTCGCTCGAGCCGCTGCACGTCGCCGGGATCCCGGGCGCGGAGGGTGGCGGCCTGCTCTACCATCGCCCGACCAATCCCGAGCGCCGCGGCGCCGACCGATCCTGGGAGCTCGCGCCGGCCCGGCCGCGGCGGTTCGATCCACGGACCCTGCCGGTCGGCCTGACCCAGATCGCCGGTCACACCGGCCACAACAAGTGCCTGGCCGAGCTCGGCAACTGGGCGACCGACGCTGCGCGCGGCCGCAAGCACGGCGGCATCCGGACCTTGCGCCGCGACGGCGACGCCGTGACCTACGATCTCGGGATCGCCGCGCCGGCCGCCGGCGTCGCAGATTTGATATTGATCGATGGCGAGCTGCGCCGGGTACCCGCCGACGAGGTCGCGCTGCTGCCGCTGGCGGCGCTGGGTTGAGCCCGCCGGGTCACGGGCAGCTGGACCGGCCGGCGTCGCTGCAGATCTGCTGCGCGGTGCGCGCGACGTCCACGAGCCGGACCTGATCGAGCAGGCCGATCCAGTGGGAGCCGGAGCCCGGCGGGTTGTCGGCGCCGATCGACATCCCGGTCGTGCCGGCGGTCGACGGCGCCGCGCTGCCCAGCGATCGCGCGACCGGCGAGCCGTTGATGTAGAGCACCGCGGACTTTCTGTCGTAGGTGCACGCGATGTGGCTCCAGCGAAACGGGGCGATCGCGGGCGACGCGGCGATCGCTGCCGGGCCGCCGCCGAAGCTGCACACCATCGTGTACAGCGAATGCAGGAACATGCCGTACTGGCCGTTGACGTCGAGGATGCCCGCGCGGTTGCCCAGCGTCGGCAACTGCCACGGCTGGATCCACGCCTCGATCGTCAGGTTCGCGACGTCGAGCACCGGACTGTCGGCGACGTCGACCGCGCTGTCGGTCCCGAACCGCATTGCCATGCCGGCGCGTCCCTCGCTGAATCCCACGTTCGTCGCCGTCGCGTCGAGGTGATTCGACGAGCCATCGCTCGCTTCACCCTCGAAGTCGAAGCACACGATGACGTGCGGATCGGCCGGATCGCAGAACGTGCCCTCGGATGGCGAGTGAAATCCACACGCGCCGAGGACCACGAGCGAGACCCCGCCGCTGCGCATCGCGCCAGCATAGACCACGCTGCCGTGCGCCGGCGCGCGGGATGGTGCGATGGACGGAGCTGAATGCGGCAGGCCCGATCCGGTGATTGAAATTCCGCATCAGAAGCAGCCGGTCCGTGCGGTGTCGCCACAGATTTCCGAGGGGGCTCGCGCGACTTTCATGAGGCGGACCTGATCGATCAGGCCGATCCGCTGCGAGCCAGACCGGTGGTTCGCGCGATCGAGGATCTTCGCGGGGACCGCACACAGAGCCCCGTCAGATGGTCAATCCCCTACCGGCTATGGAACCAGCTGGCGCAGTCGCAGCACGCCGGTGACCGTCCCGGCCGGATCGAACGAGTCGAGCGTGAACGGCAGGGTCGAATCGAAGAAGAACTCGTCGACCGGGAAGCCGTCGGGGCCGATCGCCGGCGGCAGGTCGATCGCGTGGAGGCCGAAGTTGACGTTGACGTTGCCCTGGGACATCGAGCCCTCGAGATCGACAGTCCCGTCGGGCCGGGCGGTGACGAAGTAGCTCAGGAAGCCGCCGGTCTGGCCCTGGCCGAGCGCCGTGGTCAGCGTGCCGGCCGGATCGTTGTAGAGCTCGAGCGCGGCGGCGCCGGCGGTGTACGCCAGCGTCTTGCTGCCATCGGCGCCGGTCAGGTGATCGAGCTGGGCGAGGTCGAAGAACACCGCGAAGTCCATCCGTGCCCGCGCGTAGGCGGCGAGCCCGTCGCTCGCGGCGCTGGCGACCACGCCGCCGGCGAGCTCGCGCGGCTGGGTGACCACACCGAGCCGGATCTCGAGCGTGCCGTTGACGTCCCGGACCAGGAAGTCGAACTCGGCGATCGCCGGCTGGCTGGCGAGGATCCGCAGGGCGAACGGGTTGAACGTGCCGAGCACCGCGTCGACCTGCTGGAACGACGCGCCGCTGTCGAGCGACTTCTCGAGCCGCCAGCCGTCGCGCAGCAGGATCGACATCAGGCCGGGCGGCACCGCGAGCAAGATCGACGACTCGGTGCCGCTGGTCACCGTCTGGAAGAAGCCGCCTCCGCCGGAGATGTCGAAGGTCGCGCTGGTGAGCCGGAACAGCTCGCCGTGCGAGCCGGTCTGGGTGAGCGGCAGCTCGAGCAGGCTGGTGGCCGGCGCGGGGCTGGCGGAATCGGGGCTGACGCAGCCTCCGGCGAGCGGCAGCGAGGCCGCGAGCGAGATGGCGGCGATGAATGGCATGACAGTACGCATGGTTCCCTCCTGGGCGGCGCGACCGATTGCAGGCGATGTGCCACACATGACCTCTGCTGTGCGAAGGAGCTCCGGCTCGATGCACTGCTGTACGGCGGCATCTGGCGAGTCCGTGTCGTCCCATGTCAGATCGCGCTCATCGTCCACGGGGGAAAACTGAGGCCCGCGCCGATCGCGCCTGCCCGCTCGGCTAGCAGCGGCTGGCAGTGCTTGCCTGTAAGCGATTCCGTCAGGCGGTCGGTTTCGCGCACCCGCGGCCGTCCCATGTCCGCGACATCACGCCGGGCGTGCACTGGCGCGCGGATTGCTCGGTGATCGGGGATGGCGCGCGCGGCTCGCTCGATCGTCGGCAAGGCATTCCACATGATTCCTGCCGCCCTGGCCGGCGCGCTGGCCATGACCGGCACGGCCCACGCCGATCCCGAGGCACTCAACCCGGATGCATTTGATCTCAGCGGCGCGCTCGATCGCCCGGTGACGCCCACCCGGCCCAGCTTCGAGCTCGCGCTCGGCGGCGGCTACACGCAGGGCGTCGGCGGCGCCGGCGCGATCGGCAGCGTTCAAGATCTGACAGGGCCGGGCGGGACGGTCGAGCTCCAGCTCGCCTATCGCCCGAGCGCCCGGTTCAGCGCTGGGCTCTACGGCACGCTCGCGTGGTTCCGGCGCAGCGATCCGGCGCTCGACGGCAGCCGGGCGTACGGCGCGACCGCCGGGGTCCAGGCGGTGTGGCACGGCAAGGAGGCGCGGGCGCTCGATCCATGGGTCAGCGTCGGCGCGGGCTGGCGCGGGCTGTGGCTGACCCAGGCCGACGGGCGAGGCAGCTCGATGCAGGGCCTCGAGCTCCTGCGGGTCCAGCTCGGCATCGACTACCGGATCACGCCGCGGCTCGCGGTCGCGCCGGTGGTCGCGGCGAGCCTGTCGCTGTTCCTGTACGAGAACGCGGTGATGGCGATGGACTTCACGCTGGTCCAGGACAAGCGCCTGAACCTGTACGGCTTCACCGGGCTGCTCGGCCGGTTCGATCTCGGCGGCTAGCGCGGCGGCGTGATGTGCAGGCCGCCGTCGACGAAGATCGCCTCGCCGGTGATGTGACGCGCGCCGACGATCAGCCAGACGATCGCGTCGGCGATGTCGTCGGGCCGCGCGAAGTCCTTGAGCGGCACCATCGTGGCGTAGTGCGCCGCGATCTGGTTGGCGCGCGGCGTGCCGTGCGCGTTGTGGTGCCACGGCGTGTCAACGTAGCCGGGGCACACCGCGTTGACCCGGATCTCGGGGCCGAGCGAGCGCGCCAGCGAGTAGGTCATCGTGTTGAGCGCGGCCTTGGACGCGGCGTACGCGACCGATGACCCGATGCCGAGCTGCGACGCGACCGACGACACGTTGACGATCGCGCCGCGGCTGGCCTTGAGCGCCGGCACGCAGGCCCGGGTCATCTGGAACGGGCCAACCACGTTGGTCCGGTAGATCCGCAGGAAGTCGTCGCCGGTCAGGCCGTCGAGGTCGGCATGATCGACGAACTTGGTGGTGCCGGCGTTGTTGACCAGGGCGTCGATCCGGCCCCACTTGTCGAGCGCGGCCTGGGCCAGCTTCCGGCACTCGGCGTCCTCGGAGACGTCGGCCTGGACGGCGATCGCGTCGCCGCAGCGCGCGGCGATGTCGCGGGCCTCGGCCTCGCTTCGCGCATAGTTGACGACCACGGACCAGCCGCGGTGGGCGAGCTCGAGCGCGGCGGCCGCGCCGATGCCGGAGGATCCTCCGGTGACGATGGCGACGTGGGTCATGGCAGGCCGCAGCCTACCTCAGGCCAGGAGCTGCTGGTGGGCATCGCGCAGGCGCGCCAGGTCGGCCTGGCCGCGGGTCCGGGCATCCGCGATCGCCTCGCCTTGGCCGACCTCGACCCGGACCTCGTAGTAGCTCTTGAGCTTGGGCTCGGTGCCGCTGGGCCGCATGATCACGCGGCGACCGCCGGCGAGCTTGAACACCAGCACGTCCGACGGCGGCAGGCCGCCCTCGCCGCGCGACAGATCGACCACGGTCTCGATCGCGTGGCCGGCGAGCTGCCGGGGCGGCGCGCCGCGGAACCGGGTCATCGCGTCCCGGATCTGGGCCAGGCCGTCGGCGCCGGGCCGGGTCAGCGACACCTGCTCGGTCACGAACAGCCCGACCCTGCGGTAGATGTCGTCGAGGTGATCGAGCACCGAGCGGCCGCGCGCCCGGTTCCACGCGCACAGCTCGGCGATGATCAGCGCCGCCGACACGCCGTCCTTGTCGCGGACCAGGGGGCCGACCGAGAACCCGATCGCCTCCTCGTAGCCCATGACGAACCGGCCGCCGGAGGTCCGCTCGTAGTCCATCGCGGCGTTGCCGATCCACTTGAAGCCGGTCAGGACCTCGCGGTAGTCGGCGCCGGCCTGGCGCGCGAGGAAGCCGAGCAGCTGCGACGAGACGATCGTGGTCGCGACCATGCGGCGATCCTTGGCGCCGACCTCGAGCAGGTAGTCGGCGAGCACGGCGCCGGTCTGGTCGCCGGTCAGGACGCGGTAGCCGGCGGCGGCGCCGGCGTCCGGCAAGGCGATGCACAGCCGGTCGGCGTCGGGGTCGTTGGCGAGCACCAGATCGGCCGAGACCCGCGCGGCGAGCGCGAGCACCCGGTCCATCGCGCCCTTCTCCTCGGGGTTGGGGAACGCGACGGTCGGGAAGTCCGGATCGGGCTCGCGCTGCGATGGCTCGGTGTGGACGTTCGGGAACCCGGCACGGGCCAGGCCGGGCTCGACCGAGCGCGCGCCGACACCATGCAGCGGGGTGTACGCGATCACCAGGCCGCTGCCGTCGATCCCGGGGCTGGCGCGCAGCGCGGCGATCTTCGTCAGGTACTCGTCGTGCAGTGCCTCGGTCAGGTCGACCACCGTCCCGGCGGCGCGGAGCTGGTCGAGCGGCGGCATCGCGAGCCGATCGCTGCGGCCGATCTCGGCGATCGCCGCGGCGATGCCGGTGTCGTGCGGCGGGATGATCTGCGCGCCGTTGCCCCAGTACACCTTGTAGCCGTTGTACGCGGGCGGGTTGTGCGACGCGGTGACCATGACACCGGCGCAGGCCCGCTGCGCGGTCACCGCCCACGCGGTCATCGGCGTCGGCCACGGCCGGTGCGCGAGGTAGCTCCGGATCCCGGCGCCGCCGAGCACGCGCGCCGTGTCCTCGGAGAATTCGCGCGACAGGTGGCGCGCGTCGTGGCCGATCACCACGCCGCGCTCGCGGGCGTTGGGGACGTGGGCAAGCAGGTACGCCGCCAGGCCCGCGCTGACCTTGCGCACCAGCACGCGGTTCATGCGCTGCGGCCCGGCGCCGAGGATGCCGCGCAGCCCCGCGGTGCCGAACTCGAGCGAGCCGGTGAACCGTTCGGCGAGGTCCTTCTGCGCGGCGGCATCACCGGCGTCGCATGCAGCGAGCAGCGCGCGCAGCTCGGCGACGGTGTTCGGGTCGGGATCTTCGGCGAGCCACGCCTGGGCGAGCTCGCGGTGCGGTGCCATCTGCGCCATCGCAGCTAGCCTACAACGCGCAGGCGCCGCGGGCTGGCCGCCGCGGCGGGTTCGCGGGCGTTCGGCGATGATGCGCGGGCGCTCGCCGGGCGTGGCCGCACGGGCGGTGGACCGCGGTCAGCTGCCGGTCGCCGCCTGCTTCTTCTTCATCCTGGCGATCAGGCCGTCGAAGCCGTCCTTGTCGATGATCTTGTCGAACATCGTGCGGTAGTTCTCGACCAGGCCGACGCCGTCGGTCTTGACGTCCCAGGCGCGCAGCTTGTCGCCGTCCTTGACCAGGACGTAGTCGACCTCGATCGCGTAGGGCCGGCCCTTGCGCTTGGTGTTGATCTTGGTCGTGACGACCACGTTGCCGTCCTTGTCGGTCGACTCGCCGGTGTAGTCGACCTGGTAGTCGAGGTTGGCGCGCAGCCCGCGGACGTAGTTGTCCTCGATCAGCGCGCGGAGCAGGCCGAGGAACTGGTCCTGCTGGGCCTTCGACAGCTTCGGCCAGTTGTCGACCATGGCGCGCTTGCCCAGCTGGTCGATGTCGAGGAAGCCGCGGACGCTGGTCGTGACCTTGGCCGCGAGCTCCTTCTCGTCCTTGGAGCCCGGCGTGACCTTCTGCTTGAGCAGCGCGGCCATCGTGTCGTTGGCGGCCTTGACCGCCTGGGTGCCGGGGCCTGTGCGGGCGGCGGGCTGGGCGGTGGCCACCGTGGGCCCCAGACCAGCCGAGAGGACGGCGGCAGAGGCGAGCGCAAGGACGAGGGCGATCGATCGGCGCAGCATGCGTGTTCTCCAGAGACTCGTGCGTCAGGGACGGTGGGGGCCGGCGTGAAATTCACCGGCGGCGCGATCGAGGCGTACCACGGCGACGTTCCATTGGAAGACTGCCTGTGCCCAGCGCGCCCGCATCTGGAACCAGGCGATGTAGGCGTCTGCCAGATCTCGGGATTCGGCCGTGCCGATCGCCTCGGCTTGCAGCACCGACGCGAGCCAGGTCCGGGCCGCCTGCTCGCCCTGGCCGGCCGCCGCGACCTTGTCGTGCGCCGCGGTCGCGTCGGCGAGCGCGTTGTCGGCGTCGTAGCGCGCGCCGATCGCGGCGAGCTCGGACTGGGCGTGCGCCTTGCGCGCGTCCGCGCGGGCCTTCGCGACCCGGGCCGCGACCGTCCACGGTTCGAGCGTCCACGAAAGCCCGACGACGACGCCGGCGCCGCTGCGGTTGTACGGATCGTTGGCGAACGCGCTCGGCGGATCGTCGACGCCCTGCGCGCGCGCGATCACGCCGGACGCGACCACCGCGACATCGGGGAAGTACTGGCTGGTCGCCATCTCCGCCAGCTCGTCGGCGGCGAGCGCTCCGGTCCGGGCGGCCAGCGCCTGCGGCCGGTGCTCGGCGGCGGCGCGGCTCGGCACCGGGCGGTCGACCGGCGCGAGCTGGGCATCGTCGAGGTCGGCGTCGGGGACCCCGGTCAGCGCGCGCAGCCCGGCGAGCGCCTCGGACTCGGCCTGCGCGGCGTCGGCGCGCTGGACCCTGGCCTCGGCGAGCAGCACGGCGACGCGCTGGCGATCCTGGATCGAGACCGCGGGCTTGCCCTTGCCCCCGCCGCTGTCGTCCTGGAGCTGGGCGAGCGCCTTGTCGATCTGCTCGATGCCGTCGTCGAGCATCGCGCCGAGCTCGCGGGCGGTCTTGAGCCCCCAGTAGGCCTTCGCGGCATCGACCGCGAGATCGCCGGCCGCCTCGTCGGCGAGCGCGCGCTGCGCGTCGAGCCCGGCGCGCGCGGCGCTGCGGGCGTGGGCGATCTTGCCGAACGTGTAGATCGGCTGGGTGATGTCGATCTGCGCGCTGCCGAACAGCCCGGAGAACCGGAGCGCGAAGTTCTTCGGCGAGGTCTCCTGGCAGGTCGGATCGATGCAGCGGATCTCGGGGCTGATCGTCCCGAACGCGGTCGCCCGGGCTCGCGGCAGCCGGGCGGCGTCGGCCTCGTCGACCCGGGCCTCGGCGCCCGACGTGTCGCTCCGGGCCATCGCGGCCCGCGGGCTCGCGAGCGCCCTGGCGATCACCTGCTCGAGCGTCAGCTTGGGCGGCGCGGCCGCGGCCGCGGCGGTCAGGCCGGACAGCGCCAGGAGTCCGATCACGAAGGAACGCATGGCCGGCGTTGTACTACGCGCCCGGCCGCTTGCACGGCTGCCGCTCAGCCGGCGCGCAGGATCACGCGCGTGATCTCGAGCGGCGCGAGCAGCCGCACCGGCGGGCCCCAGTAGCCGCAGCCGCGGCTGACGTAGAGCTGGGTGCCGCCGACCTCGTAGCGCCCGGCGAGCAGGCCGCCCTGCTGGAGGCGCACGATGTAGTGCCACGGCCAGATCTGGCCGCCGTGGGTGTGCCCCGAGAGCTGCAGGTCGACCCCGTGGCGCGCAGCGCGGTGGACCTGGCGCGGCTGGTGCGCGAGGAGCACCAGCGGCCGCGATGGATCGCGCCCCGCGAGCGCGGCCGGCAGATCCTCGCCGTGGCCGGGCCAGGCGCTCGCCGAGTAGTCATCGACGCCGGCGAGGTCGAAGCTCGCGGCGCCGTCGCCGATCACCACCCGCTGGTTGCGCAGATAGCGTGCCCCGAGCCGCGTGATCTCGGCGATCCACGCGTCGGCCCCGGCGTAGTACTCGTGGTTGCCGGTGATCGCGAACACGCCGTGGCGCGCCCGCAGCTGACCGAGCGGCGCGACGTCATCGCGCAGATCCTCGACCTTGCCATCGATCAGGTCGCCGGTCAGCGCGATCAGATCGGGCGACAGCCGGTTGGCCTGGTCGACCACGCGCTGGACGAACGCGCGATCGATCGTCATCCCGGTGTGGAGGTCGGTGAGCTGGACGATCGTGAAGCCGTCGAGCGCGCGCGGCAGCCTGGGCAGCCGGACCTCGACGTCGACGACTTCGTGGGTCCCTCGGGCCTCGGCCATGCCGGTCACCACGCTACCACTGCCGACCGCCAGCGCCGCGCCGCCGGTGACCCGGGTCAGGAACTGCCGGCGCGACAGCGCGGCGGCCGGGGCCTGCCGCGCCGGCGAGCGCCGCACGAGCGTCACCAGCTGGCCGATCAGCCGCAGGACGTCGATCACGACCAGCGCCACGAACACCAGCCCGGCGAGCGCCATCCACGGCATCGAGATCCAGCTCAGCTTCGACGCGAGCGCCGGCGCGGAGATCCGGCTCGTGATCGTGATCGGGATCGACAGGAACATCACGACGAGGCCCAGGGTCGCGATCAAGCGCCAGCGCCGCGGCAGGTGCGCCGGACGCACCAGCCGCAGCCACAGGTACCCATGGATCCCGGCGGACACCGCCGAGCTGAGCAGGATCCGGACGATCGCGCCGAGCACCTCGATCACCATAGCAGGCCGCCCCCGCGCAGCATGCGTTGCCGCGACCGCGAAACGCGGCAAGCTGGTGTCATGGCCGTCGTCGACTTCACGCGCGCCGCGCCGTCGCGCGAGCTCCCCGCCGGGCCGGTCGTGCTCTACGACGGCGACTGCGGGTTCTGCGCGAAGTCGGTGTGCTGGATCCTCGCCCACGAGCGCGACCACGAGATCCGGTTCGCCCCGCTCCAGGGCACCACCGCGGCCGTGCTGCGCCGGCACCATCCCCGGATCCCGGCGGCGATCTCGTCGGTGGTCTACGTCGGCGGCGGCCGCGCCTACCTGCGCAGCAAGGCGCTGCTCCACATCGCCCAGCACCTGCGCCCGCCGTGGCGCTGGGCCCACGGGGTTCGCTGGTTCCCCGGCGTCGTGCTCGATCTGGGCTATCGACTGATCGCCGCCGTCCGCTACCGGATCTGGGGCCACGCCGACGCCTGCCAGCTGGTGACCCCCGAGCAGCGCGCGCGGTTCCTGCCGTAGCCCGGCCGGGTCATCCGGCGCGATCGGCGCCGGATGCGCCGTCGAGGATGATCGGCACTTCGCGGAGCGTCGCGACAGCGGCCGCCTGCCGGCCGAGCGCCGCAGCGTCGAAGGATAATCGCCCGGACGCGACGATCACGTGCCGACACGCTGCCCGGCCGGGCGATCTCGCTGCCACCCTCAGCCCTCGAACACCGCGGAGAGCGAGTCGGCGGTCAGCACGCGCTGGAGGCAGCGGTCGATCACCTCGGGCGTGGCCGCATGCAGGACCGCCTGGTATCGCGCGTCCAGCGTCCGGGCGCCGAACTTGGCGACGAGGAGGCTGCGCAACGCGGCGATCTGGCCCTCCTTGCGGCCTCTTGCGAGCCCTTGCTCGAGCCACATCTCG
This sequence comes from Kofleriaceae bacterium, assembly GCA_036403075.1. Classification (GTDB taxonomy): domain Bacteria; phylum Myxococcota_A; class Polyangia; order Haliangiales; family Haliangiaceae; genus JABFXX01. The sequence goes on from DASWRS010000010.1 coordinate 45,059, forward strand.
GCGATGGTCATGGCGATTTCCTCGGTGTGAGTGCCCAGTTGACGGATCTTGGCATGAAGCTCGTCGTGGTGCATCGGGTCGACGACCCGGAACAGGTAGGTCAGCAAGGCGGAGATCGCATCGGCGCCGGACGGGGCTCGTTCGGCCTCTGCGAAGGTGTCGATCCAGGTGTCGAAGCGGTCCAGCAGGCGCCTCGGATCGCGAGCATCGCGCAACAGCCAGAGGGCAAGCTTCGGGAACGCGGCGAGCGGACGAGCCTGGAGCTCGGCATTGGACAGAAGGACGAGATCCTCGATGATCAACGACGAGCGCGGGACCAGCGCCGCCAGGGGAGGGACGGCGATCACGCCCGGAGCGAACATGGCCTCGAGCGAGCGGGACGTCGCCCAGCCGCCGGGCACATGGCTCACGAGCACGGTGAGGATCGGTGGAAGCCAGGCCGCCGGGTGCTTCCTGCGAAACCGGTTCCAGATCCGGATCTGATACGACAGCGCACGAGCGACATCGCGGGATCCTCGGTGCTCTGGTGCTCGAGCAGGACGAAGATCAGTGCCGGCTCGGAGGTGCGTAGCCGCGCCGAGAACAGCAGATCGCCGTGGTGATCACCGAGCGCCGGATCGACGAACGAGGCAGGCTCGCCATCGAGCGTGTCCCACGCGATGATCTCGCGGATCGCCGCCGGGAGCAACGCGCGCAGCAGCGCCGCTGCAGCGGCCGGATCTTCGAACGCCGACTTGAACAGTGCATCGTGCGGACGAGCGAGCATGGCGCTCGGGGACGTGAGCACGTCCTGCGCCAATGTATCTCATGAGAATCACCGGCGCTACTGTCCGGAGTGTCCAGCCTGCGGCCGGGATGTCCGAGATCCGGACAGATCCCGGACAATCGCCCGATCCCACGCCGCGCCCCGGCTCCGATAGCCCGCGCGTCGGCCCGACCGCCGCGTGCCGAACTCGACGGCCACGAGACCATGCTCCGGCATGCAAATGCCCAGCAGACCGGCCGGGTCACTGCCCGATCGGCATGGACGTGGCGGCGGCCGTATCGCTTCGTGGCCTGGTGTGTGGCCGGGACCTGCATCACGCCGGTCGCGCCGCGGGCTGTCCGGCGCGCGCGGTTGTGGCACACCATCGGGATATGATGCGATGGCTTCCAGCGTTCGTGACGCTCCTGGCCGGTTGTCCGATGCCGGGCGCGGGGCCGCGGCCGCCGGTGTCGACCGCGGCGGCCGGGGCCGGGTGCCCGGCGGCCGACGGCGTCTACGTGGCGTCGTACCTGACGCAGGACCCCGAGGCATCGGCGGCGGCGGCGGCGGGGTCGGCCGGCCACACCGGCTGGGTGCTGCCGCTGCACGATCTACGGGTCGAGCGCATCGCCGACCAGCCCGAGTATGCCGCGATCGATCCGACCACGGCGGGCGCGCTCGGCGTGCCGCAGGCGCCGGCGAGCGTGTGGCTGGTGACGCCGGGGCAGCCGCCGTGCAAGGCGGCGGTCGGGTCGTACTACGCGGCCGCGGTGGACTCGTCGGTGCCGAACGTGACGTATGGCGTCGAGCTCACCGGCTGCGCGGCGCCGCCGCCGGACCAGCAGCAGGACGCCGAGGCGATCGCGCTGGTGTCGGCGCAGCCGCCGACCGAGTGCCAGGTCCTGGTGCCGCAGCCGGTGGCGGCGCGGGTCGGCGAGACCGACGCGCAGAAGCGCTGGCAGCGGCCGGTCAAGCAGACGCCGCTGCCGCCGGCGATCGCGGCGATCGTCCCGCCGCATGATTGCCGGCCGCCGGGCTGCGAGATGCTGTGGGCGTTCGGCCAGGTCGATGTCGCCGGCCGGCCGGTCGCGTGGGCGGGCGCGGTGAACTGGCTGACGATCCCGCCGGATGCGCGCGATGCGCGCGATGCGCCGGATGTGCGCGATGCGCCCGATGTGCGCGATGCGCCGGCCGCGTCGCAGTGCGACTGGAAGGCCGACACGTTCGCCGGGTTCTTCGTCGCCGGGCAGGATGGCCGCGCGGTCAAGGTCACCGAGGGCCAGGACCATCCGCTGCTGCTCACCGCCGTGCTCGCGGACCGCGGCGGCGCGCGGGCGCTGCTCGCGGAGGGCGCCGGGGAGTACACGAGCTACGACCTGAGCGGCGGCGCACCGCGGCCGGCGCGCCACCTGGTGTGGTTGCAGCTCCCGCCCGAGGCGTACGCGATCGACGAGCGGATCGGGCCGAGCTGCGGGGACGCGGAGCACGACGAGCACCGCTGACCGGGCGCAACCGGCCGCAACCGGCCGCGGCCGGCCGCAGAGAAAGTGCGCGCGGTGGTCGAGCGCCGCGGCGCATTGTCCTAGACTGCCGGGTATGGAGCTCGGTATTCGCGGCCGCACCGCCATGGTGGCGGCCGGATCGAAAGGTCTGGGGCGCGCGATCGCGACGGTGCTGGTCGCCGAGGGCGCGCGGGTGTCGATCGGCGCGCGCACGGCGGGGCCGCTGGCCGAGACCGAGCAGGCGCTGCGCGCCGCCGGCGGCGAGGTCCTGGCGATGCCGGTCGACGTCAGCCGGGCCGAGGACCTCGAGCGCTGGCACGCCGCGACGGTCGAGCGGTTCGGCGCTCCGGCGCTGCTGGTCACCAACACCGGCGGTCCTCCGGTCGGTGCGCTCGAGGAGCTCGAGGAGACCGCCTGGCGCGCCGGGATCGACAGCACGCTGATGAACGTGGTCCGGCTGTGCCGGCTGACGCTGCCGGCGATGCGCGCGGCGAAGTACGGCCGGATCGTCCACCTGACGTCGTTCGTCGCCAAGCGGCCGTGGTCGCTGCTCACGATCTCGTCGACGCTGCGCGCCGGGCTGTCGGCGCTGACGACCAGCCTGGCGTCGCAGGTCGCGGCCGACGGGATCACGGTCAACGCCGTGCTGCCCGGTCACTTCCTGACCGATCGCCAGATCCACCTGAACGAGATCCGCGCCCAGCAGCACGGCACGACGCGCGCGGCGTGGGAAGAGCGAGTCCAGGCCGAGATCCCGGCGCGCCGGTTCGGCCGCCCCGAGGAGCTCGCCGATGCCGTGGCGTTCCTGCTCTCGGAGCGCGCCGCTTACATCACCGGAACGTCCCTGCAGATCGACGGCGGCCTGATGGGGGCCACGTTCTGACCCACGCCCGCGAAGGAGATCCCATGACCAAGACCGCGCCCACCACCGACCACGTTGCGCTGTACCGCTGGGACGACATGCCCAGGCAGAAGGTGACCGAGCAGATCGACCGCCGCCTGGTCGTCGGCGAGCGCATGATGCTCGCGCACGTCTACCTCGCCAAGGGCGCGATCGTGCCGAAGCACTCGCACGACAACGAGCAGCTGACCTACATCCTCGAGGGCGCGCTCCGGTTCTGGATCGGCGAGGACGGCGCGAAGGAGATCGTGGTCCGCGCCGGCGACGTGCTGGTGATCCCGTCCAACGTGCCGCACAAGGCCGAGGCACTCGAGGACACGCTCGACGTCGACGTGTTCAGCCCGCCGCGCCAGGACTGGCTCGACGGCACCGACGACTACTTCCACCGGACCTGAGCGCGGCGCGCGGCGCCGCGGCTAGCGTGCGGCCTCGTGATAGAAGATCGAGATCGTGACGCAGTGAAACGCGGCGTCGCTCGACTGGGTGACGATGATGTCGGTCATCTTGCGATGGCGATTGTTCGCGAGCCACTCCGTGACGCGTTCGCCGAGCTGTCCGCGGTCGGCGAACATCGTCGCCGAGAAGATCTTCACGCCGTTGAATACTGCCACGCCCCATCGTACCACGCGGCGCGCGCGCCCGCGGTGTTTCGTTCGGGGTCGGTCGGGGTTGCGATCAGTAGAACAGCCGGTACTCGGGAGGAATCTGGTCCGGAGACCCGATGCCGAGGCCCAGATCACGGAGCAGGCCATCGTGCAGCGAGTAGATCCAGCTGTGGACGGTGAGCGGCTGGCCGCGCTGCCACGCATCCTGGACGATCGTCGTGTGACACACGTTGGCGACCTGCGCCTGGACGTTGAGCTCGGCGAGCCGGTCGGCGCGCGCGTCGAGGTCCTCGATCGCGGCCAGCTCCTCGCGGTTCCATAAATGGACGTCCCGGATGTGGCGCAGCCAGTTGTCGATCAGGCCGAGCGGCTGGGAGCTCATCGCCGCGCGCACGCCGCCGCAGCCGTAGTGGCCGCACACGATGACGTGCTTGACCTTGAGCACGTCGACCGCATACTGCAGCACCGACAGGCAATTGACGTCGGTGTGCTCGACCAGGTTGGCGACGTTTCGGTGGACGAACAGCTCGCCCGGGACGCGGCCGATGATCTCGTTGGGCGGCAGCCGGCTGTCGGAGCAGCCGATCCACAGCAGGTCGGGCGTCTGCAGCTTCTCGAGCCGTGAGAAGAACCCCGGGTCGCGGTTGACGGTCTCCCGTGCCCAGCGGCGGTTCGCGGCGAAGCAGTCATCGAGCAGGCCCACGGCGGGGATGTATCACAGCCCCCGACGCCTGCGATGATGTGAGGCGGCTACACCGAGGGATCCGCCACCACCACGGCCGGGCCGGGCGGCTCGGCCAGCAGCTCGGCGATCGCGGCGGCGCGGCGATCGAGCACCCGGCGCTGGTTGGTGTAGCCCTTGTCGGTGGTCTCGCCATCGTCGAGCGACAGCGGCTCGGCCGCGACCAGCGCGCGGGCGATCCGCTCGCTGCCGAGCGGGTGTGCGGCATTGTGCGCGGCGAGCTGGGCGCGCAACCGATCGGCGAGCGCGGCGGGGTCGAGCTCGCGGGCGGCCGGGGTCGGGAACACCAGCGCGGCGAGCTGATCGCGATCGTGGCCGGCGATCACGGCATCGAGGACCAGCGGCGCGAGGGCCTCGATCAGCGCGAGCCGGACCTGCGCGACGCAGACCCAGGTGCCCGACGACAGCTTGAAGTTCTCGCCGAGCCGGCCGCCGAACACGATGCCCGCGGCGGGGCGCGCGTCGTCGACCAGCCGGCCGGCGTCGCCGGTGGGCAGGAAGCCCTCGGGATCGAGGGCGGCCGGCGCGATGCCGCCGCCGGGCTGCCAGGTGCCGGGCGTGACGTTGGGGCCGCGGACGCGGAGCTCGAGCCGGTCCTGCACCGGCGCGAGCTTGAGCTGGACGCCGGGGATCGGCAGGCCGAGGTTGCCGGTGGTCGGGGTCGCGAAGTGCGCCGAGGTCGCCAGCGGCGAGGTCTCGGTCGAGCCCCATGCCGAGGTGAAGAACACGTCGGGCCGGCCGGCGCGGACGGCGACGCGCTCGAGCCGCGCCCGGGTCTGCGGCCCCAGCGCGGCGGCGGCGTGGAACACCAGGTCGAGCCGGGCGAACACCGCGGCGGCGGCGCGCTCGTCGGCCTCGAGCAGCGCGACCGCCTGATCGAAGCCGCGCGGCACGTTGAACCACAGGGTCGGCGACACGTCGGCGAGGTTGGCGATCGTGGTCTCGATCAGCCCGGGCACGGGGCGGCCGCGATCGACGTAGAGCGCACCGCCCGCGCGCAGCACGAGGTGGAAGTTGTGGTTGCCGCCGAACGTGTGGCTCCACGGCAGCCAGTCGACGATCACCGGCGGCGTCGTGGCCAGGAACGGCCAGCACGCGGCCAGGCTCTCCTGGTTCGAGGTCAGCATGCGGTGGGTGTTGACCACGCCCTTGGGCGCGCCGGTCGAGCCCGAGGTGAACAGCACCTTGGCGATCACGTCGGGCGTGATCGCCGCGAACGCGCGATCGAGCGCCGGCGATCGCGGCGTCCGGGCGAGCTGGGCCGCGGGCTCGAGCACCACCGCTCCGTCGAGCTCGCCCAGCGCCGCGAGCGCGGGGCCAAACCGCGCCGGATCGTCGGCGAACACGAAGCCGGGCCGCAGCTGATCGGCCACCGCGCGGAGCCGGCCGAAGCTGGTCGACTGCAGCGAGTACGCCGGCGACACCGGCGCCACCGGGACGCCGGCGTGCATCGCCCCGAGCGCGATCAGCGCGGCGGCGACGCTGTTGTCCGACAGGATCATCACCGGCCGCTCCGGCGTCGCGCCGCGATCGAGCAGGCTGCTCGCGATGCCCTCGACCGCGTCGAGCGCGTCGCCGTAGGTCAGCGGCAGCCACGCGCCGGCCGGATCGCGCTCGGCGAGGAACGTCGCGCTCGGGGTCTCGCGCGCCCAGCGCACCAGCCAGTCTCCGACCGCGCGCACCGGCGTGGCAGGCGAGACCGGCGACTCGAGCACCAGGCCGCTCGGCGTGCGATGGCAGCGGACCTCGGCGGCGAGCAGCTCGATCATGGCCCGACGATAGATCACCCCGCCACGGCGGGCGAGGGCCGCGTCAATGCGCGCCGCTGGGGGCGCCGTGCGGCACGGCGCGCTTGAGCAGCAGCACCATGACGATCCCCAGGCCGATCGCGAGCATCGTGACCCGGAAGCCGTCCTCGAACGACATCACCATCGACTCGTGCATCACCCGGCCCGACAGCGTCGCCACCGGATCCATGCCGCTGCGCAGGATCGCCATCCAGCGCTCCTGGAACCCCGGATCGTAGGCCGAGACGTGCTCGGCGAGGTGCGCCGAGTGGGTCACGATCCCGTCGGCGACGACCTTGCCCATCCACGCGGTGCCGAGCGAGCCGCCGAGCTCGCGGGTCAGGTTGAACAGCCCGGTCGCGTTGCCGCGCTGGGCGGGCGGCAGGTCCGACAGCGCCGCGATGCTGACCGGGACGAACACGAACGCCAGGCCGAACGAGCGGATCAGCTGCGGGATCACCAGGTCGTAGAACGCGGCCTCGGAGGTCAGGTGCGCGGCGACCCACTGCGACAGGGTCGTGAAGGTGACGCCCCAGATCAGCAGGTAGCGCGGGTCGACTCGGTTCGCGAGCTTGCCGATGAACGGCATCAGCAGGATCTGCGACATCCCGGCGAGCAGGAACACCCGGCCGATGTCGAGCGCCTGGTAGTGCATGACCGCGCCGCAGTACAGCGAGAACAGGTACGCCGCGCCGAACACGGCGAGGCCGAGCAGGAAGTTGAGCCCGGTGCCCGCGGTGTAGTTGCGGTTCTTGAACACCCGCAGATCGACGACCGGGTTCGGGGTCTCGAGCTCGTGGACGACGAACGTGACCAGCGCGATCGCCGCGGTCGCGCCGAGCACCAGGATCCGCGTGCTGTCGGTCCAGCCCTCGCGGTTGCCCTCCTCGAGCACGTACTGCAGCGACGCCATGCCGACCGCGAGCAGGCCGATGCCGGCCGCGTCGATCCGCCGGGTGTCGGGGGTGAACCCCGGCTCCTCGAGCACGCGCGGGATCACGAACGCGACGGCGAGCCCGATCGGTACGTTGACCAGGAAGATCCAGTGCCAGTCCAGCCAGGCGATCATGTAGCCGCCGATGCTCGGGCCGAGCAGCGGGCCGGTGATCGCGCCCAGGCCGAACAGCGCCGCGGCCGTGCCGTGCTGGGCCCGGGGATAGCGCCCGAACAGGATCGCCTGCGAGGTCGGGATGATCGCGCCGCCGCCCATGCCCTGGAGGATCCGGAACACGACCAGCGATGGCAGGTTCCACGCCAGGCCGCACAGCGCGCTCGCGACGGTGAAGATCACGACCGAGGTCGAGAAGTAGCGGCGGAACCCGAACCGGCGCTGCAGCCAGCCGGTCATCGGGATCACGACGATGTTGGCCATCATGTAGCCGGTCGAGACCCAGCCGATCTGGTCGATCGGCGCCGCGAAGCTCGCCCGGATATCGTTGAGCGCGACGTTGACGATCGAGATATCGATCATCGCCATCAGCGCCGCCGCCATCGTCGTCGCGGTGATCGCGACCTTCGATCCCTGGATCTGGGGCTGCATCGCGGCGGCTCAGCGGGTGTGGATGACGACCTCGGCGCTCATGCCGGGGCGTAGCAGCCGGCCGCCGCGGTCGTCGATCTTGATCTTGACCGGGACGCGCTGGGTGACCTTGATGAAGTTGCCGGTGGCGTTCTCGGGCGGCAGCAGCGAGAACCGCGAGCCGGTGCCCGCGGCGATGCTGTCGACGTGGCCGGTCAGCGTGCCGTCGAACGTGTCGATCTCGACATCGGCGGGTTGGCCGGCCTTGACGTCGGCCAGCTGGGTCTCCTTGAGGTTGGCGACCACCCACGTGTCGCTGAGGTCGACGATCGCCATCAGCGCTCGCTCGGGCGACACCAGCTGGCCGGGCTCGACCATGCGCTTGGTGACCGTGCCGGCGATCTCGGCCTTGACCCGGGTGTACTCGAGCTCGAGCGCCGCGCGATCGACCGTGGCCTGGTTCTGCGCGGCCCTGGCCTCCGCGAGCGCGACCTGGGCCCGCGCGACCTCGACCTGCTCGTCGACGGTCTGGGCTGCGAGCAGCCGGCCGCGCGCCGAGGCCTCGGTGCCGCTCGAGTTGGAGCGGTTGGCCAGCGCGCTGGCGAGCTGGGCCCGGGCCTGGGCCAGCGAGGCGTCGGCCTGGGTATCGGCCGCGACCCGCGCGTCGATCTCGGCCTGGGTCGACGCGCCCATCGACCGCAGCCGCTCGGCGCGCTCGCGGTCGATCTTGGTCAGCTGCTTGCGCGACTCGGCCGCGGCCACGTCGGCCCGGGCCTGGTCGATCTGTGCCGCGTTGCTGCCGGTGACCGCCGCGGCCTGCGCGATCGCGCCCTGGGCGACCGTCAGGTTCGCCCGCGCGGTCTTCTCGGTCAGCGCGAGCTGGATCTGCGCCAGGTGGAGACTGGCGGTCGCCGCCGCGAGCTCGTGGCGCGCCGACGCGAGCTTGACCTGCTGGTCCCGATCGTCGAGCTCGAGCAGGACCTGGCCGGGCTTGACCTCCTGGTTGTCGACGACCAGCACGCGCTTGACCTGGCCGGCGATGCGCGACGCAACGCTCGAGACGTGGGCCTCGACCTGCGCGTCGTCGGTCTTTTCCTTGCCCAGCCGCGTCAGGTAGATGACGGTGGCGGCAGCCCCGGCGACGAGCACCAGGCCGGCGAGCACGATCGGCGCCCGCCGGCGCTCGTTCCTGGGGGCATCCGGGGCGTCCTGCCCTGGCCCCGGGGTGGCCGGGGGAGCTTTCTCGTCGCGAAGTGGACTGACGGTTGCCATGGCGTTGCGCGGAGTGTTGCATCCCCGAGGCCATCGCTGCAGCCCCGGAACCGCGATGCGCTGTCGGTTTCCCTGGCAAGGCCATCTGCGAATCCGACGCCGCCGTAAGGGTTTGCTCGTCCGGTCTGGCTGTGGGGCCAGGTGGGCCGGCGGCGAGCCTCAGCGCAGGGCCTCAGCGGAGGAACGAGCGGTTGACCGGCGCCACTGGCGAGGACGCCTCGAAGGTGCAGGTCGCCGAGCAGCCGTCGCCGTTGGTGAGGTTGTGATCGTCGCACTGCTCGGGTGGAACGGCGAACGGGTTGGCCTTGCCGTCGCCGCAGATCGACAGCGTGCAGTCGAGGTTGCAGGTCGCCGGTGTCGCCGCGCGGTCGCAGGCCTCACCGCGACCGACCACGCCGTCGCCGCAGAACTCGAACGTGCAGGTCGCCGAGCAGCCGTCGCCATCGGTCGTGTTGCCGTCGTCGCACTCCTCGGCGATCGCGTGCGCGGGGTCGATGTCGAGGATGCCGTTGCCGCAGATCTCCTGGTGGCACGACGCCGAGCACGGCTGGAGGCCTGCTGTGCCGTCGCAGTCCTCGAAGGCGTCGCGCACGCCATTGCCGCAGTGCTCGAGCGTGCAGGTCTCCGAGCAGCCGTCGCCGCTGACCGTGTTGCGATCGTCGCACTCCTCGGCCGGGATGGCGCTGGCGTTGAGCTTGCCGTCGCCGCAGATCGACAGCGTGCAGTCGAGGTTGCAGGTCGCGGGCGTATCGTTGCGATCGCAGGCCTCGCGGTTGTTGACGATGCCGTCGCCGCAGAACTCGAACGTGCAGGCGGCGGAGCAGCCGTCGCCGTTGAGCTCGTTGCCGTCGTCGCACTCCTCGGCGATGCCGTTGCCCGGGTCGTTGTCGAGGATGCCGTTGCCGCAGCGCTCCTGGTGGCAGGTGGCCGAGCACGGCTGGAGTCCGGCGATGCCGTCGCAATCCTCGAGCGCGTCGACCACGCCGTTGCCGCAGTGCTCGAGCGTGCAGGTCGCCGAGCAGCCATCGCCGCTGGTCGTGTTGTGATCGTCGCACTGCTCGGCGGGGATCGCGGAGGCGTTCATCTTGCCGTCGCCGCAGGTCGACAGCGTGCAGTCGAGGTTGCAGGTCGCCGGGGTCAGGGCGCGGTCGCAGTCCTCGTGGTTGTTGACGATGCCGTCGCCGCAAGACTCGAACTTGCAGGTCGCCGAGCAGCCGTCGCCGTCGGTCGTGTTGCCGTCGTCGCACTGCTCGGAAATCGCGTGGCCGGGGTCGCGGTCGAGGATGCCGTTGCCACAGATCTCCTGGTGACACGTGGCCGAGCACGGCTGGAGGCCGGCGATCCCGTCGCAGTCCTCGAGCGCGTCGACCACGCCGTTGCCGCAGTGCTCGAGCGTGCAGGTCGCCGAGCAGCCGTCGCCGCTGACCGTGTTGTGATCGTCGCATTGCTCGGGCGGGACCGCGGACGTGTTGAGCTTGCCGTCGCCGCAGCTCGACAGCGTGCAATCGAGGTTGCAGGTCGCCGGGGTCTCGGCGCGGTCGCAGGCCTCGCCGTTGTTGACGATGCCGTCGCCGCAGAGCTCGAACTTGCAGGTCGCCGAGCAGCCGTCGCCGTCGATCGTGTTGCCGTCGTCGCACTGCTCGGCGATCGCATGGCCGGGGTCGCGGTCGAGGATGCCGTTGCCGCAGATCTCCTGGCGGCACGTGGCCGAGCACGGCTGGAGGCCCACCGCGCCATCGCATTCCTCCTGGGCATCGAGCACCCCGTTGCCGCAGCGCTCGAGCGTGCAGGTCGCCGAGCAGCCGTCACCGGGGGTGGTGTTGTGATCGTCGCACTGCTCGGGCGGGATCGCGGAGGTGTTGAGCTTGCCGTCGCCGCAGGCCGAGACCGTGCAGTCGAGGTTGCAGGTCGCGGGGGTCTTGGCGCGGTCGCAGGCCTCGCCGTTGTTGACGATGCCGTCGCCGCAGAACTCGAAGGTGCAGGCGGCGGAGCAGCCGTCGCCATCGACGAGGTTGCCGTCGTCGCACTGCTCGGCGATCGCGTGGCCGGGGTCGTTGTCGAGGATGCCGTTGCCGCAGATCTCCTGGCGGCAGGTGGCCGAGCACGGCTGCAGGCCGGCGAGCCCGTCGCACTGCTCGAGCGCGTCGATCACGCCGTTGCCGCAGTGCTCGAGCGTGCAGGTCGTCGAGCAGCCATCGCCCGAGGCGAGGTTGCCGTCGTCGCACTGCTCGGGCGGGCTGGCCGACGGGTTGAGCTTGCCGTCGCCGCAGGCCGAGACCGTGCAGTCGAGGTTGCAGGTCGCGGGCGTCCTGGCGCGGTCGCAGGCCTCGCCGTTGTTGACGATGCCGTCGCCGCAGAACTCGAGCTTGCAGTCGTGCGAGCAGCCGTCGCCGTCGGCGAGGTTGTGGTCGTCGCACTGCTCGTCGACGCTGCGCGCCGGATCGTGATCGAGGATGCCGTTGCCGCAGCGCTCCTGGTGGCAGTCCGCGGCGCACGGCTGCAAGCCGGCGAGCCCGTCGCACTCTTCCTGAGCGTCGACCACGCCGTTGCCGCAGCGCTCGAACTGACACAGCGGCGAGCAGCCGTCGTTGGGGCTGACGTTGTGGTCGTCGCATTGCTCGGGCAGGAGCGCCGAGCGGTTGAGCTTGCCGTCGCCGCAGGCCGAGACGGTGCAGTCGAGGTTGCAGGTTACCGGGTCGACGCTGAAGTCGCAGGGCTCACCGTTGTCGACCTTGCCGTTGCCGCAGAACTCGATCTTGCAGTCGTGCGAGCAGCCATCGTTGTCGAGGACGTTGCTGTCGTCGCACTGCTCGTTCGCGCTGCGGTTGATCTTGCCGTCGCCGCACCGGGCGAAGCTGCAGTCGATGTTGCAGGCGGCGGTCTCGGTGGGATGGGCCTCGGCGCTGTTGGGGGCGACCGCCGGGGCGTCGTCGCAGTCCTCGTGGTGCGGCCCGGCTTGCATGTCGATGTGGCCGTCGCCGCAGCGATTGATCACGCAGTCCTTCCGGCAGTCGTTGTGGTTGTCGTTGCCGGTGGGGTTGTTGTCACCGAACAGGCCGTGATCGCACTCCTCGCCCGGATCGAGCGCGAAGTTGTTGCACATCAGGTTCGAGCGGCAGTTCGTACTGCACTTGTCGGAGCCGAGCGGCCCGTCATCGCAGACCTCGCCGACCTCCCGGTCGATCTGGAAGTTGCCGCAGACCTCGGTCGACGTGCAGTCCTTGTTGCAGCCGTCCTTGTCCTTGGGCGGCGTCACACCGCCCTTGTGGTCGTTCACGCCGTCGTCGCAGACCTCGCCCTTGTCCATGATGCCGTTGCCGCACACCTCGCGCGACTTGCAGTCGTGCGAGCAGCCGTCGCCGTCGGCCGTGTTGCCGTCATCGCAGATCTCGTTCTTGGCGATGTCGTCGAAGCGGTTATCGACGATGCCGTTGCCGCAGACCTCCTTGGACTTGCAGTCGGACGAGCAGCCGTCGCCGTCGCGCGTGTTGCCGTCGTCGCAGGCCTCGCCGGGATCGGTGATGCCGTTGCCGCAGCTCGCGGGCGCGACGCACAACACCTGCGTGGTGGCGCACTGCATGGTGCCGGGGCACAGGTAGGTCTGGCCGTTGTAACTGCAGATCTTGGTGTCGTCCTGTCCTGCACAGGCCGCGAGCGCGACCACGCAGGTCGCAAGCATGATTCGCCAACCAGCCACCGCCGAAGCCATCGCGATTGTCTCCTTCACGGACGACGTGAATCGCCCATGTTACCTGCCGACCTGCCGTGATAACCCACCATCTAGCCAATGCCTGCGTCGCCGTGTCAATGCTGCAGACCCGCAGACCGCAGCAGCGCGGTCCTGCGCAGATGCACAGGACCGCGCTGCCCCCCCCAACCGTGGCCCTCATCAGAGCCCGGCATTTGGTCGACTTCATCGCGTGTCGCGGAAAAAACAACTTCGCAAATCGAGCCCGCAGCACGTGGAAAACACCGTGCCGCGCGGTGACCACCGGCTCGGCGCCACCGGGCCGCGCATCCATGGCTGTTGAAATCGTACCGCGCGAACGGCCGGCGCCGGCTATTCGAACCGGCAGGTCGGCGAGCAGCCGTCGCCGCCGACCAGGTTGCCGTCGTCGCACTGCTCGGGCGGGATGGCCGACGGGTTCGCCTTGCCGTCGCCGCAGATCGAGATCGTGCAGTCGAAGTTGCAGGTGGCCGGGCTCAGCGCGCGGTCGCAGGCCTCGCCGTTGTTGACGATGCCATCGCCGCAGATCTCGAACCGGCAAGTCGCCGAGCAGCCGTCACCGTCGGCCGTGTTGCCGTCGTCGCACTGCTCGCCCGCGCTGCGGTTGACCTTGCCGTCGCCGCACCGGGCGAAGGTGCAATCGAGGTTGCAGCTGGCGGTCTCGACCGGGTGCGCCTCGACGCTGTTCCGGGCGGCGGGGATCGCGCCGTCGCAGTCCTCGCGGTGCGGCCCGGGCTGCGTGTTGACGTAGCCGTCGCCGCAGCGGTTGATCACGCAGTCGCCGCGACAGTCGTTGTTTTCGTGGTTGCCGGTCGGGTTGTTGCTGCCGAACGGGCCGTGGTCGCACTCCTCGCCCGGATCGACCACGAGGTTGTTGCACGTCAGGTTCGACCGGCAGTTGGTGCTGCACCGGGCCGAGCCGACCGGACCGTCGTCGCAGACCTCGCCGGGATCGAGGATGCGGTTGCCGCAGACCTCGGTCGACCGGCAATCGCGGCTGCAGCCGTCGCCGTCCAGCGTGTTGCCATCGTCGCAGACCTCGCCGGCCTCTCGGTCGACGATCTGGTTGCCGCAGACCTCGAGTGACTTGCAATCGTGGCTGCAGCCGTCGCCGCCTCGGGTGTTGCCATCGTCGCAGACCTCGCCGGCCGCCTGATCGAGGATCCCGTTGCCGCAGACCTCGGTCGACCGGCAATCGTGGCTGCAGCCGTCGCCGTCGCGCGTGTTGCCGTCGTCGCAGGCCTCGCCGAGGTCGATGACGCCGTCGCCGCAGTCCGCGCGCCGCACGCACCGGGTCGGGGCAACGCCGCATGCGGTGTCCTCGGGGCACAGGTAGGTCTGGCCGGCCGCGGTGCAGACCTTCACGTTGTCCTGCGACGCGCATGACGCGAGCGCCAGACCCAGCGCCCACATTGCCCACACGATCGGGCCGCGCCGCGACCTGCGCGAATGCGCAGGCCTGGTCTGCCGTCCCGGGGCTGGCTTGCAACCGACCACGCGGATCTTTGGTCGCAGCCGCGCGCGCCCCGGAAAAACAATCCGGCCGGATCCGCGCGGCCGGCGATCGCCGCGATCCGCGCTTCCCCGGATAGTATCGGCCGCAGCTCATGGGGCGCTTTCGCTACTACCTGCCCAACGCGGTCACCGGGGTCGGGATCACGTTCGCCGCCGTCGCGGTCCAGCGCGCGGTCGAGGGCCGCTACCGGAGCGCGGCGTGGTGGGCGATGTACTGCCTGCTCACCGACAACATCGACGGCGCGATCGCGCGGCGGCTGCGCGCGGCGTCGCCGTTCGGGGCGCAGCTCGACTCGTTCGCCGACTTCTTCTCGTTCGGCGTCGCGCCGGCGACCGTGTTCTACGCGTTCTTTGCCAACACGCCGGGCGCCGGCTGGAGCGATCCGGTCCATCGCGTCGTGCTGTCGGTGCTCGCGCTGCTGCTGATCCTCTGCGTGGCGATCCGGCTCGCCCGGTTCAACGTCACCCACGCGGTCTCCGGCACGCGGCGGTTCTTCTTCGGCTGGCCGACGACGTACATCGGCGGGATGCTCGCGTCGACGTTCGCGCTGGCGCTCAAGTACGGCGACCCGGCGTGGACCGCCGCCGACCCGAGCAGCGACCAGCTGCGCCTGCTGGGCGACGTCCGGCTCGACGGCCTGATGCCGCTCTTGCCGTGGCTGCTGCTACCGGCCAGCCTGTCGATGGTGTCGAAGCTGCGGATGCCGCGCGCGGCGCCGACCGGGCGGCGCTGGGTCGACGGCCTGCTCGCGGTGACGATGCTGGTCGGCTACGGCTGCGGTCTGGCGCGCCGGCTGCCCGAGTACCTCGTCGCGGGCGGCCTGGTCTACATGGTGATCTCGCTGCGCTATCACCTGATCACCCGCGGCACGCCGTCGCTGCCGCCGCTGTTTCCCAGCGACGAGCCGTAGTCGCGCCAGATGATGTGACAGATCGGGCGGCAAGCGCTGCCAGCGTTTGCGGAACGCCGGAGTCAGGCGTTGAATTCGCCGCCGGCTCGCCGCTATGATGGGGGTTGGTGGGGAGCGCCAAGCGCATTGTGGTCGATCTGCTCGGCAGGGCCGGCGTCGGGACCGAAGGCCGCGAGCCATGGGACCTCGAGGTGCTCGACGACCGGCTGTACGGCCGGATCCTCGCGCAGGGCTCGCTCGGGTTCGGCGACAGCTACGTCGAGGGCTGGTGGCAGTGCCCGCGGATCGACGAGCTGATCCACCGCCTGCTGTCGTACGACCTCGAGGCCGACGTCGGCACCGACTGGCGCGTCCGGTTCCAGCTGCTCAAGGCCAAGCTGGTCAACCTGCAGGCGCCCTCGCGCGCGCCCGAGGTCGCGGCGCACTACGAGCTCGGCAACGAGTTCTTCGAGCGCGTGCTCGGCAAGACGGTGATGTACTCGTGCGCGTACTGGCGCCGCGCCGGCGACCTCGACGCCGCGCAGACCGACAAGATCGACCTCGTCGCCCGCAAGCTCGAGGTCTGTGCCGGCGAGCACGTGCTCGATCTCGGCTGCGGCTGGGGCGCGATCGCCGAGCACCTGGCGCGGAGCCGCGGCTGCCGGGTCACCGCGGTGACGATCTCGCCGGCGCAGGCCGCCTACGTGCGCCGGCGCTGCGCCGGCCTGCCGGTCGACGTCCTCGAGGCCGACTATCGCGATCCGCGCGTCGCCGCCGCCGGGCCCTACGACAAGATCGCATGCGTCGGGATGATGGAGCACGTCGGCCGCAAGAACTACCGCGGCTTCCTCGGCCTGTGCGCCCGGCTGGTCAAGCCCGGCGGGCTGTGCCTGGTCCACACGATCGGGACCAGCGTCACCACCGACGTCACCGATCCGTGGATCGAGCGCCGGATCTTCCCGGGCAGCGTGCTGCCGTCGGTGGTCGACGTCGCGCGCGCCGCGGAGGGCCAGCTCACCCTCGAGGACTGGCACAGCCTCGGCGCCGATTACGACCGCACGCTGCTCGCCTGGCACGACAACTTCGACGCCTACGTCGCGTCCGGCGAGCTGGCGCGCGGCGAGCCGTTCAACCGGACCTGGCGCTACTACCTGCTGTCGTTCGCCGGCTGCTTCCGGACCCGCCGGACGATCCAGCTGTGGCAGATGGTGTTCTCGGCGGGCGGGCGGAAGGGCGGCCATGTCTCGGTTCGCTGAGCTCGCGGCGGCGGCGGCCGAGCGCGCGGCGACGCTCGGCGGCATGGTCGAGTCGATCTACCTGTCGCGGTTCGAGGCCCCGCCGATCGACGCGGCCGACGCGGCGCGCGGCATCCAGCGCCTCGATCTCGAGCACGCCACGCTGCGGCTGCGGATCGCCGGTGACGGGCCGCACCCGATCGTCATCGTCCCCGATCCGCCCAACACGCTCGAGCACTACGACGAGCTGATCGACGTGCTGGTGGCCGGCGGCGGCGTCCGCGTGATCTGCTTCGAGGTCCCCGGCTTCGGGCTGTCGTTCCCGCGCTCGCTGACGTTCAGCTTCAGCGCCGAGGAGTACACCGACGTGCTCGTCGAGCTGCTCGATCGCCTCGGCCTGGGCGACGTCACGCTGGTGATGTCGTGCATCGGCGGCTACGTCGGCCTGATGGCGGCGCGGCTGCGCCCGGCGCTGATCCGCCGCCTGGTGCTGAGCCAGACGCCGTCGGTGGCGCACATGATCCGGTGGTCGCGGCGGTTCGATCGGCTCGGCCTGCTCGGCCTGCCGGTGGTCGGTCAGGCGATCATGTGGCTGGTCAAGGACGCGGCGACCCGGTTCTGGTACTCGGCGGCGCTGCCGGTCGGCGCCGACGTCGCGCGCTACCAGGCCCCGGCGCTCGCCGCCCAGCGGCTCGGCGGGCCGTACGCGCTGGCATCGGGGATCCAGGCGATGCGCCGCGTCGACCTGCGCGAGCTCGAGGGTGTGACCCAGCCGATCACGCTGATCTGGGGCCACGCCGATCGCACCCACGCCCGGACCGATCCGCGCTCGCTGCTCGCGGTGGTGCCGCACGCGCGGTTCGTGTCGTTCGAGCGCTCGGGCCACTTCCCCGATCTCGAGGAGCCGCGCCGGTTCGCCGACCTGGTGCGGGAGGGCGTGTGACCGGGCACAGGATCGGCCGCCGGCCCGACCAGCCCGATCGGCTTCACGACCCGGCGCGCGATCACGCGCTCCTGATCGCGCTCGCGCGCCGGCTGCGCGACGCCGGCTGCTTCGCGCGCTGCGATCGGCAGTACGCCCGCCGGCTGGCGCTGCTGGTCCCGGCGTTCGCCGCGTGCTTCGCCGCGCTGCTCGCCGCGTCGCCGGGCCCCGCCTGGGCCGTGCTGATCGTCGCGACCGGCTTCGTCTCGGTCCAGCTCGGCATCGTGTCGCACGACGCCGGCCACCGCGCGGTCGATCGCCGCCGCGGCTGGAACGACCTGTGGGGCCACGCCGGCATGACCTTGGCGTGCGGCCTCAGCTTCAGCCACTGGCGGATCGTCCACGACGCGCACCACCGCCACTCCCAGGACGAGCTGCTCGATCCCGACATGCAGTACGCGGTGGCGTTCTCGGTCCACGCCCGCGGCGCCGCCGAGAAGCGCGGGGTCGCCCGGGCGCTGCGGCCGTTCCAGCACCTCTACTTCTGGCCGCTCGGCGCGCTGTACTCGTGGTCGCTGCGCTGCGACAGCATCGCCCGGCTGTTCCGCGATCCCGCGCACACCCGGGTCGACCGCTGGGTCCTGCCCGGGCACTACGCGCTGTGGCTGATCGGCCCCGCGCTGATCGTCGGTCCCGCGGCCGCGATCGCGAGCTATGCCCTGGTCTCGACGGTGATCGGCCTGTACCTGGTCGCGATCTTCGCGCCCAACCACATGGGCATGCCGAGCCGGCGCGCCGGCGAACGCTGGAGCTACCTCGAGCAGCAGATCGTGACCTCGCGCGATCTCACCGTCGGGCCGGTGCTCTCCATCGTGCTCGGCGGGCTCGAGCACCAGATCGAGCACCACCTGTTTCCGAACATCGGCCAGCCGCGGCTCGCCGCCGCGCGCGCGATCGTCACCGCGTTCTGCGCCGAGCACGGCTTGCCGCACCGCGAGGTCGGCTTCCTCGCGGCGCACCGCGCGGTGGTCGGCCAGCTCCAGGCCATGGCCCGGCTGCCCGTGCCGGCCACGTACCCGAGGGAGGAGGAGGAGGGAAGATCATGAAACGACGCCCCGCAGATCCGCTGTATGTCGAGCTGTCGCGCGAGGTCGCGCGTGCCGGGTATTTTGCCAAGGACCCGCGCGGCTACCGGTGGCGCGGCGCGCTGCTGATCGCGCTGTTCGTGGCCGCGTATGTCTCGCTGCTGGTCATTCGCAATCTCCTGTTCGTCGTGTTCGCGCTGGTCGTGATGGCGCAGCTCGTCACCCAGCTCGCGTACCTGTCGCACGACGCCGGCCACCGCGCGATCACGGCCGACCGGCGCTGGATCCAGATCATCGGCCACTTCGGCATGACGTTTCTGACCGGGTTCTCGTTCAGCTGGTGGATGCACTCGCACGACAACCACCACGACAAGCTCAACGAGCGCGACCACGACTTGGCGATGAAATACTCGCTGGTGCTCACCGTCCACGACGACGGCGCGCGCGGCAAGCGCGGGCTGGCGCGCGCCCTGCTGCGCTGGCAGGGCCACCACGTCTGGCTGGTGATGCCGCTCTACCACTTCGCGATGATGTTCGACGGCCTGGTCTGGATCGTGAAGCACCCGCGGACCACGCGGATCGATCAGCTGGTGCTGCCGGGCTACCTCCTGCTGTGGTTCGTGGTGCCGGTGCCGTTCATCGGCTGGAAGCTCGCCGCGATCCACTGGCTCGCCGAGTCGATGATCGCGTCGATCTACCTGGTGCTGACCTTCATCGTCCACCACGTCGGCAAGAAGGTCATCCTGCCGTCCGACGAGCCCGGCATGACGCTGCTCCGCCAGCAGCTCGAGACCACGCGGACGCTCGCGACCTGGCGGATCTTCGACTGGTACTACTCCGGCCTCAACTACCACATCGAGCACCACCTGTTCCCGTGGGTGCCGCACTGGCGCTATCGCAAGATGCGGTTCGTGGTCCAGGACTTCTGCCGCCGCAAGGGCATTGCGTATCGCGAGCAGGGCTTCTGGTCGGCGGTGGTCGAGGTCTTCGTCCACCTCCGCCGGGTCGGCCGGATCGCCGACGGCGAGGCGCCGGCGGTCCCGGTGGCCGCGCCCGCCGCGCCGATGCAGCGCGCCACGTGACCGCGATCGCGCTCCGGCAGCCTCGCAGGGCTTGTGTCGTGTCCCCGCGGACACGCTCCACGTCGGCATCCTCACGCCTGTCCCGCGGATCTCCGCAGCCCGTACAGGTGCCGCGGCTTACGGCGCGACAGCGGACCCACCTGGGCGCCGGGGGAGGGCCGCCGGGTCGCTGAACCCCACACACCGCGGCCCTGCCGCAGATCTTCGCGCTGGCATGGAGCGTCCGTCGCCCGGTACGATCGCTGCGGCAAGGCACCCGGATGCGCGCGTGGGTTGTCAGTTTCGCGATCGCCATCCAGCTGGGCGCAGCGCAGCGCGCGCATGCGCTCGACGGCCACCGCCGCGTCACGCAGTACGCGCAGACCCACTTCGCGGCGCGCGACGGCATGCCCCACGGCGTGGCGAGCGAGATCGTGCAGACCGGCGATGGCTACCTGTGGACGGCCAGCCAGGAGGGGCTGTCGCGGTTCGACGGCGCCGCGTTCACGACGTTCGATCATCGCAGCACCGAGGGCGTGCCGACCAACGCGTTCACGGCGCTCGCGGTCGACGCCGCCGGGACGCTATGGGCGGGGACCCGCGATCACGGCGTGCTGCACCTGGCCGGCGGCGCGTTTCACCGGGTGACGTGGGGGCCGGGGACGCAGGACCTGCAGATCCGCGCGCTGGCATTCGACCGCGGCGGCGATCTGTGGATCGGCACGCGCGATCGCGGCGTGATCCGGCTGCACGGCGGCGCGCCGGTCGCCACCCTGACCACCCGCGACGGGCTGCCGAGCAACGACGTGCGCGCGCTGCGCGTCACCGGCGACGGCGCGATCTGGATCGGCACGTTCCACGGGCTGATGCAGTGGAGCGCGGGCCGCCTGGTGCGCGGCCCGGCGGCGCTCGACGGCGCGGCGATCCACAGGATCGCGCAGGACGCGCGCGGCGCGCTGTGGTGCGCCACCGACAAGGGCCTCGCACACGTCCGCGGCGACACCGTCGAGCTCCTCGACGAGGCGCGGTTGTCGGCCACCGATATCCAGAGCGTGCTGGTCGACCGCGAAGGCAACGTGTGGTTCGGCACCGGCGCCGGGGCGGCGCGCATGACGCCCGATGGCGCGATCGAGCGTCTGCCGAGCCCCGACGTGTTGATCCTCGCGCTGTTCGAGGACGCCGACGGCAACCTGTGGATCGGCAGCGAGCGCGGTCTGGATCGGCTGCGCGACGGCGACGTGATCCCGTTCGGCGCCGCCGAGGGCCTGACCGACGACGTGGTCCTCGGGTTCCGTGAGGATCCGACCGGGGCGCGCTGGCTCACCACCAGCGGAGGGCTGTACCGGATCGAGCCCGGGGCCGCCACGGCGACCCGGATCGCCGCCGATCGCGGCGCGATGTACGCGATCTTCCCCGACTCGCACGGGGATGTCTGGTTCGGCGGTCGCAGCGGCGACGTCGGGCGCTGGCGCGATGGCCGGTTCACCTGGCTGGGCAAGGCGCGCTGGGAGCGCGTGCGCTCGATCGCCGAGGCCGCCGGCAGCATCTGGCTGGGCACCGATCACGGCCTGTTCCGGATGCGCGGCGATCGGCCCGCCGATGCCGAGGCCGTGGTGCCCGGCGTCGCGGTCCGCGCGATCGTGCCCGACGCGGAGGGCGCGCTGTGGCTGGCGACCGACGGCGCGGGCCTGCTGCGCTGGCGCGCCGGCGGGCTGGTCGAGCTCCCGCCGGGCGGACCGCCGAGCAACACGCCCGCCACCACGATCGCGTTCGACCCCGATGGCAGGGCGTGGGTGGGCACCGAGGGTGCCGGGCTGTGGTCGCTGCGCGACGGCCGGTGGTTCTCGTTCACCATCGAGGACGGCATGTCCGATGATCTGGTGTGGCGGATCCTCGACGACAGCCTGGGCGATCTGTGGATGTCCTCGAACCGCGGGATCTGGCGAGTGAGCCGGGACCAGCTGTACGCCCGCGCCGCGGGCCAGCGCCGCACCATCGATGCGGTGCGCTACGGCGAGGCCGACGGGATGCGCGACCGCGAATGCAATGGCGCGACCGATCCGGCCGGCTGGCGGACGCGCGACGGCTGGCTGTGGTTTCCGACCGGCAAGGGCCTGGTCGCGATCGATCCGGCGCACCTGCACGCCGTGCAGCCGCCGCGCGCCGTGATCGAGGGCCTGCGGATCGACGGCCTCGCGCAGCGCCCGGTCGACGGCATCAGGCTCGCCGCGGGAGCCGGCCGCCTGGAGATCGGCTACACCGCCCCGCTGCTGCACGGGTCCGAGCGGCTCCGGTTCCGCTACCAGCTCGACGGCTTCGACCAGGCGTGGAACGACGCCGGTCCGCAGCGCGTCGCGCAGTACACCAACCTTGCCCCGGGCGACTACCGTTTCCGGGTCGAGGCCGGGCTCGACGGCGCATGGGGCAATGCCGCCGCGCTCACCCTGACGCTGCCGCCGCGGTTCTACCAGACCCGCTGGTTCCACGCGCTGGCGATCCTCGCGGCCGTCCTCGCGATCGTCGCCGTGCCGCTGGTCCGCGTGCGCCAGCTCCGGGCCCGCGCCCGCGAGCTCGATCGCCGCGTCCAGGAGGCGATCAGCGAGCTCAAGGTCCTGTCCGGGCTGCTCCCGATCTGCGCGTGGTGCAAGAAGATCCGCGACGATCAGGGCTACTGGAGCCGGATCGAGGCCTACCTCAGCGAGCGCACCCATGCGCAGTTCACCCACGGCATCTGCCCGGACTGCACCCAGAAGCTCAAGACCGAGTCCTCCTCCGATCCCGGCCGCGACGAGGCCCCGGCCGAAGCCGCGGCGGCGGCGGCGGCGGAAGATCCGCGGCGGTGAACCAGCGCGGCTCGCTCGCGCTCGCCCGCGAGCCCGGCGCGCTACCAGGGCCCTACCACGGGTCGATGCACGGGCGCTTGCGCGGGCGGCGCTCGCCGGTCGCGGGCGGCGGGACCGAGGCCAGGCCGGCCAGGATCCAGCGGCGGGTCTCGGCCGGGTCGATCACGCCGTCGATCTCGACGTAGGACGCGGCGTTGATCGCCTTGCCCTCCTCGTAGTAGCGGGCGACCATCTTGTCGTAGGCGGCGCGGCGCTCGGCCGGGTCGGCGATGGCCTCGAGCTCCTTGCGGTAGCCGAGCTTGACGGCGCCCTCGAAGCCCATCGAGCCGAGCTCGCCGGTGGGCCAGGCGATGGTGAACACGCCGCCGTGGAAGTCGCCGCCGGCCATGGCGATCGCGCCCAGGCCGTAGCTCTTGCGCAGGATGATCGTGAAGTACGGGACGGTGACGCTGGCGCCGACGACGAACATCCGGCTGACGTGGCGGACCAGGGCGGTCTTCTCGGCCTCGGGGCCGACCATGAAGCCCGGCGTGTCGCACAGCGCGAGGACCGGGAGGTCGAAGGCGTCGCACAGCTGGAGGAACCGGGCGGCCTTGTCCGCGGCGGGGGCGTCGATCGCGCCGCCGAGGTGGTGCGGGTTGTTGGCGATGACGCCGAGCGGCCGGCCCTCGATGCGGAACAGCGCGGTCAGGATGCCGGCGCCGAACGCGGCGCGGAGCTCGGTGACCGAGCCGGTGTCGGCCAGGCCCGAGAGCACGGTGCGGACGTCGTAGGCGCGGAGCCGGTTCTCGGGGATGGCGCGGCGGAGCAGGCGCTGATCGGCGCAGTCCCAGGTCGCGAGGCTGCCCTGGAAGTAGCCGAGGTACTGGCGCGCGACGCGGGCGGCCTCGGCCTCGTCGGCGACGAGCAGGTCGATCACGCCGTTGGCGGTCTGGATGCGCGTCGGGCCGACGTCGTCGGGGGCGCAGCGGCCCAGGCCGCCGCCCTCGATCATCGCGGGGCCGCCCATGCCGATCGACGCATCGGCGGTGGCGATGATGACGTCGCAGCAGCCGAGCAGCGCGGCGTTGCCGGCGAAGCACCGGCCGGAGACCACGCCGACGACGGGGACGTCGCCCGAGAGCCGCGCGAACTCGGCGAACGTCGGGACGTCGAGGCCGATGCCGAACGCGTCGGTGTCGCCGGGGCGGCCGCCGCCGCCTTCGGCGAACAGCACGACGGGCAGGCGGCGCTGGTGGGCCAGGCCGAGCATGCGGTCGAGCTTCTTGTGGTTCATGTAGCCCTGGGTGCCGGCGAGCACGGTGTAGTCGTAGATCGCGACCATGCAGCGGGTGCCGGCGGGGCCGAACAGCTCGCCGTTGATCGTCGCGAGGCCGGTGACCAGGCCATCGGCCGGGGTCGAGTCGATCAGATCGGCGAGGCCGCGACGGCGGCGCTGGGCGGCGAGGGCGAGGGCGCCGTACTCGGTGAAGCTGCCGGGGTCGACCAGCGCGGCGAGGTTCTCGCGCGCGGTGCGGTGGCCGGTGTCGTGGCGGCGCGCCACGGCCGCGGCGCGCGCGGCGTCCTGGCCGACGGCGTGGCGGGCGCGGACCTCGGCGAGGTCGGCGCGGATCGCGTCGGGGTCGGCGGCGGCCTCGGCGGCGGCCTGGTCGGCGGCGAGCTCGGCGGGCTCGAGGAACACGATCGGATCGCCCGGCAGGACGATGTCGCCGGGGCGCACGGCGATGCCGCGGACGATGCCGCCGTCCTCGGCGGTGACGACGATCTCCATCTTCATCGCCTCGACGATCGCGACTGGCTGGCCGGGCCGCACCGGGTCGCCGTCGGCGACCGAGACCCCGACCACGCGGCTCTGCATCGGCGCGGGAACGGCGACGGTGCCGGGCGGCGCGGGCCGGACCGGGCGCGCGGCGGGGGCGGCGGCGGGGGCCACCGGCGCCGAGGCGGCCGGCGGCGGGGTGAGCTGGCGGGCGCGCAGGGCCAGCTCGGCGGCGTGGTCCTCGACGAACCGCGTGGTGATCCGGTTGGCGACGACGTCGGGGTGCTGGAGCAGCGCCTGAAGGAACGGGATGTTGGTGGCGACGCCCTCGATCCGGAACCGCGACAGCGCGTGCTGCGCCTTGCGCACGACGTCGGCGAAGCCGGAGCCGCCGGGGACGCCGCCGGGGATCCGGACGATCAGCTTGGCGATCAGCGAGTCGAACGCGGCGGTCGTCCGGTACCCGGGATAGCCGAACGTGTCGACGCGGATCCCGGCGCCCGACGGTGGCTCGAACGCGGTCAGGGTCCCGGCGGCGGGGACGACCGCGCCGCGCGCGTCGAGGGTCTCGAGGTTGATGCGGAGCTGGAGCGCGGTGGCCGTGGGCGGCGGCACGCCGCCGGCCAGGCCGAGGTCGGCGAGCGAGCGGCCACCCGCGAGCGCGAGCTGGATCTGCACCAGATCGAGGCCGAGGACCTCCTCGGTGACGGTGTGCTCGACCTGGAGCCGCGGGTTGGCCTCGAGGAAGAAGTAGCCGACCGGCGCGCCGGCAAGGTCGAGCTCGACCAGGAACTCGAAGGTGCCCAGGCCGTCGTAGGCGGCGGCCTCGGCGAGCCGGCACGCGGCGGCGATGATCGCCGAGCGCAGCTCCCCGGTCAAAGACGGGCTCGGCGCGATCTCGATCAGCTTCTGGTGGCGGCGCTGCAGCGTGCACTCGCGATCGAACAGCGCGACGGCTCGACCGCCGCCGCCGACGATCTGGACCTCGACGTGGCGGGCGCGCGGCAGCAGGCGCTCGACGTAGACCTCGGGGCTGCCGAACGCGGCCTGGGCCTCCGAGCGGCAGCGGGCGTAGGCGTCGTCGAGCGCGGCCGGGCTGGTCACCGCGCGCACGCCGCGGCCGCCGCCACCGGCGATCGCCTTGACCATGATCGCGCCGCCGGGCCCGAGGCCGCGCAGCAGCTCGTGGGCCTCGGCGAGGCTGGTCGCGTGCTGCGTGCCCGGGAGGATCGGCGTATCGCAGCTCGCGGCGAAGCTGCGCGCCGCCGCCTTGTCGCCGAACCGATCGAGCGCCTCGGGCCGCGGCCCGACGAACGTCAGCCCGGCCGCGAGGCAGGCGCGGGCGAAGTCGCCGCTCTCGCTGAGGAAGCCATAGCCGGGGTGCACGGCGTCGCAGCCGGTGGCCCGCGCGATCGCGACCAGGCGCTGGGCATCGAGGTACGCGGCGGGGCCGGCGGCGCCGAGCGCGGCGGCGTGATCGGCGCGCCGGACGTGCAGCGCGTGGGCGTCGTCGTCGGCGTAGACCGCGACCGACGCGATGCCGAGCTCCGCCGCTGCCTGCGCGATCCGGACCGCCACCTCGCCGCGGTTGGCGATGAGAAGCTTTTCGAGCATGGCGCGGCGGATGGTGGCACGGCTCGATCGGGGTGGGATCGCGGCTGCCGCGAGATCGGCGGCACGGCGGGCCGTTCGAGCTAGAGTCCGCTCCGCATGACCTCGAACGACAGCCTGATCGCGCAACTCGCGGCGATCGCCACCGGCCCGTGGGCGATCACCGTCGCCGCGATGCTGGTCGCGTTCCTGCTCGGCCGGATCATCGTCCGGCTGGCCCGGCCGGTGCTCGCCCGGATCGCCGGCCGCACCGCCGCCGACTGGGACGATCGGCTGGTCGAGCTGATGGCATCGCCGTTGAGCCTGGTGCTCGCGCTCCAGGCGCTGCGGATCGCGTCGCCGTGGCTGCCGGTCGACGCGCGCGGGGTCAAGACGCTGACCGACGTGGTCGCGATCGTGACCACGCTGTCGGTGCTGTGGACCCTGTTCCGCGGCATCGATCTGGCGCGCAGCGTGCTCGAGCGCCGGTCGTGGGCGATCGACCGGCCGTCGTCGCGATCGCTGCTGTCGATCAGCGCGCGGTTCGCCAAGGTCGCGGTGCTGGCGATCGCCGGGATCGTCGCGCTCGCCCAGCTCGGGGTCTCGGTCGCGAGCCTGGTCGCCGGCCTGGGGATCGGCGGGCTCGCGGTCGCGCTCGGCGCCCAGAAGACGCTCGAGAACCTGTTCGGCACGCTGTCGATCGGGGTCGACCAGCCGATGCGCGAGGGCGACGTGGTCAAGCTCTACGACTTCGTCGGCACGGTCGAGCGGATCGGGCTGCGCTCGACCCGGGTCCGCACGCTCGATCGCACGATCATCACGATCCCCAATGGCGAGCTCGCCAACCAGCGGATCGAGTCGTTCGCGGTCCGCGATCAGCTGCGCCTGGCGCTCACGATCGGCCTGGTCCACGGCACGACGTCGCGCCAGATCCGCGCGATCCTGTCCGAGCTCGAGGCGATCCTGCACCGCCAGCCCAAGGTCGTCGCGACCAGCGTGGCGGTGCGGTTCAAGGAGCTCGCCGCGTCGTCGCTCGATCTCGAGATCAGCGCGATGTTCCAGACCACCGACTGGGGCGAGTTCCAGCTCGCTCGCCAGGACCTGCTGCTCGCGTTCATGGCCGCGATCGAGGAGCACGGCAGCGCGCTCGCGTTCCCGACCCGCACGATCCACCTGGCAAACCCGCCGGCGGTCGGGGCCGGCGCCGGCGCCGCGCAGCCCGGGCCGCCGCCCCCGCCGCCGCCCGGCTGACCCTCACGAAATCGTGCGGCCGGCCGATGCAGGGGGTATGAGCCTCCTGGCCGGACTGCGCGAGCGCCGAGCGCGCGGCGAGCTCGCCGTCGATCTCGCGTCCTCCCGCGCCCGGGTCGCCGCGCTCGAGACCGTCGCGGCCGCGATGCTCGGCTGCGCCCGCTCGCTGGTGCTCGACATCGACGAGCTCGGCGCTCCCGAGCTCAAGATCCAGCTCGCCGCGCTGACCACCCGGGTCCGCCAGGGCGGCGATCCGGCGGACCTGGCCGAGGACTGCGCGCGGCAGCGCACCGAGCTGCTCGACTTCGCCGAGCGCGAGCGCGAGTACCTCGATCACCGCGACGCCGAGCTGCGCCGGATCATCCAGGTGCTGAGCGACGGCCTGGCCGGCGTGAGCCAGGGTGCGGCAACCTACCACCGCCGCCTACTCGACAACGGCGCGCGGCTCGAGGCCGCGTCGCGGCTCAGCGATCTGGTGAAGATGCGCGCGGCGATCACCGCCGAGGTCGCCGGCCTGCGCACCGCGGTCACCGAGCGCCAGGTCGAGGAGCAGAGCCAGAGCCGCGCGCTGCGCAGCGAGGTCGAGCAGCTGCGCCAGAACGTGGCCCAGGCCCGGACCGAGGCCCGCACCGATCCGCTGACCGGCGCGGCCAACCGCGGCGCGTTCGACGAGGAGCTGGCGCGGCGCTGCGAGCTCGCCTCGGCCGGGCGCGAGGGCTTCGCGCTGGTGTTCGCGGACATCGATCACTTCAAGTCGATCAACGACACCTACGGCCACCCGGTCGGCGACCGCGTGCTGACCGCGTTCGTCGAGTTCCTGCGCGCGCGGATCCGCCGCGACGACACGATCGCGCGCTACGGCGGCGAGGAGTTCGGCGTGATCCTGCCGGGCGCGGCGCTGCGGCCGGCGCTGCGCAAGGCGCGTCAGCTCAACGAGGAGCTGGCGCGCAGCGACTGGGCGGTCGACCTCGCGACCAAGCTGCGGTTCACCGCCAGCATGGGCGTCGCGGTGTGGCACGACGGCGACGACGCGTCCGGGCTGGTCGCGCGCGTCGACCGGGCGCTGTACCGGGCCAAGCACGAGGGCCGCAACCGCGTGGTCAAGGCGGCCTGAGCGCCGCCGCGCCGCGCCGATCGGCCGATTGCGCCGATCCTGCGATCGACGACGCCGGTTGCGCGCCGCTGTCCCGCGAACGCTGCCACGCACCGGCGGCGGGCTGTGCGATGCTGTGGAGCCATGGAGACGCCCCTCAGCCCGCTCGAGCTCATGCGCCGGACCCGGCGCCTGTACCCCGACCATGAAGCCGTCGTCGATGGCGACCTGCGGCTGTCGTACGAGCAGTTCTTCGCGTGCTGCGATCGCTGGTCGGCCGTGCTGCAGCGCGAGCTCGGCGTCGGCCCGGGCGACCGCGTCGCGTACATCGCGCCCAACACCCACGCCCAGCTCGCGTCGTTCTACGCCGTGCCCCAGCTCGGCGCGGTGCTGGTCCCGATCAACTACCGGCTGACGGCCGACGACTTCGCGTACATCATCCAGCACAGCGGCGCCAAGGTCGTGTGCGCGCACGCCGACTACCTCGAGCTCGTCGACAAGATCCGCGGTCAGCTGCCCGGGGTCGCGCACTTCGTCGCGCTCGAGGGCACGCGCGACGGCTGGATCGACTACGAGCAGCGGATCGCGGCGTCGACCGGCGCGTTCACGCGGCCCGAGATCGGCGAGCGCGACCTCCTGACCATCAACTACACCAGCGGCACGACCGCGCGCCCCAAGGGCGTGATGATCACGCACCGCAACGCGTACATGAACGTGATCGGCACGCTGCTCCACGTGCCGATGGCGGCGGTGACCGAGCGCTACCTGTGGACCCTGCCGATGTTCCACGCCAACGGCTGGACGTTCGTGTGGAACATCACCGCGGTCGCCGGCACCCACGTCTGCCTGCGCCGGGTCGAGCCGCCGCGGATCTTCGCCGAGCTCGCGCGCGAGCGGGTCACGATGCTGTGCGCCGCGCCGACCGTGCTGATCGGGATCGCGAACGCGCCCGAGGACCTGCGCAAGGACGCGCGCGCCGGGGTCCGGGTGCTGACCGCGGGCGCGCCGCCGGCGGCCGCCACGATCCACCGCGTCGAGCAGGAGCTCGGCTGGGTGATCACGCACGTCTACGGCCTGACCGAGACCGCGCCGTTCATCACGGTGTGCGAGCCCCGGCCCGAGCACGCGCGGCTGTCGCCGGCCGAGCGCGCCGTGGTCAAGGCCCGCCAGGGCGTCGAGCTGATCTCGTCGGGCGAGCTCCTGGTCGTCAGCGAGGACGGCCAGGAGGTCGCCCACGACGGGGCCACGCTCGGCGAGATCGTGGTGCGCGGCAACGTGGTGATGGCCGGCTACTACAACGATCCCGAGGCGACCGCGACCGCGCTGCGCGGCGGCTACTTCCACTCCGGCGACGCCGCGGTGGTTCACCCCGATGGCTACGTCGAGATCCGCGACCGGATCAAGGACGTGATCATCAGCGGCGGCGAGAACATCTCGTCGGTCGAGGTCGAGGGCGTGCTGCTCCGCCACCCGGCCGTGCAGGAGGTCGCGGTGGTCGGGGTGCCGAGCGAGAAGTGGGGCGAGAGCCCGCACGCGTTCGTGATCGTCCGGGCCGGCGCGAGCGTGACCGGGGACGAGCTGCGCCAGTTCACCCGCGCGCAGCTGGCGCACTTCAAGTGCCCCCACGCGTTCCACTTCGTCACCGAGCTGCCCAAGACCGCCACCGGCAAGATCCAGAAGTTCGTGCTGCGCGGCAAGCGCGCCGGCATCGCGGCGCAGTAGGCGTGGTCAGCGGCCGTCGCCGGGCGCCCCGGTTGCCGTCGGGCCGACCCCGGTGCCGACGGTCGCCACGGTGGCGCCGAGCGTGTGGTTGACCGCGAGCAAGTCCCCGCCGGGCAGGGTCATGACCTGATCGTCGAACAGGCGCCTGAGCGGCACCGGCGGGAGCTCGGCGATCGGCGTGAGCTTGTGGGTGTCGAGCGCGACCCGCGAGACCAGGCCGGTCTCGAGCGCCCGGACCAGGAGATCTCTGGACGGCGACCAGCTCGGGACGAGGAAGTGCGTCGTGTCGTCGACGTCGAGCCGCTCGCCGGTGCCGTCGGGCCGTTGCAGCCACAGAAACCCGTGCGGGCCCTCGTTCGAGCCGTGCGCGCCGATGCGCCACATCGCCAGCGTGCCGTCGACCGGCGACCGGGCCGGCCACAGGGTGGAGCCGAGCCGCCGATCCACGGGGAGCTCGCCTCGGCGGCCGGTGTCGACGTCGAACCAGTGATACGCGATCCGGTCGCTCGCGCGCGCGGCGATCCGGTGGTCGTCCAGCCACAGCGGCGCGGCCTCGGGATCGAGCCCGCGCAGCGGCACGCGCCGCAGCGTCCCGTCGCGTTCGAGCACGGCCAGCTCGATCGTGCGCTGCGGGATCGTGCCCGGGGCCACGGCCTCGGTCGACGGGAGCTCCGAGACCACCACGGCGAGCCGCCGGCCGTCGGGCGACCAGGCCGCCGCCAGCGCGTTGGGGAGCAGGATCTCGGCGCGCTTCGTGTTCCGCAGCGTCGACCGCCGCAGCGGGCCGGGCGTGTCGACGTGGCCGTCGCGCTGGACCCACGCGAGGGTCTGGCCATCCGGCGCCAGGTAAAATGAGGCGGTCCCACTGACCGACAGCAGCGGGTGCGCCGCGCCGCCGTGGACCTGCACGAGCTCGGTCATCGCGAGCAGCGTGGTGACGTAGTCGATGCCGCGGCGCCGGCCGAGCACGCCCTCGAGCGCCGCGCTGACCCGCCGGCGGGAGAGGACGCGGCCATCGAGCGCGATCTCGAGGATCTCGTCGAGCCCGTCGTGCGCGGCCAGGGCGACGACGGTGCCGGTGTCGGTGACACCGAAGCTCGAGAACGGCTCGGCGGAGAACACCGGCGTGGCCCGGCACCGGCGATCGAGGGCCACCAGCGCGTGGCGCTCGGGGCCGAGCGTCCGGGTCTCCACCACCAGCAGTCCGTCGGGCATCGCCGCGAAGCTCCACAGGAACGTGTAGTCGCCGGGGACGTCGCAGGTCGTGGCGGCGGCGGCGTACTCGCCGAGGCGGTAGATCGCCACCGAGCGCTGGCGAAACGAGGTCACGACCGCGACCTCGGTGTTCGAGAGGAACGCGGCCATCCCGATCACGGGCAGCCGGGACTGCTCGCCGGTGTCGACGTCGACCGACGCGGTCTCGATCGTGCCGGGGATCCGCGGCGTGACCCCGACCAGGAGGCGCGTCCCGTCGGGCGACCACGACAGCGGCGGCGTGACCCCCTCGGCGACGACCGTGCGATCCAGCGCCTGCTCGCGGATCACGAGCGAGCCAGCGGACACGATGGCGACCCTGGTGCCATCCGGGGACACCGCCGCGCCGGTGAGGTCCTTGTACGGGTACGGGGTCAACGGGTTCGCGGCGTAGGCCGGCGAGACCGAGGCCGGCGCGGGGCGGGTGAGCGCGACGATCGCGGCGAACACGCCGATCACGGCCGCGCCCGCGGCGAGCCACCGCGGCCAGGGCCGGCGGCGGCGACGCGCGGCGATCGCGTCGAGCAGGGACTGCAGGCTCGGCCACCGGCCGGCGGGGTCGGCGGCGAGCCCGCGCACGAGCAGCGGCGCGATCCACGCCGGGCGATCGCGGCGCTGCGGCGGCCGGGCCGGGCCCGCGGCGATCGCGTCGAGCCGCGCGTCGATCGAGTCGTCGCCCCGGCAGGGCGTGTCGGGGAACGGCCGCTTGCCATGGAGGGCTTCCCACAGTGCGACGCAGAAGCTGAACTGGTCGGCGCGCGCGTCGATCGGCCCGCCGCGCAGCTGCTCGGGGGCCATGTACGCCGGCGTGCCGACGACCGCGCCGGTCCGGGTCAGCGCGCCGGGCACCAGGACGCCGGCGCCCGGATCCGGCAACGCGTCCTCGCCGGCGAGCCGCGCGAGGCCGAAGTCCGCGACCTGGACCTCACCGCCGGCGCCGAGCAGCACGTTGTCGGGCTTGAAGTCGCGGTGGACGAGCCCGGCGGCGTGGGCGGCGATCAGGCCGCGGCCCGCGGCGACGAAGCGGTCCACGACCTCGTCGAACGGCCGCGCCCGGCCGCCGAGCCAGGACCGGAGCGTGCCCCCCTCGAGCAGCGGCATCGCGACGAACACGTCGTCACCGATCGGGCCGACGTCGAAGATCGGCACGACGTTGGGGTGGCGAACCCGCGCCATCGCCTGGGCCTCGCGCACCAGCCGGACGCGGCTGGACGCGCTGTTGCCGCGCACCAGCTTGATCGCGACGGCGCGACGCAGATCGGGATCGTAGGCCCGGTACACCACGCCCATCGCCCCGGCGCCGAGCAGCTCGCGGATCTCGTAGCGGCCGACGTGCGACGGTCGCGACGACGGCAGGTCGTGCTCGGTGTGGTAGGGAGCGGTCTGGGTCGCGTCGCGCGCCTCGTCGCCGGCTGCAGTATCGGCCCTCCCCATCATGATCACGATACACGAGGCGGTCCGGTCCGTGACAACAAACGTTCCGCCGATATGTGGGTGCCACGCAGTTCAAATATTCACAGATACTGCGTCTCAGCATCTCGCCAGTGCCACTCAACATGGCAATCGCGAGATCTGGACTCTGTGCGCAAGCGCTCGGGCGGGCGCGCCCGGCAGACCTCACCTGCGACCCGCCGCGCTTTCCGGTCCTTGCCAGCGGTCGCTACAGCTGGTTCGGACCGGGCTCGGCCGGCACGAGCGGCCGGAGGTTGTCGTCGGCGGCGGTCTCCCACAGGTCGATCGCGAGGTCGACGTCGACCGCGAGCAGGTCGCCGCCCGCCAGGGTCATGACCCGGTTGTCGAACGGCCGGCTCACGGGGGTCTCGCGCAGCTGCGCGATCGGCGTGAGCGCCCCGGTGTCGAGCGCGACGCGCGACAGCACGCCGGTCTCGAGTGCGCGGACCATCAGCTCGCCGGACGGCGACCAGCTCGGCGCCAGGTGGTAGCGGACGGCGTCGGCGACATCGAGCGGGCGGGGCGGGCCGATCAGCGGCTGGAGCCAGAGGTGCCGGGCGTCGGCGCCGGTCGCGCCGGGGCGGCCGTTGCGCCACATCGCGAGCGTGCCGTCGCGCGGCGAGCGAGCGAGCCAGTAGGTGCCACCGTGATCGCTGTCCATCGCGTCGCGCTGGACGCCGGTGTCGAGGTCGAACGACCGGTAGGTGAGACAGTCCTCCGACTGCACCAGGATGCGGTGATCGTCGAGCCACACCGGCGCGGCCTCGCGCGCCAGGTGATGCAGCGGGAGCCGCCGCCGCTCGCGGCCGCTGCGATCGACGATCACGACGCCGACCTCGCGATCGTCGTCGACCAGCACCGCGAGCCACCGGCCGTCGGGTGACCAGCCCGCCATCAGCGCGTTGTCGCGGACCAGACGCTGGCCGCGCGACACGTCGCGCACGCTGCCGAGCCACAGCCGGCCGCGCTCGCGGACGTGGCCGGCGAGCTCGACCCAGGCGAGCGTGTCGCCGTCCGGCGCGAGGCTGAACGACGCGCCGCCGTGGACCGCGAGCACCTGCTCGGGCTCGCCGTCGTGGATGCGCTCGAGCCGGGTCCGGAGCTCGCGGGTGGCGACGTAGTCGACGCCGTGGCGGCGGCCGAGCACGGTGTCGAGGTCGCCGCTGATCAGGCGCCGCGACACCCGCGTGCCGTCGCCGGCGATCTCCACGATCTCGCGGAACCCGTCGCCGCCGACCAGCGCGACGACCGTGCCGGCGTCACCGACGGCAATGCTCGCGATCTGCTCGGCCGAGAACGTGCCCCGGTGGCGGCAGTCGCGATCGAGGAACATCAGATCGTGGCGCTCGCCGGTGCGGGCGTCCAGCACCATGGTGCCGTCGGGCAGGCCGACCAGGTCCCAGAGGAACGTGTAGTCGCCGGGGACCTCGCAGATCCGCGGCGGGGCGGTGAGCGCGTCGGCCTGGAAGATCGCGACCGAGCGCTGGCGGTACGACGCCACCGCGATCTCGGCGCTCGACAGGAACACCGCCATCCCCGGCGCGGGGACCTTGCGCTTCGGCCCGTCGTCGAGATCGAACAGCGCGGTCTCGATCTGCCCGGCGATCTCGGGCACGACGCCGGCGAGCAGGCGCTTGCCGTCGGGCGACCACACCGGCGGCAGGCCGCCGACCATCCCGTGCTCGACGATCGTGCGGTCGGCGGCCTCGGGCTCGATCCGGCGGATCACGAGCGCGTCGCGGACGACGACCGCGAGCTGGTTGCCGTCGGGAGAGATCGCGGCGGTCTTGACGCCGCGGCCGCGGGGCAGCGCGGTCAGGTGGAACCGCTGAGTCGGCGCGGTCCGCGGTGGCCACGCGATGGCGAGGGCCGCGACGGACAGGCCGAGCACGGCGATCGCGGCGGCGAGCCACCGCGGCCAGCGCCGCGGCGCGCGCTGCGCGGCGATCGCATCGAGCAGCGCTTGCAGGCTCGGCCAGCGCTGGTCGGGGTCGCCGGCGAGCCCGCGCGCGAGCAGCGGGGCGATCCACGCCGGACGATCGCGGCGCCGCGGCGCCACCGGTCCCGCGGCGATCGCGTCGAGCCGGGCGCGCAGCGGGTGATCGGTGCCCGGTCGGGGGTTGGGGAACGGCCGCTTGCCATAGATCGCTTCCCACAGCGAGGTGCAGAAGCTGAACTGGTCGGCGCGCGCATCGCTGGCCTGGCCGCGCAGCTGCTCGGGCGCCATGTAGGCGGGTGTGCCGAGCACCGTGCCGGTCTGGGTCAGCGTGCCCGAGGTCAGCGGCCCGGCCGGCAGCGCGCCCGAGCTGGTCGCGGCCGAGACGTCGTCGCCGGCGAGCCGCGCGAGGCCGAAGTCGGCGACGTGGACCCCGCCGTCGCTGCCGAGCAGCACGTTGTCGGGCTTGAAGTCGCGATGGACCAGGCCGGCGGCGTGGGCGGCGGCCAGGCCGCGCCCGGCGGCGACGAAGCGATCGAGGATCGCCTCGAACGAGCGCGAGTGGTCGCCGAGCCAGGACCGCAGCGTGCCGCCGTCGATCAGCGGCATCGCGACGAACACGCCGTCGCCGGCCGGGCCGACGTCGAAGATCGGCACGACGTTGGGATGGCGGAGCCGCGCCATCGCCTGGGCCTCGCGCAACAGCCGGACGCCGCCGGCCGAGCTCACGCTGCCGCCGCGGACCACCTTGATCGCCACCGCGCGATCGAGCTCGGGGTCGCGCGCCCGGTACACCACGCCCATCGCGCCGGCGCCGAGCACCTGGCAGATCTCGTAACGACCGACGCGCGTGGGTATCGCCTGCGACGAGGTGTGGTCGATCTCGTCCGACTCGTAGGACGCTGTGCGCGTCGCGCCGTGCGCCGCCTCGCCGTCGTCGTCCTCGTCGTTGCCGCCACCGCCGGCCGCGTGATTCGCCGTCCCCATTCCCTGCCTCGACGATACAAGATCACGTCGCGCCGGCAAACGAAGACTTTGCCGCAGACTCGAGCCGCGGGCTCGGTGAGCGGCAGCGCGCGGCGGGCGGGTCAGAGCGGGTTGCGGACCGGCTCGTGCGGCCGCCGCGCCGGCGGCTCGTCGTCGGGGTAGACCACCGCGACGTTGACGCCGAGCTCGACCTCGACGCCCAGCAGATCGCCGTCGGCCAGGAACATCAGGTGGTCGTCGAACACGCGGCTGAGCGGCGTCGGCGGCAGCCGGGCGAACGGCGTCAGCTCGCCGGTGTCGAGCGCGACGCGCGACACCACGCCGGTCTCGAGCGCACGGACCACGAGCTCGCCCGACGGCGACCAGCTCGGTACCAGGAAGTGCTTCATCGCGTCGTCGACGTGCAGCGGTCGGGCGGGGTGGCCGACGTCGCGCAGCCACAGGTGCTCGGCGCGGACCCCGCTCGGCGCCGGCGGACCATTTCGCCACATCGCGAGCGTGCCGTCGCGCGGCGATCGCGCCAGCCAGTAGGTCGAGCCGTACGCGGTGTCGACGATCTCGCCCTGGTCGCCGGCGGTGAGATCGAACCAGCGATACGTGGTGCGGTCGTCGCTCTGGACCGCGATCCGGTGATCGTCGAGCCACACCGGCGCGGCCTCGCGCCCGACGTGATCGAGCTGCATGCGCCGCGACACGCTGCCGCTGCGGTCCACGATCACCAGCGAGGTCGAGACCTCCTGGCCGGGTCGTGGGGTCGCGCCCGGTTCGCCGGGGGCGTCGTTGTCGACCAGCACCGCCAGCGATCGGCCGTCGGGCGACCAGCCCGCCATCAGCGCGTTGTCGAGCAGCGCCCGCGGCCCGAGCATCCTCGACACGGTCGACAGCCGCAGCTGGCCGCGCGCCACCCCGTGCACGCCGCGCTCGATCCACGCCAGGGTCTCGCCGTCGGGCGCCAGGCTGAACGACGCGCTGCCGTTGAACGAGAACTGCCGCACCGGCGCGCCGTTGCCCTGGACCCGGACCAGGTGGGTCCGCGGCGTGAACGTCGACACGTAATCGGTGCCGCGGCGGCGGCCGAGCACGCGGCCGACCGGGCTGCTGACCCGGCGCCGCGACACGATCGCGCCGTCGAGCGACAGCTCGAGGATCTCGCCGAAGCCCTCGCCCCCGACCAGCGCGATGATCGTCCGCGTGTCGCTGAGCGCCACGCTCGAGATCGGCTCGGCGGAGAACGTCGCGCGGACGCTGCAGTCGCGGCCGAGGATCACCAGCGCGTGGGTCTCGCCCTTGAGGGTCTCGACCACCATCGTGCCATCGGCCAGGCCGAGCAGGTGCCACAGGAACGTGTAGTCGCCCGGCACCGCGCAGGTCGCGACCGGGGCATGGCCGCCGACCGCAAAGATCGCGACGGTGCGCTGGCGATACGCCATCGTCGCGACCTCGGAGCTCGACAGGAACGCGGCGCTGCCGGTGGTCGGCAGCTTGAACCGCACGCCGTCGATGATATCGACCAGCTCGGTGTCGATCTGCCCCGAGGTCTCGGGCACGGTGGTGACCAGCACGCGGCGGCTGTCGGGCGACCACGCGATCGACTCGTCGGTGACGCCGTGCTCGATCACGACGCGGTTGTCGGCCTCGGGCTCACTGCCCTGGAGCACCAGCGAGTCGCCCGCGACGATCGCGAGCCGGCTGCCGTCCGGAGAGATCGCCGCGTTCTGGAGGTCGCCGCGGTGGGTCAGCGAGGACAGGTAGAACCGCGGCGTCGGCGTGGGCCGGGCCAGCACGGCGATCACCACCGCCGCGCAGACCGCGGCCAGCCCGGCGACGCGCCACCACGGGCGGCGCCGGCGGCCGCGATGCGCGGTGATCGCGTCGAGCAGCGCCTGCAGGCTGGGCCAGCGCTGGTCCGGGTCGGCGGCGAGCCCGCGCACCAGCAGCGGGGCGATCCACGCCGGGCGGTGGCGGCGCGCCGGCGGCCGGACCGGGCCCGCGGCGATCGTCTCGATCCGGGCGCGCAGCACGTGCTCGGTATCGGTGGGCGGATCGGGGAACGGCCGCTCGCCGTACAGCCCCTCCCACAGCGAGACGCAGAAGCTGAACTGGTCGGCGCGCGCATCGCTCGGCCGGCCGCGCAGCTGCTCGGGCGCCATGTAGGCCGGCGTGCCGAGCACCGCGCCGGTCTGGGTCAGCGCGCCCGAGGTCAGCGGGCCGATGCTGGGGCCGGGCACCACCACATCGTCGTCGGCGAGCCGCGCGAGGCCGAAGTCGGCGACGTGGACCTCGCCGTCGCTGCCGAGCAGCACGTTGTCGGGCTTGAAGTCGCGGTGGACCAGCCCGGCGGCGTGGGCGGCGGCCAGGCCGCGCCCGGCGGCGACGAAGCGATCGAGGATCGCGTCGAACGAGCGCGAGTGGTCGCCGAGCCAGGACCGCAAGGTGCCGCCGTCGAGCAGGGGCATCGCGACGAACACCGCGCTGTCCGCGGGGCCGACGTCGAAGATCGGCACGACGTTGGGGTGGCGGAGCCGCGCCATCGCCTGGGCCTCGCGCAACAGCCGGACGCCGCTCGACGGTCGCGCGTTGCTGCTGCGGACCACCTTGATCGCGACCGGGCGATCGAGCTCGGGGTCGCGCGCCCGGTACACCACGCCCATCGCGCCGACGCCGAGCACCTCGCAGATCTCGTAGCGACCGACGCGCGCCGGCATCGCCTGCGTTGCGTCGCGGTCGATGTCGTCGGAGCGATACGACGCGGTCCGCGTCGCATCGTGCGCCGGGTCCTGGTCTCCGTCCTGCGCCGGCTGGTTCGCCATCGCGATGCGCGCCCAGCATACCGCGGACCGGCGCGCGCTCTCGCTCCTGGCGGCGCGCTGCGAGCCGGCGGTGCGTCCGGGCGATCACGCTCGGGCGGCCCGACCGGCAGAAAACTGAGGCGCGCCGGCGCTCGGCTGCTACGGTGACGTGTGGCTCGCACGGCAGCCCTCGCGCTCGCGCTCGCCGGCACCGCGGTCCTGGCCGTGGCGATCGCTCGGCGCGCCGACGCGACCCGTCCCCGTGCCAAGAAGGCGACCGAGCACCGCACCCGGCGGTCCTCACCGGAGTCGGGGCACCTGATGACTCCGAGTGACGCCCGCGACACCGCGGCGTACCGCTACGCCCAGCTGTCGCCCACCGAATGCGAGGCCGAGCTCGCGACTCGTCACATCGAGTTTGCGCGCGAGGCCGCATCGCCGGGAGTGCTGGCGCCGGTCCGGCTCACCGGCGCGTTGCACGGCGTCGTGTTCCGCACCGATCAGCCCGACAAGGTCCGCCCGACCAGCCCGTACGAGATCGCCGACTGCCGGCTCGTGCTCGCGCTCGACGATCTCGCCGAGATCCTGAGCCGCCACGACATCGTCGAGGTCCGGCACTACTCGATGTACCGGCCGCCCAAGGCGTGGCCCGAGGACAAGATCGGCGCCCGCCACGACGGCGCGCTCGCGATCGACGCCGGCCGGTTCATCGACCGATCGGGCACCGTGCTCGACGTCGATCACGATTTCCACGGTGCGATCGACGCGCCGACCTGCGGCGCCGGCGCGGCGCCGCGGCCCGCGACCCCGGCCGCGCTCGCGCTGCGCGCGATCCTGTGCGAGATCGTCGACCACCGGCTGTTCCACGTCGTGCTGACGCCGAACTACAACCGGCCGCACAAGAACCATTTCCACCTCGAGCTCACCGCCGGCGTCGCCTGGTTCCTGGTGCACTGACCACTCGACGGCAACACCCGGCACTGGCTCCCCGGCAAGGAAGCCGACTTCACCCCGGCCGCCGACAAGGCCGCCCCGGCTCACAAGTAGCCCGG
The DNA here is from genome assembly GCA_036403075.1 of Kofleriaceae bacterium. Lineage (GTDB taxonomy): Bacteria > Myxococcota_A > Polyangia > Haliangiales > Haliangiaceae > JABFXX01. The sequence continues at coordinate 84,295 of DASWRS010000010.1, forward strand.
AACTAGCCGGCCGCCGCGCCGCGGATCGCCGGGACAGCTGCTACCGTGCGGCCACAACTTCGCGAGCGAGTCGCCCATGTTCCAGCTGTGTCGTCGAATCCTGATCCTGACCGTCGCTGCCGCGTGCAGCCATCCGCAACCCAAGGCGCCGCCGCCGGTGCCCGCGCCGGCGACTGCCGAGCCGGCGCCTGGCCCGGCGACCAGGCCGGCCGCCGATCCGTACGCCGCGATCGACGCCGCCGGCAAGGCGATCACCGCCGACCTCCTGCGCGACCAGATCACCCGGCTGTCGTCCGACGAGCTCGAGGGCCGCGGGCCCACGACGCGCGGCGATCAGGCGGCCCGGGCGTACCTGGCCGAGCAGCTCAAGGCGATGGGCTACGAGCCGGGCGACGGCAAGAGCTGGGAGCAGCCGGTCGATCTGGTCGGCATCAAGGCCGACATGCCGGCGAAGTGGACCTTCCGTCACGGTGCCAAGACGGTCGCGATGACCTGGTGGGATCAGTACATCGCCGGCAGCGGCATCCAGACCGAGCACGGCGCGATCAAGAACGCCGAGGTCGTGTTCGTCGGCTACGGCATCCAGGCGCCCGAGTTCGGCTGGGACGACTTCAAGGGCAAGGACCTCAAGGGCAAGGTCCTCTTGATGCTCAACAACGATCCGGACTGGGATCCGTCGCTGTTCGCCGGCAACACCCGGCTGTACTACGGCCGGTGGAGCTACAAGTACGAGAGCGCGGCGCGCCAGGGCGCCGCCGGCGCGATCATCATCCACACCACGCCGTCGGCCGGCTACCCGTTTCAGGTCGTCCAGACCTCGTGGTCGGGCGAGCAGTTCGAGCTGCCCTCCGAGGGCGAGCCGCGGATCCAGGTCAAGGGCTGGCTGACCGAGGACGCCGCGCGCCAGCTGGTCGCGGCCGCCGGCAAGGACCTGTCCGCGCTGGTCGAGTCCGCGCACCACAAGGAGTTCGCGCCGGTGCCGCTCGGCCTGACCACGTCGTTCGCGTTCACCAACAAGATCACGCGCGGCAAGTCCGCCAACGTCTACGGCCTGCTCCGCGGCGCCGATCCGGTGCTCCGCAACGAGCTCGTCGTGTACTCGGCGCACCACGACCACCTCGGGATCGGCAAGCCCGACGCCAGCGGCGACAAGATCTACAACGGCGCGCTCGACAACGCGACCGGCTGCTCGCAGGTGCTCGCGATCGCGCGGGCGTGGAAGGCGCTGTCGCCGCCGCCGCGGCGCTCGGTCCTGATCCTGTTCGTCGCCGGCGAGGAGCAGGGCCTGCTCGGCTCCCAGTACTACGCCACCCACCCGACGGTGCCGATCGGCAAGGTCGCGGCCGACATCAACTACGACGGCGGCGACATCTGGGGCAAGACCCGCGACGTGACCTACGTCGGCAAGGGCAAGACCACGCTCGATCCGCTGCTCGATGAGCTCGCGGCGCGCCAGGGCCGCACGGTCAAGCCGGACCAGTTCCCCGATCGCGGCGCGTTCTACCGCTCGGACCAGTTCAGCTTCGCGCGCGTCGGCGTGCCCGGCCTCTACCTCCATACCGGCACCGACTTCGTCGGCCGCCCGGCGGGCTGGGGCCGCGAGCAGATCGAGAAGTTCGAGAAGACCAGCTACCACCAGCCGAGCGATCAGATCTCGCCCGACTGGAACTTCGACGGCATGATCGACGACGCGCGGCTCGGCTTCGCCGTCGGCGTCAAGCTCGCCAACGCCGACCAGCTGCCGGGCTGGGTCCCCGGCGACGAGTTCGAGGCCGCCCGCAAGAAGGCGCTCGAGCAGCACTGAGCGCGCGGCACGCGTAGCGGCGAGCGACAGCGCCCGCCGCGGCGACCTTCGGCGGATGCGATCCGGGCCACACGGGCGCATGCGGCCCGAATCGACGACGGGCCAAGTCCCCGTGCTGAAAAGCAAAAGAAGTCTCGATCGCTGACGTGTCCAGGATTGAAACGGTGTTTCTCTCCGGCAAGCACTAGATTCACGACAATGTCGCATCACAAACGGTGAGGCGATCGCTCTTTGTCAGCGTGGTCTACACGCACTACGCGAGGCGGCTCTGCGCACCATGTGTGCAGGGTGGAGCGTATATCGATACGTGCGCCTCGGCACCTCGTCTGCTCGAGCAATCGTGAGGGAATACGATGCGGCACCTGGGTTTTGTGACAATGATGGTCGCGGCCATGTCCTGTTCTTCAGGAGAGGACATGAGTGGCGTGCAAGTCAGAGAGGAACTCGCGGGTGGAACCGCGCGCCCCAGTGGGACGCGGGAGGGGACCTTCGAAGTTCCCGAGGATCCCAGGTTCCAGACGGTCGGGCCAGGCGAGGTCCCGGCGACCACACACCCCGCGCTGTTCAATGCCGCCACTGCTCCGGCTGGTACGGTGAGCACCTTCTCTTGTGGCCCAAACTCGACCGGCGCCTCGAACACGGACAACGACGACACCTCCGCTCCGTGCGTTATCACGCGCACGCAGCTGGACGCCGACACAATCAAAGTACGAATCGATCGACCGGTCGTACATGAAGACCATTACGAGTACCCGATCCAGTTCCAGGCCGGCGACCACGTGAGGATCTCGGACGCAGGTGGTTGCTCGCAAACGGGTGGCGTCGGCAAGACATGGAAGCGTTACGTCGATCCTGAAGGCAACCAGTCGGATCATATCTATTTCGGCGGCATCAGCATCCCCGGCGCTCACGATCCGGCCCTCGGCAATGTCGTGGTCGACGATGTTCGACTGCTGAATGTGAAGGGGCACACGATCGTGGTGCCAGACATCGCAGGCTTGCCGTGCAAAGGCGTGTCCGTCCCGAACAAGCTCACCCTCACTTTCAAGGATGAGAACGGACAGTTCTTCAACAACGGGTATTACTCGAAGGATAGTGGCAACGGCTGCGACTCGCTGCCGGATGCCTTCGTGGAGCTGATCATCGAGAAGGGCGCCGTGCCCTCCGATCCTGTGGCGGTGGCAGCCTCGGAGTTCGACGTCGTCGATGACGGTTTCGACTGCAACTTGATCCAGTCTGAACCGAAATGGGGCTGGCAAACGGCGACCGCCAAATTCTGTACCAAAGACAACGACCCGCTGTTCGACGAGGCCGGTGATTTCAACGGCTGCGTTGGATTTTTGAACGACGAAACACCACAGACCAAACAGCCCACGCTCGAAGATCCCGCTCCGTTTCGCGATCCGATCACTCACCCGGACGAGTTCTTTTCGCTCGGCTTGATCTGCAGCCCTGGCGTGCCGTTCGAGTTGAACTTAAAGGGCCACCTCAATTGGTCGGAGGTCACTTATACGGGAACGGTCGACTGGGACAGTTGGGATAGCCCGCTGACGGGTGACGACGACTACAACATCATTCTACATACACAGAAAATCTTCGATCACAACCGGGGCGTCACTGCGTCGAACGGAGACGTGAAGGGGGAATTCGACAGCGACGAGACCATCGATCGCTTCGGCAACAGCCCGTGGTGGACCGGTTTTCACGATGCAGTGGATCCTCCATTCGGCACGGGTGTAGTCGGTGGTCCCACCGTCTACATCGGCAGCCACGATGCGGTCATGATTGGCCTGCTCGGCATGGACGACGCCCATGATCCCAAGAGTGAGATCCATCCCGTTCATGCGTTGGCCATTCGTGAAACCTCTCCCGGCCTGGGAACCAACGGAACGCCACTCGATGCTTGGGCATTTTTCGTGCGGAATTCGGGCGACGAGGGCGAATGCAGTCAGTTCCAACATTACCTGGACCTGGACAATCTGACGCTTCAGTTACGTAGGCCGGCTGGTGTTCCGGCGACGGCGACCGCGGTCATGCGCGTCAAGTCGAATACTCCCGCGGGGATGCCGATCACCCAGGTCTTCGAAGAGAATACCAATAGCCATTGGAACGCTGCTCCATCGCTTCCGAATCAGGATTTCTTGGTCAACTTCTCGATCGGCAATGGAACCAATCAAGGCATCTACGACGGAGAGATCGTGCTCGAGTGGAGCGAGGCGCCAGCCGCCAGCGCGGCGTCCATGCAGCTGGCAGCTGCGGCGCCGGCCGTGTTGTCGGCGGTCGTCCCAGACGCAGATCAAAACGACGATCTCAAGCCGGTCTTCGCCGCGCTGACTCCGGCTCAGGCACTCAGCTTTGCGCGAGTGGTGGCCGACGGCTTGCCTCCCAAGCTTCCGACGATCAGCCACGAAGCCACGCAGATGGCGGATGCTTTCCCGGTGCGACCAACCGCCGTACCTACGGTCAGTATTGGAGCTGCACCGCGCGAGGAACTTCGGCAAAAGGCGCATGCGCGCGCGCTGTGCGTGTCTACCTCCGGGGGGCACGATCTCCCGACCCCGATCGTGTGTCCAAAGGTCGAGCCATACGCTTTCGTGACCGCGACGCCCGCTTCCGCAGGCATCAGCTCATGCTTTTTTGCACCATGGACCGTGACCTTGACCGGCAAGGACGGCAGCGGCTTCGGCCTCGCTCGTCTAGAATACAGTCTGCTCGGAAACACGTTCGTGACTTACACGCAGCCTCTCACGTTGTCGCCGGGCGTCACGTTGCGGTACCGCGCCGTTGACAAGGCGGGCACGGTCGGGAGCACGAAAATCTATGTCGTGCCGTCGAGCGCTGCAGGCACGCTCGTTAGTTCCGCTACGTTGTTTGGCAGTGGGATCCTCGACCTGCGAGATGGAAGCCAGGTGAGCGGGCGATCAATCAATGCCGGGCGGGGCTCGACCACGATTGGCGTCGAGGCAAACGTGGGGGCGATCGAGAGTCAACCGTCGGTCCTCGCGGCCGACCGCGCGGTCGTCGATGGCGCGCTGACAACGGCCGGGGTTTTTACGCCTGGCAACGGCGTCCTCGTGTCGGGTCCAATCTCTCAACACGCAGCACTCCACCTTCCGAGCCTCGACTTGTGTGAGGCGACATTTACTGGAATATCGAGCGGGGATGTTTTACTCGAGCCCGATCAAATACGGATCTTGGCCGCTGGTCGCTACGGGAACGTGGTCGTGAAATCGCGAGCCAACCTGCAGCTGCCGCCCGGGATTGTCGAGCTCAGCTCATTGGACTTGGAGCCAGACGCTAAACTCACCGTGTCGGCTTCGCAGACCACGCTTCTACTGGTCAGCGGAACTGTCATCTGGCGTGGGACTGCCTCGGCGCCATTGTTCCTCGGCGTGTTCAGCTCTGGTACCACCTACATCGAGTCCCAGTTCTCCGGCTCTCTCGTGCAGCCGCTCGGGTCAATCGTCATTCGTGCGCTCGCCGGCCCAACCCTGACTGGTCAGGTTTTTGCGAAGAACATTTCGGTCGATGCCCACGCCGTGGTCAGTCCGGCGTTCTTGTTCGGCGGCGTTACTACCCAAGCCGGGGATACCGTCACGGCTTGCGATCAGCTTTGCAGTCCGTCGGTTGTTTTTGGGAGTGGGTTTGCCACGGCGGTGCCTGACGGCTCGGCAGTTTGCTGGTCGACGAATGCGAACCTGCTCGGAGGAACATGCACGGGGTTCGGGGCGGCACGGGCGTTATCCGTAAACGGTATCGCCATGCCTTGTGATGGTTCCCAATGGCCCGGATTGCCGCCCAGGCACAATAGCGGTTATTGCATCAAGGTTCCCGCGGGCAGCTCATTCGGGGCCTCCTTGACGACTTGGTAGGAACGATGAGCCATCCACGGCCGTGAGGCGAGTGTGAATCAGGGATCTTACCCGGTCCGGCCGGTCCTTGGATGGCGTTCGAACAGCTTGAAACTGCTTCGGATCGATCGGCTTCGATGCCATGAGCCGGCTCGAATCTGTCCGCTCGAGCCGTCCCGGGAGTCGCTCGTGTCGAGCGCGCTTTGAGTGCCCGGGCAATCCGTGAACGTGCGAGGCCGCAGACGCGGGGGGCTTGCGCTCGCGAAGCGGATTCGGTTAACTGATGGAATGCGCGAACGGAGAACGCGCAGTCGCGAGGGTAGGGACGTCGATCGGTAGGTCTCCCGATCACCCTCGGAGATGCCATCACTCCAGAGGATCCCTTCGATGAAGAAGCGCCTTTGTCTGTGCTTGCTGGGAGCCGGCCTGGTCCTCTGGGCCGCCCCCGCGGCGGCTGGCACGCTGAGCGTGGGACCGGGGCAGATGTATGCCGGCATCGCCGACGCGATGCGGAACGCGCACCCTGGCGACCTGATCGAGGTCCAGGGCGGCAATACCTATCCGGGGATGATCTGGCTCCGGGAGGACCTCGGCGGAACGAAGGACAAGCCGGTCACCATCCGAGGGATCAAGATCGCGGGCAAGCGGCCTGTGCTGAGTGGCGTGGGCTCAGGCCAGTACGAGAACATCATCCTCCTCCTCAACTCCAACCACGTCGTCATGGAGAGCTTCGAGGTCATCGGAGACGGCAGCGACAGCAACTACTGTGTCGTCCACAAGGCAGACGACGTCATTCTCCGTGACTTCGTGATCCATAACTGCCTCCACCAGGGCGGGCTGGTCGGAACCGACTCTGGCTCTGGGTCGCTCACGCTCGAGTACAGCGAGCTCTATCACAACGGCAAGGGTGCGAGCTCGCACCAGATCTACATGGCGACGGACGAGGCGATGTATCCAGGCTCCGTGTTCAGGATCCAGTTCTGCTACGTCCACGACGGGCTCGGCGGCAACAACGTACGGTCGCGCGCCGAGCGCAACGAGATCTACTACAACTGGATCGAGGGCGCGTTCTACCACGAGCTGGATCTCGTCGGTCCCATCGACGGTGACTCGCTTCCGTTCCGCGAGGACTCGGACATCGTCGGCAACGTCCTCATCAAGAAGAACTCCGAATGGCGCATCGCGCGCCTCGGCGGCGACGGCGATGGCAACACGGCAGGGCGCTACCGGTTCTCCAATAACACCATGGTGATGACGGATTCGTCGTCGACGGTCATCAGCCTCCAGAACACGGTCCAGACCCTCGAGATGTACAATAATGTCATCTACGGTCCGAAGGCCGGCTTCAAGGTCTATGACGTGAACGAGCTGATCGGCCCGGCCACGGTTCACCTCGGGTCGAACAACTGGGTCCTCGCCGGGACGACCAGCCTGCCCAAGGAATGGATCGGCAGCGTCAGTGGCAGCAACGCGGATTTCGTCGATCCCGCGAACTACGATCTCCGGCCCAGGATGTCCTCGCCGCTCATCGACAAGGGAACGACCCTCACGGTCTCCACCGGATCGCTGGGTGTCCCGCGGGCGCTGCTCATGCCGGCGTACCACCCGCCACAGCACCTCCTGCTCGCGATCGGGATGGGCGACGGCCGCAACAACCAGGGTGCGCCGGAGATCGGGGCTTTCGAGGTGAACGCCGGTGCGCCCGGCGCTCCGCCCCAGGACCCTCCCCCGGAGATGTTCGGCGGCGACGACATGGGGGGTGGCTGCGGCTGCCGCACCTCCGGCTCGCAACCCGGAGGGCTGCTCTGGCTCGCGGCCGGGGCGGCCGTTCTGACGCTTTCTCGGCGCCGGCGGCGGCGCTGATCCGGCGTCGATCGCGATGGCTCAGGTCAGCTCGATCGTCGGCAGGAACCGCGGGGCGACGCGGTGCTTGGTGACCTGCTCGTAGGCGTAGGCGTAGCCGATCAGCTTGCCCTCGGAGTACGGCTTGCCGAAGAACGACAGGCCGACCGGCAGGCCGCGGTACTGGCCACCGGGGACGGTGATGTGGGGGTAACCGGAGACCGCGGGCAGGGTGGAGCAGCTGACGCCGCCGCCGGAGTCGCCGTTGACCGGATCGATCAGCCAGGCGGGGCTGTTGGTCGCCGCGGCGAAGGCGTCGAGCTTGTGCTCGGCCATCGCCTTGTCGAGCAGCTTGGTCCGCGTGATCTCGAGGCACTTCGCGCGCGCCGCGAGGTACGCCTTGTCGGTGAGGCCGGGCTTGGCCTGGGCCTGCTCGAAGTACTCCTGACCGAAGATTGACAGCTCGGCGGCCCGGTTGGCGGTGTTGAACGCGATCGCCTCGGCGAGCGAGTGGATCTTGGCGTCGGACGTGCGGCCGGCGAGGTACTTGTCCAGGTAGGCCTTGAGCTCGAACAACAGGACCTCGGTCTCGGCGGCGCCGAGCTCGGGCGGGGCCTCGAGCTCCACCGGATCGACCAGCACGGCGCCGGCGCCCTTGAGATCGGCGAGCGCGCTGCGCATCAGCTCGTCGACGCCGCGCTGGATGTCGAAGTAGCCCTTGCGCGGCACGCCGATCCGCGCGCCGGCGAGCGCCTTGGGATCGAGATACCGGGTGTAGTCCTCGGGGCTGGCGGGCCGCGCCTTGTCCGGCGCGGTGGTCACCGGATCGGCGGGGTCGGCGCCGGCGATCGCGGTGAGCAGCACGGCCGCGTCGGTGACGGTGCGGGCCATCGGCCCCAGGGTGTCCTGGCTCGCCGACAGCGGGATGACGCCGGCGCGGCTGACCAGGCCGATCGTCGGCTTGATCCCGACCAGGCCGTTGCAGCTCGAAGGCGAGACGATCGAGCCATCGGTCTCGCTGCCGATCGCCGCGGCGCACAGGCTGGCGGAGGCCGCCACGCCCGAGCCGCTGCTCGAGCCCGACGGGCTGCGGTCGAGCGCGTAGGCGTTGCGGCACTGGCCGCCGCGGCCGCTCCATCCCGACGACGACGCCCGGCCGCGGAAGTTGGCCCACTCGGACAGGTTGGTCTTGCCCAGGATGATCGCGCCCGCGGCGCGCAGCCGGCCGACGACGAATGCGTCCTTCTCGGCCCGGCTGCCCTCGAGTGCGAGCGAGCCGGCGCTGGTCGTCATCCTGTCGCCGGTATCGATGTTGTCCTTGACCAGGATCGGGATGCCGTGCAGCGGGCCGCGGAGCTTGCCGGCCTTGCGCTCGGCGTCGAGCTGGTCGGCGATCGCATCGGCCTCGGGGTTGACCTCGAGCACCGAGCGCAGCATCGGCCCCTTGCGGTCGAGCGCGTCGATCCGCTGGCGGTACTTGGCGACCAGCGACTTCGCGGTGTCGGTGCCGGCGGCCATGCGCGCCTGGAGGTCGGCGAACGTCAGCTCGACGAGCTCGACGCCGGGCAGCGACTCGGTGGCGGCGGCGGCCGCCTTGGCCTTGGCCTCGAGCTCGGCGGACATCTTGGCGTTGGGGCTCTTCATGGTGCCGCTGCCCGCGCCTCCGCCCACGACGGGCGGCTCGGCGGATCCCGCCGGCGCCGGACGCGGCTCCTCGCGGTTGCCGCACGCGGCGAGCGCGGCGCCGGCGACGAGCGTGGCGCCGCCGCGGAACAGATCGCGGCGGTCGATTGCGTGCACCGGCACGTGCGCCGGAGAGGGCTGGTCATCGTCGTCGGCCATGGCGCGCATCATCGAGTCGGCCGCGCAAGCGGTCAACCGAAACGGCCGGCCGCGGCCATGACCGGCGGTCGGCGGAGCGGATCCCGGTGGGCTGCCGGGTCGCCGCGCGAGGTAGGCTCGGGCCCGGAGGATCCATGATCACGCTCTACTACTCACCGGGGACCGCGGCGCTGGTGGTGCACTGGCTGCTGATCGAGCTCGAGGTCCCGCACACGCTGCATGGCCTCGACCTCGACGCGCGCGAGCACAAGCAGCCCGGCTACCTCGCGCTCAACCCCGCCGGGGTCGTACCGACGCTCGTGATCGACGGCCAGCCGATCTGCGAGGCCGCGGCGATCGCGCTGTACCTCGCCGAGGCGCATCCCGCGCGCGGCTTCGCGCCCCCGACCGGAACGCTGACGCGCGCGGCCTACTACCAGTGGATGTTGTTCCTCGCCAACACGCTCCAGCCGGCATTCCGCGCCTGGTTCAATCCTCACGAGCCCGCGGGCGAGGCCCACGTCGAGGCAGCCCAGATCCAGGCCCGGGCCCGGATCGAGGACGCCTGGACGGTGCTCGACGCCCACCTCGCGGCGCGCGGTCCGCACCTGCTCGGCGACCAGCCGACGACGCCGGACTTCATGCTGACCATGCTGATGCGGTGGTCGCGCAATATGCCGAAGACCGCGACCGCATGGCCGGCACTCGCCCGCCTCGCGACGATGATGAAGGCGCGCCCGTCGTTCAAGGAAGTCTATGCCCGCGAGGGGCTGACCGACTGGACCTGAGAGCTGTGGTCATCTGCAGTCATCTGCAGTCAGTGCGCCGCCGAGGACCCGGCGGCCTTGGCCGCGGCCTCGCGCGCCGCCTTGGCCGCGCCGAACACGGTGCACGTGTTGTTGGCGATGACCCAGTCGGCGTTGTTGAGGCAGAGGTCGACGTCATGGAGCTGGCAGTCCACACCCTGCTCGTCGACCAGCAGCGCGTCGAACGTGCCGCAGTTGACGCCGAGCGTGACCGACTCACCCGGAGCGAGGGTGTTGCCGTTGATCAGGTTGGGTCCCCAGCTCGAGCTGCCCACGTCGGTGACGTGGATCTCGACGATCGCGAAGTCCGAGCTGTTTTGCACCTTCAGGGTGGCATCCGGTCCGTTGCTGCTGCTGCTGCAGCCAGCGGTCGCGACCAGCCCGAGCGTCGCGACGGACAAAGCAAATAGTCGTAGGTGAGTCATGACCGGACGATTCAGCAATGGCCGTGCCGCAATCCAGATGCGGAGTACCGCGGTGTTGCGCGCCGCATGTGAATGGCTCCCGCGCGCGCGGAGGCAGATCGCCACGGCGGCTCGTGCGCACGAGCGCGCCGGCGTCACGATGTTCGTGGTCTGCACACCCCGGGGGGGCGGGCCGCGCAACGCCCGCGTGTGCGGCGTGGACACAGGGCGGGCCGCGCGGCGTGCTTGAAGCCCGGCGCGTGGTCGCGATACACGAGTGAATGGCCGAGTCGCTCGAGCACCTCCTGGCCGCCTACGACGCCACCATGCCGGTGGAGCGCGCGTCGACGATCCCCGCCGCCTGGTACACCGATCCGCGGATCGCCGAGCTCGAGCGCCGCACGGTGTGGAGCCGGACCTGGCAGCTGGTCGGGCGGGCCGCGCAGGTCGCGGCGACCGGCGAGTTCGTGACCGCGGAGGTCGGCGGCGAGCCGGTCGTGGTGGTGCGCGGCGCCGACGGCGTGCTGCGCGGGTTCTTCAACGTCTGCCGCCACCACGCCGCGGCGGTGATGACCGCGCCGTGCGGCAAGGTCGATCGGCTGCGCTGCCCGTACCACGGCTGGACCTACGACCTCGCCGGCCAGCTCCGCGGCGTCCCCGAGTTCGAGGGCGTACGCGACTTCGATCGCGCCGCATCCGGGCTGGTGCCGATCGCGGTCGCAACCTGGGAGGGCCTGGTGTTCGTCCACCTCGATCCCGATCCGCCGCCGCTGGCCGACCACCTCGGCGAGCTGGTCGGCCAGGTCGCGCCGCTCGCGCTCGGCGAGCTGGTGTTCTGCGAGCGCCGCGAGTACACGCTGGCGTGCAACTGGAAGGTGTTCGTCGACAACTACCTCGACGGCGGCTACCACGTGCCTCACCTGCACCCGTCGCTGAGCTCGGTCCTGACCTACACCGAGTACACGATCGAGCGCTTCGCCCGGTTCTGCCTGCAGGCCAGTCCGATCGACGACGGCGGCGATGCCGAGACCGCCGCGGTGCGCAAGGGCAGGGCGCTGTACTACTGGATCTATCCCAACCTGATGCTCAACTGGTACCCCGGCCACCTCGACACCAACCTGGTCGTCCCGCTCGGCGTCGACCGCACCCGCGTGGTGTTCGAGTTCTTCTTCGCCCCGGGCGCGACTGCCCAGGCCAACCAGCACAGCATCGCGGTGTCCGAGCGGATCCAGCACGAGGACGTCGCGATCTGCGAGAGCGTGCAGCGCGGCCTGGGATCGCGCGCGTATCACGCCGGGCGGCTGTCGCTGCGGCGGGAGGCCGGCGAGCACCTGTTCCACACGCTGCTCGCGCGCGACCTGCGCCGCGGCTGACCCGGGTGTCAGCCCGGCGGCTCAGTCGGAGTCGGCGGTGAAGAACGCGGCCGAGCAGTCCTCGGCCATGTCGGTCACGCCGAAGTCGATCCGCAGCCCGCGCGCGACGTCGGCCAGGCCGTACCAGAAGCTCGCGTTGAGCACGTACCAGAACCGGTCGAAGCTGTCGGTGTCGACCGCCGGATCGCGCTGGGCGATCTGCTGGGCGAACGCGGCGAGCTGGTTGGTGGTCTCGGTGTTGTGGTCGCGGGTCCCGGCGAACCCGAACACGCCGACCGGCGTGCCGTCGGGGCCGGTCAGGATCGGCAGGCACAGGATCCACTCGTAGTCACGGGTCCCGGTCATCGTCGGCACGCGGATCACGTCGAACTCGCCGGCGATCGAGCGGTGCCACGCCGCGGGCAGGCCGAACCGGAACGCGTGGCCGGCGATGCCGCGGCCGGCGTCGAACTGGGTGACCCAGGCGTCCGGCGGAAAGAACCCGAAGCACGGCCGCAGCAGCGCCTCGGTCTCGGTCCACAGGTTACCGACCGCCACCGCGTGCTCGCCGAACGCCTCCTGATCGTCGCTGATCTCGAGCGCGCTGCGCAGCGACGCGTCGAGGTAGGTCGACAGCGTGGTGCGCAGGCCGTTGCCGGGGTGCCGGGTGCTGCGGCACAGCTGGACCAGCCGGGCGGTGGCGATCGCGAACCGCCGGGGCAGCGGATCGCCCGGGTTGGCGAGTGGGAAGGTCAGGCCGTAGCGCGCGCTGGCCATCGGCGACGGCCACGACATCGAGCACCGCCGCGCGCTGGCGACGATCTTGGTCGACCGGATCTCCTCGCTGCCGAGCCGCTCCCACTTGAGCGGGCCGCCGCTGGTGCGGCGCTCGACGATCGGTGTGATCGCCGGGACGCCGGCGATGCTGCCGAAGTATTCGCCGTCGGGCGCGTCGAGCACGAACTCGAGCGTGAGCTTGTCGTAGTCGAACTGGACCCGGTGCGACCAGATCTCGGAGCCGTCGAGCAGGTGCGGGTACTCGCTGCGCTTGGTGATCAGCGACGGCTCGGCGCGGGTCAGCGCGAACGCGTTGGCGATCCGGTAGCTCCAGGTCAGCCGGCGGTAGTGCTTGGGCATCCACGCGTTCGACAGGTACTCGAAGTAGCTGCCGGTATCGCGCCGCGCGACCGGGAGGCGCTGGCCGTCGACCATCGCGGTCGGCTCGGGCGCGGTGCAGAACGCCGCGCCGACCCGCGCCAGCACGATCGGCTCGCTGAGGTCGAGGTCGTCGATCTCGATGTCGATCTTGGCGATCCCGTTCTCGGGATCGAGCGTGACCCGGCGGGTGACGTGGCTCGCCCACGACCGCAGCGGCTTGGATACGTCGTGCGGGCGCTCGACATCGAGATCGAAGTACATGAACCGCCGGCGGTCCTCGCGCGCCGCGTAGGCGCCGAGCCCCTCGCTCTCGTAGACGTCGACGCGCAGCCGGTTCCTGTGCAGGTCGACGATCGAGAACTGGTTGGCGATCGCGTCAGGCCGGTCCTCGGCGGCGGCGCCGAGCGTGCCGGTCGACACCAGCGCGAAGTCGTCGGTGATGAAGCGATGGAGCTGGGTGTGCGACTTGTGGACGTGGCCGTGGAACCCGACCTTGATCCCCGAGGTGACCAGCGCGGTCAGGTTCTCGAACGTCAGCCGATCGGGCCGGCTGCGCTGGCTCTCGAGCCCGTGGTGCCAGACGCCGATCCGCAGGAAGTTGCGGCTGTGATCGAACCGATCGACGTGGTCGCGCGCCTCGGTGATCGCGTCCTCGTGGATCTGCGCGCCGTGCCAGTAGCGGTCGTTGCGGTAGCAGCTGTTGAACCCGAGCAGCGCGACGTGGAGCTCGGGAAACACGTGGGCCTGCCAGTCGCCGGTGCCGCCCCGCGGATCGACCAGCGCGAACGGCCGGTGCGGCGCCACCAGCTGGCCGGCGTAGTAGTCGGTCAGGAACGCCTGGACCGCCGCGAACCGCTCCTGGTAGCGATCGGCCCGGATCTGGAACGCGCTGGTGTGGCCGTAGGGCCCGGTCTTGAGCCGGTACGGCTGGGTCTCGGGGCGCCATTGCCCGTCCGCGACCCACTGCTCGGCGAGCTCGGACGGCGCGTTGGCCAGGGCGAGGGTCTCGAACACGTCGGCGGTCCAGTCGACGTCGTGGTTGCCCGGGATGATCACGACCCGGCTCTTGACCGCGGCGCGGTCGCCGATCACCAGCGGCTCGATCTCCGCCTCGAGGAATCGCTTGAGCTTGGCGTACTCGGTGGCCGCCGCCCGCTGCGTCAGATCGCCCGAGATCACGACGAAATCAAACCGTAAGCCCGCCACCGCCGGACGCGCGCGACCCCATAGCTGGTTCAGCTCCCTGCCGTCGTGCGTGACATGCAGGTCGGAAAGATGAAGTATTTTCACACCACCCGGACCGACGTCAGTCGTCGGAGTCCGGCGGACGCTGCTGCTTGAGCGCTTCGACCGTGGCGATCACTTCTTGAAGCTTGCGTATACTGTTGTGATCGACACGAAGCCGATGCTGATACAGGGCTACGGAGTCCTGGGGCTTCTTCGTTACGCTCACGAGGTAAGTTTGCTCCCACCCAACGGCATGGGCAAGACTTCCGGTGAGGAACCGGACAAGAATTGGCGTCAAGAACGAGTGGCATGGGACCGGCCGAACGTGTGAACGAGCGTGTGAACCAGCCCCTGAATGCGCGTGACGGCGATACGCAGTGCGTCGTGGATCGATGACAAAGCGGGCAGTTCCCCGGAGTTATGATCCGATCGCCGGGCAGATGCAAATCCGGAAACACGTCCTTCGGGAGGATTTCCTAGGCGATGCTCGTAGCCCAGCGGGATCACTTGCCGACGACGATCGTCGCGCGCGGCACGGTCACTTGAAGTTGCCCATCGGCAGCCGGCGGCGCCCGATCCACTCGCCGAGCGAGGCGTGCGCCATGCCGATCAGCGCGGCGGCGCGGGCGATGTTGCCGGCCTCGCGCAGCGCCACGATCCGCAGGGTGCCCTTCTCGATCTCGGGGATCGAGGTCGCCGAGTGCATGCGCACCCAGTCGCGATCGATCTTGTTGAAGCTCGCCGAGGCGTGCAGCGCGGTCGCCGCGTCCTGAGCGTACTCGTCGATCACCCGCTCGATCTCGTCGGGCCGGCTCGACAGCGGCGGGACCTCGATCGGCGCCGAGACCAGCTCCTTGCGGTCCGGCGGCCGCTGGCCGCAGACGATCAACTGGACCCGCGTGCCCGGGTCGCGCAGCGCGGCGGTGACCTCGGCGAAGTCGCGCGGCAGCCGCTTGACCCACATGCACATCGAGCCGCCCGCCGCGGCATGGAACGCGCGGATCCCGGTCGGGTAGTTCTCGAGCGTCGCGCTCTGCTCGGTGGCGCGGCGCCTCGGATCGCACAGCACGAACGGCCGGTCGTCGCCGAGCGAGTAGCGGTGCAGGCCGCGCGCGATCGGCACCAGGTCGCCCTCGCCGCACAGCGCGAGCGCGGCGCGCCGGGTCGTCGCCAGCCGGACCGAGCGGACCGCGAGGTCGACCACCTCGATCCGGTCGCTCGACCAGCCCAGGATCCGCGCCAGGAACCCGCGCAGCGCGATCAGCCGCGGGCTCTCCGCGATCAGCGTGACGCCGCCGACGCCGAGCTCGGAGCCGGGCTCGAGCAGCACCTTGGGCCGCCGGATGCCGTCGATCCGCATCCCGTTCTTGCTGTCGAGGTCGTGCGCGATCCACCGCGTCCCCTCGCGCGTCAGCTGCGCGTGCTGGCGCGACAGGCAGCCGCTCGGATCGGCCAGCTGCAGCGAGCACACCTCGGACGAGCCGATCGTCAGCGTGGCGTCCGGCTCGGCGGGCAGCGGGTAGCTCTGGTCGGTCCCCCACTCGCGCAGCCGGACGACCTCGTCATCGATCGCCCACGCGTCCGCCCCCAGGTCCGTCTTGGTCGCGATGGTCATTGCGCTCGTACCCGGCAGCGTACCAAAACCACAACCTGGCCCGGCATTTCCACCCGGCGCGCCGGGCGGCATGGGCCGATCACGGGATTTGTCATGTGGATACCCGGAGTTGAGCCCGGGATCGAACCGCCAGCGGCGGCCGCGGCGAGCACTGATGCGGGCGGGATGCCCCTACAATGCCGCCGAGGCCCGCCGTTGAACCCCGTCGAGCTCATCCTGGTCCTGCTCGCCACCGCGGTCGCGCTGTCGATCGGCGCCGCTCGCCTCGGCCTGCCGTATCCGATCGTCCTGGTGATCGGCGGCGTCGCGCTCGCCTTCGGGTCCGGCTTGCCGCGCGTCGAGATCCCGCCCGAGCTCGTGCTCGTGATCTTCCTGCCGCCGCTGCTGTTCGGGGCCGCGTGGTTCACGTCGTGGCGCGACTTCGCCGCCAACCTGCGCTCGATCGGCCTGCTCGCGATCGGCCTGGTGATCGCGACCACGGTCGGCGTCGCCGCCGTGGCGCACGCGCTGATCCCCGGCATGCCCTGGGCGATCGCGTTCGTGCTCGGCGCGATCATCTCGCCGCCCGATGCCGTGGCCGCGACCGCGGTCATGCAGCGGCTCCGCGTGCCGACGCGCCTGATCACCGTGCTCGAGGGCGAGAGCCTGGTCAACGACGCGACCGGCCTGGTCGCGTTCCAGGTCGCGCTCGCCGCGGTCACCACCGGCGGGTTCTCCGCGAGCCACGCGCTCGGTCAGTTCGTCGTGGTCTCGCTCGGCGGCGTCGCGTTCGGCCTCGCGGTCGGCTGGATCATCGCCCAGGTCCACCGCCGGCTCGACGACTTCCTGATCGAGACCGTGATCAGCGTGATCACCGCGTACGTCGCCTACATCCCCGCCGAGCACCTCGGGGTCTCGGGCGTGCTCTCGACCGTCGCGGCCGGCGGCTACCTGGGCTGGCGCAACCCCCAGCTGTTCTCGCCGCTGACCCGGCTGCGCAGCCGCAGCGTGTGGAGCGTGCTGCTGTTCCTGTTCAACAGCCTGGTGTTCATCCTGATCGGCCTCGAGCTCGCCAGCACGCGCGAGCTGCTCGCGGGGGTCTCGACCGCGGGCCTGCTCGGCTGGTGCGCGGCGATCGCCGGCGCGACGATCGCGATCCGGCTGGTGTGGGTGCCGATCGTGATGTACCTGCCGTACCGGATCCGCCGCGCGCTTCGCGGTGACGGCGGGGCCTCGGCGTGGAAGGAGACCGCCGTGACCGCGTGGACCGCGATGCGCGGCATCGTGTCGCTCGCGCTGGCGCTCGCGCTGCCCCGGACCTTGCCCGACGGCTCGCCGCTGCCGTATCGCGACCTGATCATCGTGCTGGTGTTCGCGGTGATCGTCGTGACCCTGCTCGGCCAGGGGCTGTCGCTCCCGCTCCTGATCCGCGCGCTGGGCTTTGCCGACGACGGCGCGGCGGCGCGCCAGGAGCGCGAGGGCCTGCTGCGCGGCACCGAGCGCGCGCTCGCGCGGCTCGCCGAGATCGACCGGACGTCGATCATCGTGCCGTGGCTGGTCGAGCGGCTGCGCGCCACCTACGAGGAGCGGCTCAACCGGCTCCAGGCCAGCGTGCGCGATGATCCCGAGTGCCGGCTGATGGACGGCGATAGCTTCGCGTTCCAGCGCCTGCGCGGCCAGCTGATCGACGCCGAGCGCGACGTCGTGGTCGCGATGCGCAACCGCGGCGAGATCTCCGAGGAGGTGCTGCACAAGCTGCAGCAGGACCTCGATCTCGAGAGCCTGCAGCCGCTGCGCTAGCGCGCCCCCCGCGGGGCACCGAGGGCGGTATCGAGCGCGGCCCGCAGCTCGGCGGCGGTCGCCAGGCCGTCGTGGCGCCGGCCGTTGATGAAGAACTTCGGCGTGCCGCCGACCCCGCTCTGGATCCCGCCGAGGAAGTCCTCCTTGATCCGGGGGATCAGCGTGTAGCTGGCCCAGGCCTGCTGGAGGTCGCGCGGATCGAGCTTCAGCGCCGTTGCCGCGGCGAGCAGCCCGCGGTCGTCGAGCCGATCCTGGTGCTCGTACAGGTGGTCGTGCATCTGCCAGAACCGGCCCGCCAGCGCGGCCCACTCCGCGGTCTCGGCGGCGCGCTGCGCGTGGCGGTGGATGCTGGTCAGCGGAAAGTTGCGGTACACGAACGTCAGCTCGGGGCCGTAGGCCTCGCGGAGCTGCCGGATCACGGGGTACGCCGTGCCGCAGTGCGAGCAGTCGTAGTCGCCGTACTCGACGAGCACCAGCGGCGCGGATAGCGGCCCGGTCGCGTGGTCGCGTTCGCCGACCGGGACCGTCAGGGAAGCAGGTGGATCGGACATCGAGGACCTCGCGTGGGCGGCATGTCGCGCAGCGCGACACTCTAGCCGAGGTCAGCGCGAGAGGCCGCCGGGCCGGTGTCAGATCCTGCGACACCCCACCTCATCAGGATCAGGCGCGCGCCGGATGCCGCAGATTGCCGATTGCGCGCGCGGCGGGTTCGAGGTTGTCTGGGACGTGATCCGCCGTCACGTGCTGTGGGCGCTCGCCGCCGGGGTCGCGGCCGGCGACGACGCTGTGGCGCGGGCGGCGCTGCACCCGATCGACCGGGTGCTGCGGTGGCCGGCCCGGCGCCGGCTCGAGCGCGTACTGGCCGACGCCGCGCGGTCGATCACCGACCTCGGTCGCGATCCGGAGGAGCGCCGCCACGTCCAGCGCGTCGCCGCGATCCGGCTGGTCGGCTGGCGCTGCGATCCCCAGGACCGGCTGCGGGTCGCCGCGGCGTACGCCGCGCTGCCGATCTCGCCGCCGCCGCGGCGCTGGATCGCGACGCTCGCGGTGGCGGTGATCGCGCTGGTCGCCGCCGGCGCCACGGTGCGCGCGGCCTGGCCGCGTCCACCGCACGTGGTGATCCGGCACCACGCACGGCCGCTACCGCCGCCGGCCGCCGGTGCGTTTCGCGATGGCGGCCAGCCGCTGACCGATCCGGCGGTCGCCGACGTGCTCGCCCGCGAGCTGACCGGGCTCGTGATCGAGACCGACGCCGACCGCAACACGTCCGGGGCGGTCCCCGATCGCCTGGCCAGGACCGCGGCGCTGATGGAGCCGGCGGCGATCACCGCGCACGGCCCCGCGCTCGCGACCGCGTGGCGCGACATGGTCACGATGCTCGATCGCTGGCGCCGCATGCCGGCCGGCGACCGGATCTTCGATCAGATGTCGCAGGCGCTGATCGCGGCCGTGCGCCGGGTCAGCGAGCAGCTCGCGGCCGTGGGCCTGGGCTATTACCTCGAGGCCAACGTGCTGTCGGGCCGCGACGTCGCGCACGCGATCGTGCACGGGTATCGCGTCGAGGAGGTCGGGTTCGTGACCGCCGCGGGCAAGCCGCGCCGCGTGCTCGGCCTGCGCCGGCTCGACCGGCTCAACGTCGCGCATCGCCTGCTCGGCATGGAGTCCGAGCAGCTCGGCGACCCGGTGCTGCTGCTCGATCAGATCGACGCCGAGGTGGTGTCGCGGACCCTGCCGGGGCTCGCGCCGGGCCTGCCGTACCCGCTGGGCGATCCGGCGTGGGCCGCGCTGGCGGAGGCCAGGCAGGTCGCCGCCGCGGCCGGCGAGGCGGTGCGCGGCGAGCTGGTGCGCCAGCTGGACGACGATGCCGGCGACGCCGCGGTGATCGCAGCGCTGCTCGCCGAGCGCGCGGCGATCTTCGACCGCTGGCGCCGCGAGCTCGCGCGCCGCGACGTCGCCTTCACCGAGGTCGACACGCTGTTTGTCGCCGGCGACCTGCTCGCCCGGCTCGATCGCCTGGTGCCGTCGGCTGAGCGCACGCGGGTCTCCGAGATCGAGCACGAGCTCGCCCGGCACGACGCGTCGCGGATCGCGGCCTTCATCCACGAGCTGGTCGCCGACAGCGTGCGTCGCCACGAGGCCCAGCACGGCGTCGACCACGAGCGCGCGCCGGCGCCGGCTGCCGCGGGCGACGCGGCCGGTCCCGATGGCGCCTGCCCGGAGCTCGCGCGCAGCGAGCTGTCGGCGTACCTGAGCCAGATTGCCAATGATCCGGTGACGCCGCAGTTCGCGTACTGGCACGTCGTTGCGTTCGCGTTCGATCGCCGGACCTGGGGCAACGCCGAGTCGTACGCGGGCGTGTGGATCACGGCCGGCATCGCCCGTCACCTCGGGCTCGCCGCCGCGGACCCGCTGATCCGCAACCGCGAGATCGATCGGCACCGGCTCGCCGTGCTCGCCAGGGCGATCGCCGGGCAGCCGGAAGCCGCGCTCCGCGCCGCGGCCCGGGCGACCTGGCAGGACCAGTTCGGCGCCCCGCTGGCGACGATCGTCGACCGGCCGCCGCGCGATCAGGTTCAGAACGCGCAGCGGTAGAGATACGCCGCCAGCATCGGGAGCTCGCGCGCACGGTCGTCCTCGACGAGGATCGGGGTCAGGTGGACGCCCTCGTAGGACGGCACCTCGAGCACGAGCAGGACCGGCCCGCCGTCGGCGAATGACCACGCGGCGACCGGCTCGGGGATCGCGACGCCGGGGTACCGGAGATCGAGCGGCGCGGGGTCGGCGCCGGCCATCTCGTCGCGTACGATCGCCGCCGTGTGCAGCACGCGGCCGCCGCGCGCGATCGCCAGCGTGGCGCGCGCGGCGCCGCTGCGCACGAGCACGAGCGTCAAAGGCCCGACGGTGTCGCGGCGGCGAGCCTCGGTGGCCTCGCCCGCGCGCTCGATCGCCAGGGCGCGCGGCCGCCAGCTCGCCGGCGCGCCGGGCGGGAGCAGCCACACCGGGCCCGGCGCGGACG
>DASWRS010000011.1:0-38593 GCA_036403075.1 Kofleriaceae bacterium
CGTTCGACCGGATCCTCGTCGCACAGGCCATGCACGAAGGGATGAGGCTGGTCAGTCGGGACGAGCAGCTCGACGCATACCCGGTCACCCGCATCTGGTCGTGACACCCCGCAGGAGATCGCATCAGGAAGTACCTATCGAAGTGCGTCGCCCCGCTGCCCGCAGGCGCACACGGCCGCGCTGCGAGCTAGGCTTGCGCCGTGACTGACGGACCGCGCAGCGACCGGCCGCCCCGCGACCCCGCGCATCCCCTGCAGGGCGCCCACATCGTCGTCGGGGTCGCCGGCGGGATCGCGGCGTACAAGGCCGCCGAGCTGGTCCGGCTGTTCGACAAGGCCGGCGCCCGGGTCGACGTGGCGATGACCGCGCGCGCCCAGAAGTTCGTCGGGCCGATGACGTTCCAGGCGCTGACCCGGCGGCCGGTGTTCACGGACCTGTTCAGCCTGACCGAGGAGGCGACGATCGGTCACATCCAGCTCGCGGACCAGGCCGACCTCGTGGTGATCGCGCCGGCCACGGCCAACGCGCTGGCGCGGCTCGCGGCGGGGCAGGCGGATGATCCCGTCGCGGCGATCGCGCTGGCGACCCGCGCGCCGGTGCTGGTCGCGCCGTCGATGAACGTCAACATGTGGGCCCATCCGCTGACCCGGGCGAACCTGGTGCGCCTGGTCGAGATCGCCGGCTACCGCGTGGTCGGTCCCGGCGACGGCTTTCTGGCGTGCCGGTGGACGGGGCCGGGCCGGCTCGCCGAGCCCGCCGACATCGTCGAGGCCGCCGCGCACGTGCTGTCGCCGCAGGACCTGGCGGGCAAGCGCGTGGTCGTCACCGCCGGGCCGACCCACGAGGCGATCGATCCGGCGCGGTTCATCGGCAACCGCAGCTCCGGCAAGATGGGCGCGGCGCTCGCGGCGGCCGCCCAGCGCCGGGGCGCCGAGGTCACGCTGGTGCTCGGCCCGAGCGCGATCGCGCCGCCGGTCGGCGTCACCGTGGTCGGCGTCGAGAGCGCCGCCCAGCTCGAGGTCGCGCTCGGCCGCGCCGCCGAGGCCGCCGACGTCGTCATCATGGCGGCGGCGGTCGCCGACTACCGGCCGGCCAACCCGGCGGCGCACAAGCTCAAGCGCGGCCAGCTCGGCGCGACCACCGAGCTTGCGCTGGTCGCCAACCCCGACCTGCTCGCCGGCCTCGGCAAGCGGCGCGGCAGCAAGCGGACGCCGCTGCTCGTCGGCTTCGCCGCCGAGACCCAGGACGTCGTCGCCAACGCCCGGGCCAAGCTCGCCAGCAAGCGCTGCGACATGATCGTCGCCAACGACGTCGCCGAGCCCGGGGCCGGGTTCGCCGTCGATACCAACCGGGTCACGGTCGTCGACGACGCCGGCGCCACCGAGCTGCCCGCAGGCACCAAGGCCGAGGTTGCGCACCGGATCCTCGATCGGGTCGTCGCCCGGCTCGTGGAATCCGTCAGACCAGCAGGCCCGGCGCCGGGAACTTCGCGCACAGCTCGCGGATCTCCCCCGCGATCCGGGCGTGCAGCGCCGCGTCGCCCGGCGCGGTGACCACCGCGTCCATCCACGCCGCGATCTGGCGCATCTCGGGCTCGGCCATGCCGCGGCTGGTGACCGACGACGTGCCGATCCGGATCCCCGACGGATCGAACGGCTTGCGCGGATCGAACGGCACGGAGTTGTAGTTGAGCTCGATGCCCGCGGCGTCGAGCGCCCGGGCGGCGATCTTGCCGGACACCTGCTTGGTGGTGAGGTCCGCGAGGATCAGGTGGTTGTCGGTGCCGCCGGTCACCAGCGCCCAGCCGCGCTCGACCAGGTCCGCGGCGAGCGCGCGCGCGTTGGCGACGATCTGGTGGGCGTAGCGCTGGAACCCGGCGGTCGCCGCCTCCTTGAGCGCGATCGCGATCCCGGCGGTGGTGTGGTTGTGCGGGCCGCCCTGCAGCCCCGGGAACACCGCGCGATCGATCGCCTTCTGGTGCGCCGCGGTGCACATCAACATGCCGCCGCGCGGGCCGCGCAGCGTCTTGTGCGTCGTGGTCGACACCACGTCGGCGACCGGCACCGGCGACGGATGCGCGCCGCCGGCGACCAGGCCGGCGATGTGCGCGATGTCGGCGACGAAGATCGCACCGACCTCGCGGGCGATCTCGGCGAACGCGGCGAAGTCGATCGTGCGCGGGATCGCCGTGCCGCCGGCAAACAACAGCCGCGGCCGCTCCTTGCGCGCCAGGTCGCGGACCTCGTCGAGATCGATCCGCTGATTGTCGCGGCGGACGCCGTACTGCACCGAGCGGAACCACGTGCCGGTCGCCGAGACCCCCCAGCCGTGGGTCAGGTGGCCGCCGGCGGGCAGCGCCATGCCCATCACCGTCTCGCCCGGCTTGACGAACGCCAGGTACACCGCGAGGTTGGCCGGCGACCCGGAGTACGGCTGGACGTTGGCGTGCTCGGCGCCGAACAGCGCCTTCGCGCGATCGATGCACAGCTGCTCGATCCGATCGATGATCTGCTGGCCCTCGTAGTAGCGCTTGCCGGGGTAGCCCTCGCTGTACTTGTTGGTCAGCACCGAGCCGGTCGCCGCGAGCACCGCGGCCGAGACGTAGTTCTCCGACGCGATCAGCCGGATCTTGTCGCGCTGGCGGCGCTCCTCGGCGGTGATCAGGTCGGCGATGTCGGGATCGACGGCGGCAAGCGTGTCGTACAGCGCGGCGTGCATGGGGGCGTCATAGCATGCAGGTCCGCGCGCGCGGCGATCACGCGAACGGCCGCGGCACCACCGCCACCGCGCGCGGCAGCGCCTGGATCACCGTGGCGAGCTCGAGGCGCTCGCGCGCGATCCGGCGCTCCATCGCATGCAGCATCGGAATGAACGGCAGCGCGGTGATCGCGACCAGCACGGGCGGGATCGCCCACAGCACCACGAACGGCACGCACGACGTCAGCAGCGTGGCCACATAGATCTTGCGCGGCGAGAACGCCGGCTTGCCGGCGACCAGCTGGTGGCCGCGCAGCCCGCACAGCGCCGCGAACACGAGGTGTGCGAGCCGGACGAACGGCAGCCCGGTGATCGCGACCACCACGGGCGGCAGCGCGAGCAGCGCGACGGGACGCAGGACACGATCAGGGTGGTGACGTAGACCCGGCGCGTCGACACGGCGCGCCGGCCGGCGAATGCCAGGGCGTACCGCGTGTTGGCCGCGGCCGGCCGACCTTGTCAGCTCTGACTGACGCTGCCTCGGCGATGGCCACGTCGGCGACGCGCGGGTATAACCCCGGCTGGGATGTACACGCCTTCGCGGGAGGAGTTCATTGCGGCTGCGGTGAGGGGCAACCTGATCCCGGTCTACCGCGAGCTGCTCGCCGACGGCGACACCCCGGTCTCGGCGTACGCGGCGCTCGGCGCCGGCCAGCACTCGTTCATCCTCGAGTCCGTGGTCGGCGGCGCGACCTGGGCGGCGTACTCGTTCGTCGGGGTCGCGCCACGCGCCATCGTGCGGTGGCAGGCCGGCACCGCGAGCGTGACCTGGTACGACGTCGACGCGGGCGGTCCGCCGCGCACCGCGGAGTGGCAGACCGCCGATCCGACGGCGGCGCTCACCGAGGTGCTCGGCGAGCTGCGCCCGGTCGACGTCGCCGGCCTGCCGCGGTTCTGGGGCGGAGCGGTGGGCTGGATCGCCTACG
Organism: Kofleriaceae bacterium; assembly: GCA_036403075.1. GTDB lineage: Bacteria > Myxococcota_A > Polyangia > Haliangiales > Haliangiaceae > JABFXX01. The sequence continues at coordinate 3,684 of DASWRS010000011.1, forward strand.
ACTGCGTGCGCGCGTTCGAGGATCTGCCGGCGCGCGCGCGCCCCGGACCCAAGGTGGAGGCGGGACAGCTTCGCTGGACCGCCAGGATCGATCTGCCGCCGCTGTGCATGGTCGTCACCGACACGCTCTTGATCTTCGACAACCTGCGCCAGACGCTCAAGGTCGTCGCCACACCGTACGTGTCGCGTCCCGAGCGCGCCGAGGTCGCCTACGACCGGGCGTGCGCGCGGATCGACGCGATCATCGCCACGCTGCGCACGCCGCGCACGCCGCTGCCGGAGCTGGTCCCGCCGCGCCGCGGGGAGCCGCCGGCCGCGATCCCGCCGTCGTCGTTCAGCAAGGCCGAGTTCTGTGCCGCGGTCGAGCGGGTCAAGGACTACATCCTCGCGGGCGACGCGTTCCAGGTCGTGCTGTCGCAGCGCTTCGCCGAGCCCGCCGCCGGGGCGCGGCCGCTCGACGTGTACCGCGCGCTGCGCGTGATCAACCCGTCGCCGTACATGTTCCACCTCGAGTTCCCCGAGGCCCGGGTCACCGGCGCGTCGCCCGAGACCCTGGTCCGGCTGAGCGACGGCCGGGTCGAGCTCCGGCCGATCGCCGGGACCAAGCCGCGCGGCGCTACCGCGGCCGAGGACGACCGGCTCGCCGCCGAGCTGCTCGCCGATCCCAAGGAGCTCGCCGAGCACCTGATGCTGATCGATCTCGGCCGCAACGACGTCGGCCGGGTCGCCGAGGTCGGCTCGGTCCACGTCGCCGAGCAGATGGTGGTCGAGAAGTACTCGCACGTGATGCACCTGACCTCGCACGTGGTCGGCACGCTCGCGGCCGGCAAGACCTGGGTCGACGTGCTGCGCGCCGCGTTCCCGGCCGGCACCTTGTCCGGCGCGCCCAAGATCCGCGCGATGGAGATCATCGACGAGCTCGAGCCCCACCAGCGCGGGATGTACGGCGGCGCGGTCGGCTATGTCAGCTACACCGGCAACCTCGACCTGGCGATCGCGATCCGCACCCTGGTGTCGTGCGGCGACACGATCTATGTCCAGGCCGGCGCCGGGCTGGTCGCCGACTCGGTGCCCGAGACCGAGTACCAGGAGACGGTCAACAAGGCGAGCGCGGTGCTGCGCGCGGTCGCGATGGCGCGCACCGCGGCCCCCGCGGATCGGAGCGGGCGATGAAGCTGCTCCTGATCGACAACTACGACTCGTTCACCTACAACCTCGCGCAGTACTTCGGCGAGCTCGGCGCCGAGGTCCGGGTCGAGCGCAACGACGCGATCACGGTCGACGCGATCGCGGCGCAAGCGCCCGACGCGATCGCGATCTCGCCCGGCCCGTGCACGCCCAACGAGGCCGGGATCTCGATGGACGTGATCCGGAGGTTCGCCGGCGCGACCCCGATCCTCGGGGTCTGCCTCGGCCACCAGTGCATCGGCCAGGCGTTCGGCGGCCGGATCGTCCGCGCGCCGCGCGTGATGCACGGCAAGACCTCGAAGATCTTCCACGACGAGCGCGGACTGTACGCCGGGGTCGCCAACCCGTTCGTCGCGACGCGATATCATTCGCTGGTGATCGCGCCGGATTCGATGCCCGACAGCCTCGCGGTGACCTCCAAGACCTGGGAGGACGAGATCATGGGGGTGCGCGCGCGGGCTCCCGGCGCGCCGCTCGAGGGCGTACAGTTCCACCCCGAGTCGATCATGACCGCCGCCGGCAAGCAGCTGCTCGCGAATTTCTTGCGGATGGCCGCGGACCACCTCCGCGCCGGAGCCGCGTCGTGATCGTCCAGGCGATCAACCGCGCGCTCGCCGGCCACCACCTGTCGCGCGCCGAGATGGCCGAGGTGATCGGCCAGATCATGGACGGCGGCGCCACGCCGGCGCAGATCGGCGGCCTCTTGATCGCGCTGCGCGCCAAGGGCGAGTCGGTCGACGAGATCGTCGGGGCGGCGTCGGCGATGCGCAGCCGCGCGCTGCCGCTGGCGTGCCCCAACCACGATCGCTCGATCGACACCTGCGGCACCGGCGGCGACGGCACCGGCACGCTCAACGTCTCGACGTTCGCCGCGATCCTGGTCGCCGCGTGCGGCGGCGTGGTCGCCAAGCACGGCAACCGCGCGCTGTCGTCGCGCTGCGGCTCGGCCGACGTGCTCGAGGCGCTCGGCATCGCGGTCGACGCCGAGCCGGCGGCGGTGACCCGGGCGATCGAGGTCGCCGGCATCGGCTTCGCGTACGCGCCGAGGTTCCACGCCGCCACCCGCCACGCGTCCGGGCCGCGCAAGGAGCTCGGCACCCGCACGATCTTCAACCTGCTCGGGCCGCTGACCAACCCCGCGAACGTCCGCCACCAGGTCGTCGGCGTGTTCGACCGCCGGTGGTGCGAGCCGGTCGCCACGGCGCTCGGCGCGCTCGGCGTGCGGCGCGCGGCGGTGGTCCACGGCGACGGCGGCTTCGACGAGGTCGCGGTCCGCGGCCAGACCCACGTCGCGATCTGGGACCGCGGCGCGGTCACGACCCGGACGCTGACCGCGGCGGCGTTCGGCTGCGATGAGGTCGATCCCGCGGGCCTCGCCGGCGGCGACGCCGCCCACAACGCGGGGGTGCTGCGCAAGGTGCTGGCCGGGCACGATATCGGGCGCGGCGAGCGCCACGAGGCGATCCTCGCCGCCGCCGCCATGACCGCGGCGCTCGGCCTCGCGCTGCTCGAGCCTGCCGAGCTCGACCTCGGCCGGCTGCCGGATCACTTCGCACGGGCACGCGCGGCGGCGATCGACGGCGCCGCGCGCCTGGTGCTCCACAAGTGGCAGGAGGTCAGCCGCGCCGATCCCCAGGCCGATCTCGGCGCGCTGTCGGCTCGCACCGCGCGCGAGTTCCGGGGCGTCGAATGACGATCCTCGACGAGATCCTGACCGCGAAGCGCGCCGAGGTCGCCGCCGCCCGGTCCGCGCGTCCGCTGGCCGAGGTCGAGTCCGCCGCACGCGCGGTGGGCCCGGTGCGCGGGCTCGAGGCGGCGCTGCGCCGGCCCCCGGGAACGCCGGTCCGCGTCATCGCCGAGATCAAGCGCGCCTCGCCGTCCGCGGGGCCGATCCGCGCGGGCGCCGATCCCGCCGCGATCGCGCGCGACTACGCCCGCGGCGGCGCCAGCGCGTTGAGCGTGCTCACCGATCGCCAGTTCTTCGATGGCGAGCTCGGGTTCCTGGCGCGGGCGCGCGCCGCGGTCACGCTGCCGCTGCTCCGCAAGGACTTCGTGATCGACGCCTACCAGATCGCCGAGGCCCGCGCGGCCGGCGCCGACGGCGTGCTGCTGATCGTCGCCGGGCTCGCCCCGGCCGAGCTCGCCGAGCTGATCGCCGCGGCCCGGGCGTACCAGCTCGACGCGCTGGTCGAGGTCCACGATGTCGCCGAGGTCGACGCCGCGCTCGCCGCCGGCGCGAGCCTGATCGGCGTCAACCACCGCGACCTCAAGACCTTCGCGATGGACATGACGCTGACCGCGCAGATCGCGCCCCGCGTGCCGGCCGGCGTCGTGCTGGTCGGCGAGAGCGGGATCCGCAACGCCGCCGACGTCGACGCGCTCGGCCGGGCAGGGGCCCACGCCGTCCTGGTCGGAGAGCACCTGATGCGCGCCGAGTCGCCGGGCGATGCGCTGCTCGCGCTACGCGGCGTGCCGCGCCCCGCGCCGACCCCCGCGCCGACCAAGATCAAGATCTGCGGCGTGACCCGGCCCGACGACGCGGCGGCGATCGTCGCGGCCGGCGTCGACTTCATCGGCCTCAACTTCTATCCCGGCTCCAAGCGCTGCCTGCCGGTCGATCGCGCCGTGGCGGTCGCGGCCGCGGCCCGCGGCGCCGGTCCCGCGAAGCTGGTCGGCGTGTTCGTCAACGCGGCGCTCGACGATGTCGTGGCGATCGCCCGCGACGTGGCGATCGACGTGATCCAGCTGCACGGCGACGAGACCCCGCGCGACGTGGCGGCGGTCGCCCAGGCGACCGGCTGCGCGGTCTGGAAGGCGGTCGCGGTCGGGCGGCCGAGCGATCTCGATCGGCTCGATATGTGGCCGGTCGACGCGATCCTGCTCGATGCGCCGACGGCGGCGCGCGGCGGCGCCGGCAAGGTGTTTGACTGGAGCCTGGCGCGCAACGCGCGGCGCGCCTATCCCGCGCGGCGGTTCGTGCTCGCCGGCGGGCTGCGCCCCGACAACGTCCGCCACGCGATCGAGGAGGTCGCGCCCTGGATGGTCGACGTCGCGAGCGGCGTCGAGTCCGCGCCCGGCATCAAGGACCCTGCGAAGCTCGCGGCGTTCATCGCCGAGGTCCGCGGCCGCACGCCGCCGTGACCCGCGGGCGCCGGGTCAGATCACGCGTCAGATCACGTGTCAGGTCACGCCGCAGGCGATCAGCGCGGCGACCCGGGTCTTGACCGGCTTGTCGCCGAACTGGCGGACGATCGCCCGGGTCACCGCCTCGACGACGGCCGGGACGCGAGCCGGGTCGCGCAGCCGGATCTCCTCGACCAGCGGGCAGCCCTCGACCAGGCCCTCCGCGAGCTCGTGGGCGCCGCGCGACACCGCCGTCTTCTCGACCAGGTTGACCTCGACGTTGCGGAACCCGCCGCCGACCAGCAGATCGGTCAGCCCGCGCGGCTCGCCCAAGCCGAACACCACGCGCTTGAGGTACTGCGGCGGGTTGTCGGGGAACAACCCGGTGATCGTGCGGTGCACGATGCCGATGATCGGGTTGCGATCGAGCGCCGCCCAGGTCGTGAGCACCAGGCTCCCGCCGGGCTGCAGCACCCGGCGCGCCTCGCGCACGGCGGCCGGCTTGTCGGCCACGCACATCAATCCGAAGTGGCAAACCGCGGCATCGAACGCGTTGTCCGCAAAGTGTAGCTTGCGCATGTCGGCCTGTACCAGCTCGATCGCCGCCCGGCCGAGCGTCCTGCGCGCCACGGCGAGCATCGGCGGGTTCAGATCGGACGCGACGAGCAACGCGTCGCTGGGCATCGCCTCGCGCAGCCGCCGCGTCAGGATCCCGGTGCCGCACGCGGTCTCGAGCACGCGGCTGGGCGCGAGCTCCTTCATCCGCAGGGCAATGTGCTGCGCATATGGCTCGCACAGGAACGGGCCAATGCCGTGGTGGTATTTGTCCGGGATCGAACCGACGTATGCGGCGTCATCGATAACGAATTTCATATTCGTCGTCGGCCCTGCGCGAGGAGCCGCCTGATCACTTTGCGTCATGCACTCTCCTGATCCTCGACATGAATTAACATGATTCGTTGTTAGATTGACGTACGATCATAGGCCGTTGCTGATCACGTGTTGAAGGACACTGTGCGTTCGCGCTCCGTGCGGCGATCGGCGTCACCGTGCGTGCACGCTCAGGCATGTGACGCCGCGATGGCGATTCATGGCTGCTTTGCGGGTACTCGCCGTTACCGAGGACGGCATTGTAGAGCCAGCTTCAGGTGTGGTGCGTACCTGCGGCGAGGTCGCCCGACACAGGCGCTATTCCGCGGCCACATCGAACGTCGCCGTTGCGATGGCGAGCCCCCGCTGCGGAACGATCGGGCGCGCCGATCCGAGCCCCGGCACATCGTGCCGCAAGCCGGCGCGGTGGACGCGAGATCCGGATGCGTCGGTCCGTCGTGTCCCGCTTGCGGGCCGTGACTGTACTGGTCGGCCGGCACCGGGCTGTGGTACGGCAGGGCTGGATGAAGACGACCACGTACGTCGAGATCGAGGAGGCGGAGACCTCGCGTGCCGCCACCTGGGTCGAGGAGGTCGCGAAGCTGCCGGTGCCCGACGACGGCCGGTTCGGCGGCTACGGCGGCCAGTACGTCGCCGAGACGCTGATGCCGGCGATCGCCGAGCTCGAGACCGCGTGGCGGGAGGCCCGCCGCGACGCGACGTACTGGGCCGAGGTCGAGGACCTGCTGGTCAACTACGTCGGCCGGCCGTCGCTGCTCTACCACGCGCGGCGGCTGTCGGCCGAGGTCGGCGCGCAGGTCTACCTGAAGCGCGAGGACCTGAACCACACCGGCGCGCACAAGATCAACAACTGCGTCGGCCAGGCGGTGCTCGCGCGCCGCATGGGCAAGCGGCGGTTGATCGCCGAGACCGGCGCCGGCCAGCACGGCGTCGCGACCGCCACGGTGGCGGCGCTGTTCGGGCTGCCGTGCGAGATCTACATGGGCGCCGAGGACGTCGTTCGCCAGTCGCTCAACGTCGAGCGCATGAAGCTGCTCGGCGCCCAGGTCCACCCGGTCGAGAGCGGCACGCGCACGCTCAAGGACGCGATGAACGAGGCGCTGCGCGACTGGGTGACCAACGTCGGCGACACGTTCTACCTGATCGGCTCGGTCGCCGGGCCGCACCCCTATCCGTGGATGGTGCGCGACCTGCAGTCGGTGATCGGCCGCGAGGCCCGCGCGCAGATCATGACCGCGACCGGCCGGCTGCCCGATGCCTGCGTCGCGTGCGTCGGCGGCGGCTCGAACGCCGCCGGGCTGTTCGCGCCGTTCGTCGGCGAGGCCAGCGTCAAGCTGGTCGGCGTCGAGGCCGCCGGCGACGGCATCGCGACCGGCCGCCACGCCGCCACGCTCGGCGCCGGCCGGGTCGGCGTGCTCCACGGCAGCAAGAGCTACGTCCTGACCCGCGACGACGGCCAGATCGCCCACGCCCACTCGATCAGCGCCGGGCTCGACTATCCGGGCGTCGGCCCCGAGCACGCGGCATGGAAGGACAGCGGGCGCGCCGTGTACCTGGCGCGAACCGACGACCAGGCGCTGGCCGGCCTCGAGCGGCTGGCGCGCACCGAGGGCATCCTGTGCGCGCTCGAGACCGCGCACGCGATCGCCGCGCTCGACGAGGTCGCGAGCATCACCGGCCCCGACGGCGTGATCATCGTCGGGCTGTCGGGTCGCGGCGACAAGGACATGGTCACCGTGGCGCAGCGGAGGACGAGATGACGATGGCAGAACCGGCCCGGGCGGCTCGCGCCGGCGCGCTGCGTGCGGTGTTCGATCGCGGCGCGCGCGATCACCGCGCGGTGCTCGTGGCCTACCTGACGTTCGGCGATCCCGATCCGGCGACGTCGATCGAGGTGCTTGCGGCGTGCGCCGAGGCCGGCGCCGGCGTGATCGAGCTCGGCGTGCCGTTCAGCGATCCGTCCGCCGACGGCCCGTCGATCCAGCGCGCGATGGAGCGCGCGCTCGACGCCGGCGGCAGCCTGGCGGGCGCGCTCGACGCGGTCGCCGCGCTGCGCCGCCGTGGCGTCACCACGCCGATCGTGCTGTTCGGCTACTACAACCCGATCTTCGTGATGGGGCCCGAGGTGTTCGCGGCGCGCGCCGCCGCCGCCGGGGTCGACGCGGTGCTCACGGTCGACCTGCCGATCGACGAGCTCGACGAGCTCGCCGGGCCGCTCGCGGCGCACGGCGTCGCCGTGGTCCCGCTGATCGCGCCGACCTCGACGCCGGATCGGATCGCCAGGCTCGCCCGGTTCGCGCCGCCGTTCGTCTACTACATCACGCTGACCGGGGTCACCGGGGTCAAGCTCGCCGCGCCGGTCGATCCGGATCGGCTCGCCGCGATCCGCGCGGCCTCGGGTGCGCCGGTGGCGGTCGGCTTCGGCATCCGCTCGCCCGCCGACGCGGCCCGGTTCGCCGCGGTCGCCGACGGCGTCGTGGTCGGGACCGTGCTGGTCGATCAGGTCGGCAACGGCCCGCCCGCCGGCGCGCCCGAGCGCGTCGCCGCGGCGGTCCGCGAGCTGGTCGCCGCGATGGCGCGGCCGTAGCCACGCACCCGGCGCCGGCGTGCATCGCGCCGCGGATCCCCTATACTGCCCAGCTTCGCGATGGCCAAGGAAACACCATATCAGGTGCTCGTCAGGGATCTCCCGGTGCACCGCACGTTCGAGGTCCCGCCCCAGCTCGTCGGAGAATGGCTCAAGGGCCTGCCGATGCGCGACGCGCTCGGCGCACCCGAGGGCGATCCGCAGGCCGGTCACGGCACCGCCGAGCTCGATCTCTATGCCGACGGCGCACACGCGTTCGCCACCGGCACATTCCACGGCGAGCTCAGCGTGGCGTGCAGCCGCTGCGTCAACCCGGTGACACTGCACCTCGACGAGGCGCTGCGCGTGACCTTCATGCCGCGCCACGAGCTCCCCGCGGACGATGACGAGGCGACCCCGGCCGGCGGCGACGACGAGGGCGCCGAGGTCGATCCCGAGGATCTCGACGTGTTCCCGTTCGACGGCGAGCGGATCGACCTCGAGCCGCTGCTGCGCGAGCAGTTCGTGCTGGCGGTGCCGTACGCGCCGCTGTGTGCGGAGACTTGCAAGGGGCTCTGCCCACAGTGCGGGATCGACCGAAATTCAGCCAGTTGCACCTGCGAGCCGCCGATCGATCCGCGCCTCGCCGCGCTCAAGGGCTTGAAAATCCCTCCGTGAGCTGGCACATAAGCCGCCCGGAGTCCCTCACATGGCACTGCAAAAACGACGTCGTGGCCCCGCCCGTACCGCCCAGCAGCGGGCGGCGTGGAGCAAGAAATCGGGCGAGAACCACATGATGGTCCAGCCCTGTCCCAACTGCGCTGCGCCGCGCATCACGCACCGCGTCTGCATGAGCTGCGGCCAGTACCGCGGCGAGACGATCATCGCGAAGAAGGCCGCGGAGGAGTAGCCGGTAGGTCCGGCGGCCGTGCGGGTCGTCGTCGACGGATTCGGCAGCGACCGCGCGCCGGAGCCCGAGGTCGCCGGTGCGCTGCGCGCCGTGCGGGCGAGCCGCGCGGGCGAGCCATCGGCGCTCGAGGTCGCCCTGGTCGGTGACGTGGCCGTGCTCGAGGCCGCGCTGGCGCGCCTGGGCCGCACGCCCGACGACGCGATCACCCTGGTGCCCGCCCGCGAGGTGGTCACGATGGACGATCACCCGGCGCAGGCGTACCGCAGCAAGCCCGAGTCGTCGATGCGGGTCGCGGTCGCGCAGGTCGCCGCCGGCCACGCCGACGCGGTGGTCTCGGCCGGCAACAGCGGCGCGATGCTGGCCTGCGCGGTGTTCGGCCTGGGCCGGCTGCCCGGCGTCGAGCGCCCGGCGATCGTCACCGTGCTGCCGACGCCGACCGGGCCGCTCGTGCTGTGCGATGCCGGCGGCAACGTCGAGCCCCGGCCATCCCACCTGGCGCAGTTCGGCGTGATCGCGGCGGCCTACGATCGCGTGGTCCACGGCCGCGAGCGGCCGCGCCTGGGGCTCCTGTCCAACGGCACCGAGCCCGGCAAGGGCACGCAGCTGACCCGCGACGCCCACGCGATCCTGGCGGCGGCGCAGGACGTCGGCTTCCACTACGCCGGCTACGTCGAGGGCAGCGACCTGTTCCGCGGCGTGATCGACTGCATCGCGACCGACGGGTTCACCGGCAACGTCGTGCTCAAGACCTGCGAGGGCATCGCCGAGGGCATGTTCGGCCTGGTCCGCCAGGAGCTCGAGAACACCCCGCTGGCGCAGCTCGGCTCGGCGCTGGTTGCCCCGGCGCTGCGCGGCATCGCCCGGCGGATCGACTACACCGAGGTCGGCGGGGCGCTGCTCGCCGGCGTGCGCAGGCCGGTCGTGATCGCGCACGGCCGCAGCGACGCCCAGGCGATCGCCAGCGCGATCCGCGCCGCCGCGCGGTTCGCCGAGCGCGCGTTGCCCGAGCAGCTCGCCGCGGCGCTGCGCGCGGCGTGAGCGTTCAGTCGAGCTGCACGGTGAGCGCGTCGCGCCGCGGCGGCGAGAACGACGCCTCCTCGACCCAGACGCAGTCGAGCTTGTCGCCGACGAACATGCTGCGCGCCAGGTGGACCAGCCGGAACGTCAGCGCGGCCGGATCGCGGCCGGTCGCCAGGGTCTGCAGGTCGGGCAGGCCGAGGTCGGCGAGCCCGACCGTATCGGCGACCAGCTCGGCGTTGCCGACGTGGGCGATCCGGACGTTGATCGCCGGCCCGCACGGCCCGAGCTCCATGCGCAGCAGGCGATAGGTCGAGAACGGCATCACGCGCTGCGCCGGGATCCAGTGCAGCACGGTCGGGCGCAGGTCGTCGAGCGACGCCATCACGGTGTCGAGCACCGAGAGGAACGCCAGCAGCATCGTGGCGTGGTTGACCGGGCGGTGCGCGATCATGCTGACGATCAGCGAGGCGCGGCAGCGCGCGACCGCCTCGTAGCGCTCGCGCCAGGTCGGGCTCCACTGCAGCGCCTCCTCGAGCTGGGCGGCGTACACCGTGGGCGACGCCGCGAACACGTGGACCAGCAGCGGGAGATCGTGGGTCGGGATCGCGAACCCGAAGTGACCGCCGCGCGCCGCGCGGATCAGCTGGACGTCGTCGCGCCAGCCGAGCAGCTGACCGTGGACCACCGCGGGATCGAGGACAGCCGGCTGCGGCAGCAGGATCTGCACCGCATAGCGCGGCGGATGCGGCGTCATGTGGGCTTCAGTAACACAGACCTGCGACACAGGTGCGATGGTTCGACCTATTTGTAAGTACATGAATACTGAAGCTCTACCGACGTCGCGCCACGCGGCCGCAGGTCTCGGCGCGCGCTCGGCGGTGCCGGGGCGTGGCCGGGCTCACAGCAGCAGCAGCCGGCCGATCAGGCTCGCGGTGCGGTCGATGCTATCGAGCGCGGCGTCCCGCGCCGGGCCCGGGCCGAGGCGGTGGAGGATCGCGCCCTGGGTCCAGGCGTGGCCGCGCGCGGCGGTGATGCTCCAGACCTCGAGCAGGTCGTCGAGCGGACCCATCGCGGTGTCGACCAGGCGATCGGCGGTGGAGAACAGCTCGGTCTTGGCCGCGCGCATCAGCGCGGCCAGGATGCCGTTGACCGCCAGGAAGTCGCGGCACCGGGGCGCGTCGCGCGCGAGCGTGCCGCCGAGCCGGGTGCAGGTCACGTCGAGCGCGACCGCGAGATCGCGGTTGATGTGGGCGTTCATGCCGGCGAGCGCGAACCGCAGCGGCGCGAGGTCGTCGTGGCGCCGGTCGAACACGACCCGCCAGGCGCGCGGCGCGGTCGCGGGCGCGCGCACCGCCTCGAGGTAGAGCCCGGCGAACTCGACGTCGAGCGCGACCAGGAACGCCGGGTCCTCGAAGCGATCGGCGGCGACCCCGCGCGCGACCTCGCGTGTGACCTCGCTGTACACCGCGTGGAAGTAGCGGACGCCGTCGCCGGCCGCGAGCGGCAGCTGCGCCATGACGTCGAGGACGGTCTCGAGCGTGGTGCCGTCGGGGAATTCACCGCTCATCGTGCGCTCCGCGTGGGCTTCACGTTGTCGCTACCGGGTGTGCGTCGCGATCGTACACGATCGGCGTCGCGCGCATGTGTCACCGCGATCACGGGCGCAGCGCACGTCATGCAATCGTTGCTCGATGAGGCGCGGCCGCGGCTTGCACCGCGGCGATGGATCGCAGCATATGGGCGAGGGAGGTCACGATGACCGATCGTCTCCAGGGTCGCGAGTCCATCCGGCTGCCGGCGATCGATCTCGTTCGCGGCATCGTGATGGTGCTGATGACGCTCGATCACTCGTCGGCAGCGTTCAACGCCGGCCGGCTCATGGCCGACGGCGCCGCGACGTTCCACCCTGACGCGGTGTTCGAGCCGCTGCAGTTCGTGATCCGCTGGGTCACCCACCTGTGCGCGCCGACGTTCGTGATGCTGTCGGGCGCCTCGCTCGCGCTCAGCGTCACGCGGCGCCAGCAGGACGGCGTCCCGAGCTCGCAGATCGATCGCGACATCCTGATCCGCGGCGCGCTGCTGATCGCGATCGACGCGGTGTGGATGGGCTGGATGTGGCGGCTCGGCCTGCCGCTGCAGCTCGGCGTGCTCTACGCGATCGGCGTGTCGATGATCGGCCTGATCGTGCTGCGGCGGCTGCCCGCGGCGCTGGTCGCGGGCCTGGGCCTGGCGATCATGGCCGGCGGCGAGGCGGTGACCGGGCTGCTCGATCCGACGACGACGCTCGCGGCGGCGACCCTCGCGGGCGGCCAGGTCGGCTCGATCTACTACCTGTATCCGTTCCTGCCGTGGACCGGTTTCATGCTGGTCGGCTGGGCGATCGGGATGCGGATCGCCGGGCCCGGGATGCGCGCGCGCGACTGGCTGACCCTGGCGGCGGTCGCGGCGGCGACGTTCGTGATCGTGCGCGGCGGCAATGGCTACGGCAACGCCCACGTGCTGCGCCGCGATGGATCCTGGAACGCGGCGTGGAACGAGGCGTGGAACGAGGCGTGGATCGAGTGGCTGCACGTCAGCAAGTACCCGCCGAGCCTGGCCTACGCCGCGCTCGAGCTCGGCATCGCGTTCGCGCTGCTCGCCGCCGTGTGGCGGTGGGCCCGGCCGTGGAAGCCGCTGGTCGTGCTCGGCCAGACGGCGCTGTTCTACTACGTGATCCATGCCCACCTGCTCAAGGGCACGGCCGCGGCGCTCGGGGTCTACCGCCACTTCGGGGTGGGCGCCACGCTGCTCGCCTGGGCGGTCACGCTGGTGGCGCTGTATCCGGCCTGCCGGTGGTACCTCGGGGTCAAGCGCCGCCACCCCAGGAGCGTGCTGCGCTTCTTGTGAACGCCGCCGCTGGCGGGGCGCCTGGGGTCCGGGCGGACTCCTGCACGCCGGGTGTGCATTTTGTGCAGTAACCCCGCGAACGAACTCGTCGTCCGCGTTGTCAGCCGCAGGATGCGCCGGTAGCATCACCCAACGCTTCCGAATGGCCGACCTGTCTGCGCTCCTCGCCGCCCTCGAGCACGACCCCGACGACACCCAGGCGCTGGCCGGGCTGGCCGAGGCTGTACGCCAGGCGTCGCCCGAGGCGCGCGCGACCCAGCTCGCGGCCGCGCGCAAGGCGCTCGCCGGCAGGGGCCGCCCCGACGCCGTCGTCCAGCTGATCGAGCTCGAGCTGGCGGGTGACCCCGACGTCGATCGCCGGGTCGACCTCCTGCTCGAGAAGGGCATGGTGCTCGACAGCGAGCTCTGCGACGTGCCCGCCGCGCGCGCGGCGTTCGAGCAGGCCCGCGGGCTCCGGCCGGGCGACACCATGGCCGCCGAGGCGATCGCCGAGCTCGACCTGGCGGCGTCGAACTGGCGCAAGTTCGCCGACAAGTACCTCCAGGAGGCGGCCGCGTCGACCGATCGCAGCCTGGCGACCGGGCTCTACGTCTCGGCCGCCGAGGCGTTCGTGCGGTTCGAGCCCGACGTCGATGACGCGGAGCGCTACCTGCGCAAGGCGCTCGAGGTCGATCCCAAGACCACCCGGGCGGCGTTTCACCTGGTGCGGCTCTACCGCCGCACCGGCCGCTGGGCCGAGCTGGCGCGGCTGCTCGAGGACCGCAGCGAGCTCGCGGCGGCGACCGACGAGCGCGTCGCCGCGCTGCTCGGGCTGGCCGAGGTCCTGCGCACCCGGCTCGGCGACGGCCACCGCGCCGATGCCGCGATCCGGCGCGTGCTCCAGCTCGATCCGACCCAGCCACAGGCGCTGCGCAGCGTGGCCGACGCGTACATGGCGCAGCAGAACTGGCCCGCGCTGATCGCGGTCTACCAGGCGGCGCTCAAGGCCCGGCGCGACGAGGACCTCGGCATGCTGCTGCAGATCGCGATGGTGCTGTGGCGCCACGTCGGTGATCTCGATCGCGCCGAGGAGTACTTCCGGCGGGTCCGCAAGCTCGACCCCGCGCACCCGGCCGCGATCGACTTCTACCGGGTGTACTACCCGGCCAAGGGTGAGAACCAGAAGCTGCTCGCGCTGCTCCGCCAGGTCGAGAAGTCGCCGCGGGCGCGGGCCGAGGGCGGCGGGACCCGGCCGATCTCGGTCGAGATCGCCGAGCTCGCCGAGCAGCAGAACAACCCCGAGAAGGCGATCGAGGCCTGGAAGCAGCACCTGCGCAGCGAGCCGGGGTCGCGCGAGGCGCGCACCGCGCTCGCCCGGCTGTACCGCCGGACCGAGAAGTGGAACGCGCTGCTCGACCTGATGAAGGACGAGATCGAGCGCCTGCCCGAGACCGACATCGCCGGCCGGGTCGGCAGGCTGCACGAGGTGGTCGAGATCTACCGCGACAAGCTGCGGCTCGACGTCATGGTGATCAACACCTACAACGCGATCCTCAAGATCGATCCGGACAACCGGCGCGCCGGCGACGAGCTCGCCGCCAAGTACCGCGCGCTCGGCCGGTGGAACGATCTGATCGCGATCCTGACCCGCAAGGCCGACGCCGCGGCGCTGGGCGACACCGAGCGGATCGCGCTGCTCCGCGAGATCGCCGATCTGTGGGCCGAGCGGTTCGGCAACTTCGCCAACGCGATCAAGCCGCTCGAGAAGATCGTCGAGCTGTCGCCCGGCGATCCCGACGCGGTCGCGCGGCTCAAGGAGATCTACACCAAGCGGCGGCAGTGGCGCGCGCTGATCGACGTGCTCGGCCGCGAGGCCAGCGTCCAGGGCGGCGCCGAGCGCCGTGCCAAGCAGGCCGAGATGGCGCGGCTCGCCGCCGAGCGGCTCGGCGACGCCCGGCTCGCGATCGAGATCTACAACACCGTGCTCGCCGAGACCGGCGACGCACCGGACACGGGCGCCACGGGCGCCACGCTGGCGGCGCTCGCGACGCTGTACGAGCGCGAGAAGCGCTACCTCGCGCTCGCCGAGGTCCTGCATCGCCAGCGCGCCGGCGCTGCCGGTAAGGAGGCGATCGCGCTGCTCGAGAAGCTCGGCCAGATCTACGCCGGCCGGCTGCACGCGCCGCAGCAGGCCGCCGCCGCGTGGCAGGACGTGCTCGACATCGAGCCCGGCCACAGCAAGGCGCTGCGCACGCTGCGCGAGCTCTACGCGACCGCCGGCGACTTCGCCGGGCTCGAGCGGCTGTACGCGCGGCTCGGCCAGCAGGAGGAGCTGGTCGACGCGCTGCTCGGCATCGCCGATCGGCTCGAGGCCCGCGCGGCGCGGCTGCCGCTGGTCGAGCGCGCGGCGCAGCTCGCGCAGCAGCGCGCGGACGCGGCGAAGGACCCGGGCGCGGCGCAGGCGCTCGAGCGCGCCCGCCAGGTCTGGGAGCGTGTGCTCGCGATCGATCCGCAGCACACCGCGGCGGCGACGGCGCTCGCCCCGATCTACGCCCGCCAGGAGAAGTGGTCGCGGCTGATCACGGTGCTCGAGATCGAGCTCGGCGCGGCGCCCGATCTGCCGGCGCGGCTGGCCAAGATCGCGCAGATCCGCCAGCTCTGCGAGCAGAAGCTCGCGTCGCGGAGCCTGGCGTTCGCCTGGACGCTGCGCGCGTTCGACCTCGATCCGGCGAGCGACGCGCTGTACGCCGACGTGCTGCGGCTCGCCAACGAGCCCGATCAGTGGCGCGAGGTCGCCGCGTCGTTCGAGCACCAGCTCGGCAAGCCGCTGCCCGATCCGGTCCGGCTCAAGCTGGTCCGCGAGCTCGCCCGGATCGCGAGCCGGCGGCTCGGCGACGCCGAGCGCGCCCGGGGGTACCACCGCCAGGTCCTGGCGCTGGCGCCCGACGATCGCGAGGCCGAGCAGCACCTCGAGGAGCTCGCGATCCAGCTCCACGACTGGCCCGAGCTGCTGGCCTCGTACCGCCGGCGCGCGGCGCGCGAGAAGGACGCGACCGAGCGCGCGTCGCTGCTGATCGAGATCGCCTCGCTCCAGGAGGAGAAGCTGGTCGATCTCGACGGCGCGGCCGCGACCTACCACGAGGCGCTCGCCGCGCTGCCCGGCCAGCTCCGCGCGCTGCGCGCGCTCGCCCGGATCGAGGAGGCGCGCGGCGACTGGGACTCGCTGGTCGAGGTGCTCGCGGCCGAGCTCGCGCAGACCGACGCCCACGCGGCGTCGGGCCCGGGCGGGTTCCCCGGCCAGGCGCGGTTCGAGCTGCTGATGCGGCTCGGCGTGCTCGAGGACAGCAGCCTCGAGCGTCCGGGCAGGGCGCTCGGGTTCTTCCGCGAGGCGCTCGGGGTGTCGACGGCTGCCTCGGCTGCCGCCGCCGCGCGGGCCCAGGCGGTCGCCGCGATCGTGCGGCTCGTGCTGTCGCCCGGGCGGCCGGCGCCCGACACCGAGCCCGGCGTGCCGGTGATCGCCGGCGCTGCTGGTGCCGGCGACGGCATCGCGCCGGTCGATCGCGTCGCCGCGGCGCGCCTCGTGCTGCCCCACCTCGAGTCCGCCGGCGCCGTCGTCGCGCAGGCCGCCGCGCTCGAGGTGATCCGCACCGGCGAGGCCGACCCGGCGGCGCGGCTCGCGCTCGATCGCCGGCTGATGCGGCTCTACCACGGCGAGCTCGGCGATCCGGCCGCGGCGTGGACCGCGGGCCTGCGGGTCCTGGCGGCCGATCCGGGCAACGCCGACGTCCGGGCCGCGCTCGGCGCGCTCGCCGGTCAGCTCGGCCGCGACGGCGAGTGGGCGCGGGTGCTCGGCGATGCGCTCGCCGTGCTGCGCGATCGCGACGCGCCGGGCGACCACGCCGTCCGCGCGGTGGCGACCGAGCTCGCCCACCTCGCCGAGGACCGGCTCGGCGACGCCGCGACCGCCGAGCGCGCGTGGCTGATCGTGCTCGAGGTCGAGGCCGACGCGTTCGACGCGTTCGAGGCGCTGGCGCGCGCGATGCGCAGCGCCGAGCGCTGGCACGACCTCCGCGCGCTGCTCGAGCGCCGGGTCCTGGTCACGCTCGACGAGCGCGTCCGGCTCGGCGCGTTGCTCGAGCTCGCGATGCTCGAGGAGGACGTGCTCGCCCGGCCCGATCAGGCGATCGCGTGGCACCGCCAGGTGATCGAGCTCGATCCCGGGCATGTCACGTCGTACCGCGCGCTCGACCGGCTGCTCGCCGCGGCCGAGCGCTGGGACTCGCTCGAGGAGCTGCTCGAGCGCCAGGCCCAGGTGATGGACGCGCCGCGCGACCGGATCGATCTGGCCTACCGGCGCGCCGAGCTGTTCGCCCACCGGCTCGGCGAGCCGATGCGCGCGGTCGACCTGCTCGAGGAGGTGATCGCCCGCCAGCGCGGTCACGCCGACGCCCGCGAGCTGCTCGAGGAGCTGCTCGCCACCGCGACCGCCCCCGACGTCACGCTGCGGGTCGCGCGGCTGCTCGAGCCGCTCTACGAGCACGACAAGCTGTGGCGCGACCTGGTCGGCGTGCTGCGCGCGCAGCGCCGGCTCGCCGCCGGCACCGAGGCGGTCGAGCTGCTGTCGCGGATCGCGGCGATCGAGGAGGCCGAGCTGTCGGCGCCGCGCAACGCGTTCGACGCCTGGATCGAGGTCCTCGCGCTCGATCCGACCCACGAGCGCGCCCGGGTCGAGCTCGTGCGGCTCGCCCGCCAGCTGGCGCGCTGGCCCGAGGCGACGTTTGCGCTCGAGGCGGCGGCCCAGGCCGCGCCCGCCGGCGACGTCGCGACCCGCGGCGCGCTGCTCGGCGAGCTCGCCGGCTACTACGACACCGAGCTCGGCGATCCGGTCAAGGCGATCGCGGCGTACCGCCGGCTGATCGACGCCGACCCGGCGAACCCCCAGGCGGTGCGGCGCGCCGCCGCGGCGCTGGCGCGGCTCTACGAGGCGGCGCGGAGCTGGGCGGAGCTGCGCGCGGTGGTCCGCAAGCAGGCCGAGTGGGCCGAGGATCCCGGCGAGCGCCGCGCGCTGCTCGGCCGGGTCGCCGCGCTCGAGGAGGAGCAGCTCGCCGACCGCGGCGGCGCGATCGCGACCTGGCGCGACGTGCTCGCCGATCAGCCCGGCGACGCCGGCGCGCTCGGCGCGCTCGAGCGGCTCTACCAGGCCGCCGAGGCGTGGCGCGACCTGATCGACATCCTGCGCCGCCAGCTCGATCACGCCGATGACGCGGCGGCGCGCCAGCTGCTCGCGCGGATCGCCGAGATCCACGAGGTCATGCTCGAGGAGCCCGAGGAGGCGATCGCGGCGCACCTCGAGGTCCTCGACCGCGATCCCGGCGACCGGCGCGCGCTCGACGAGCTCGGCCGGCTCTACCGCGAGGCGGCGCGCCACGCCGACCTGCTCGACGTGCTCGAGCGCCAGGCCGAGCTCGAGGCCGGCGGGGCGGGGGGCCTCCCCCGTGCGATCGACTCTCACGTCGAGATCGCGCGCCTGCTGTCCGGGCCGCTCGGCCGGCCGCTCGACGCGCTCGATCGCTGGTCGATCGTGCTCGCCGGCGAGCCCCAGCACCCGATCGCGATCGCCGCGGTCGAGGCCGCGCTCGGCGATCCCGATCTGCGGGTCACCGCGGCGGCGATCCTGCGCCCGGTCTACGACGCCAGCGGCCACCACGACCGGCTCGCCCAGCTCCAGCTCCGCGCCGCCGACTGGGCCGACGATCCGGCGTCCAAGCTGCGCGCCTACACCGAGGTCGTGCGGCTGCGCGAGCACCGGCTCGGCGACCTGCCGGGCGCGTTCGAGGCCCAGCTGCTCGCGCTCGGCCACGCCGCCACCGAGCCCGAGCTCGCGGTGGTGATCGCCGAGACCGAGCGCCTCGCCGGCGAGCTCGGCCGCGAGGCCGACCTGATCGACGCCTACCGCGCGGTCGCGCCCAACGTGCTCGACGCCGAGATCCAGCGCCGGCTCTACCTCGACGTCGCCGACCTGTCGCGCGCCGTGCGCAAGGACCTGCCGCTGGCCGGCGAGTACTACCAGAAGGTGCTCGACAGCCAGCCCGACGACCGCCGCGCGCTGGTCGCGCTCGAGGCGATCTACCGCGACGTCAACGACGACGAGCGGCTGACCGAGATCCTGCTGCGCCAGGCCGACAGCCCCAACGCCGACGTCGACGAGCGGGTCGGCGCGCTGGTCGAGGCCGCCGGGCTCTACGCGGTGCTGAACCGGCCCGACGACGCGATCGCGACCTGGGAGCAGGTGCTCGCCGTCGCGCCCGAGCGCCGCGACGCGGTGGCCGCGCTCGAGGCGCTGTATCGCGAGCAGGGCCGCTGGCCCGACGTCGTCGAGCTCTACGAGCGCCGGCTCGGGTTCGCGACCTCGATCGAGGAGGCGGTCGGCCTGCGCGTCCAGCTCGGCGAGATCCACGAGCGCCACCTCCACGACGTCGAGACCGCGATCGACAACTACGCCGCGGCGCTCGGCGGCGATCCGCGCCACGGCGTCGCGCTCGCCGCGGTCGAGCGCTACCTCCAGGATCCCGACGCGCGGGGCGTCGCCGCCGAGGTGCTCGAGCCGATCTACGTCGCGCAGCAGCGCTGGGTCGATCTGATCCGGGTCTACGAGGCCAAGCTCGAGAGCGCGGGTGACCCGCGGGAGCGGCTGCGGCTGACCCGGTTCGTCGCCCGGCTGTTCGAGGAGCAGCTCGAGGACTTCGAGAAGGCGAGCCGGTGGTACGCCCGGCTGTTCCGCGAGCTGCCGAGCGACCAGGGCATCCGCGACCAGCTCCAGCGCCTGGCCTCGATCGTCGACAACTGGCGGTTCGTCGCCGAGACCTACCAGGACTACCTCGACGCCGAGTCCGGCGACTCGTCCGACCTGCGCGACGTCGCGATCGCCGCGGCGACGATCTACGATCGCCGGCTCGGCGACGTCGACCGCGCGTTCCACGCCTACCGCCGGGCGCTGGCGATCGCCGACGACGGCGTGCCGGATTCGCGCGAGCTGGTGCGCCGGCTCGAGGACCTGCTCGGCCGGGCCCAGCGCTGGCCCGAGCTGGTCGCGATCTACGACGACGTGATCGCCGCCGGCGACGACGATCTGCGGCGCGAGGCGCTGATCAAGCGCGCGCGGCTGCTCGAGGACGGGATCGGCGACGCCGCCGGCGCGATCGACGGCTGGCGCGAGGTCGTGCTCGCCACCGAGGACGGCGGCACCGCGATCACCGAGCACACCTACCGCGAGGCGGTCGCCGAGCTCGAGCGGCTGTACCGCGCGCGCGGCGACTGGCACGAGCTGGTCGCGCTGTTCGAGTCGCGGCTGGCGCGCGCGGCCCAGCCGGCGCAGGCCGCCGAGCTGCGGCTCCGGCTCGCCGAGGTGTTCGAGACCCAGCTCGGCGATGTTCCGGCGGCGCTCGATCAGTACGAGCAGGTGATCGCCGATGGCCCGCGCTGGGAGACCGCGGTCGCCGCGCTCGAGCGGCTCGTGGTCCACGAGGATCACCGCGAGCGCATCGCCGAGCTGCTCGAGCCGGTGTATCGCGGCCAGGACTGGTGGCAGAAGCTGGTCGTGATCCTCGACGCCAAGCTCGATTACGTCCGCGATCCGGCGGACCAGGTCCGGACGCTGCACGAGATCGCGCAGATCCACGAGGAGCGCGGCGGCGCGCTCGATCTCGCGCTCGAGGCCCTGGCGCGGGCCTGGCGGATCGACGTCGCCGACGACGACAGCCTCGCCAGGCTCCTGGTGCTCGCCGGCAAGCTCGCGGCGTGGGACGAGGTCGTGGTCACGCTCGAGGACGGCGCGGCGGTCGCGCCCGGCGGCGACCTCGGCGCCGCGCTGTGGGCCCGGGTCGCCGAGATCCACGAGCAGCAACGCGGCGATCTCGGCCGCGCGATCGCCGCCTGGCGCAAGGTCGAGCAGGCGGTGCCCGATGACCTGGTCGCGCTCGCCGCGCTCGATCGGCTGCTCGCGCTCGAGGGCCGGATCGCCGAGCTCGTCGTCATCGTCGCCCGCCGCGCCGAGCTCACCGACGACGGCGGCGTCCGGCTCGTGCTGCTCCACCGCGTCGCCGCGCTCTACGAGGAGGTGCTCGACGACCGGCCGGCCGCGATCGCCGCGTACCGCAACGTGCTCGGGGTCGACGACACCGACCTCGCGGCGCTCGACGCGCTCGAGCGGCTGTACCGGCAGAGCGACGCGCCCGACGCGCCGCGCGAGCTCGCCCAGACCCTCGAGCGCAAGATCGAGCTGACGCGCGACCTGCTCGAGCGCCAGGTGCTGCGGCGCTCCGCCGCCCAGGTCTACGAGCGCGACCTCGGCGACGTCTACCAGGCGATCGGCCAGCTCACCGCCGTGCTCGACGACGATCCCGGCGACGCCGGCGCGCTCGCCGAGCTCGACCGGATCTACGTCGGCCAGAAGCTGTGGCCCGAGCTGCTCGACGTGATCGATCGCCGGGCGCTGCTCGCGATCGCGGCCCGGGACCGCGCCGACCTCGCGCACCGCGCGGCGCGGCTGGTCGAGGTCGAGCTCGGCGATCCGGTCGCGGCGATCCCGCGGTACGGCGCGGTGCTCGAGCTCGCGCCGGCCCACGCCGGGGCCCGCGAGGCGCTCGAGGCGCTGCTCGCCCGCGACGAGCACGCCGAGGCGGTCGCGCCGATCCTCGAGCAGCTGTACCGCGGTGACCGCGACGCCGCGGGCCTGGTCCGGGTCTACGAGCGCCGGATCGCGATCGGCCAGGGCGATCACCGCGCCGACTGGACCGCGCTCGCCGACGTCCACGAGACCCTCGCCGGCGACCCGGCCGGCGCGTTCGACGTCTGGTCGCGCGCGATCCAGGCCGCGCCCGAGGAGGCCGACCTGCTCCAGCCGCTGCTCCGGCTCGCCGAGCGCTGCGACCTGTGGCGCGCGCTCGCCGGCCGGCTCGATCAGCTGCTCGGCGAGGCGCTGCCGCCCGAGGTCGACGAGACCTACGCGATGCGGCTCGGCCAGATCGCCGAGGACCGCCTGGGCGACCCGGCGCGCGCCGCGCAGGCCTACGAGCGCGCGTCGAACGGCCACGAGCCGCGGCCGGCGCTGGCCGCGCTCGAGCGCGTGCTCGCCGGATCGAGCCGCTGGTCCGAGCTCGCGCAGGTGCTGCGCCGCCAGGCCGACGCCGCCGAGGACGACGCCCGGACCGCCGAGTATCTGTTCCGGCTGGGCGAGCTCGAGGGCACCACGCTGGCCGATCCGGCGGCCGCGGTCGCCGCGTACCGCGAGGTCCTCCAGCTCGCGCCGGCCCACGCCGGGGCGCGCGCCGCGCTCGAGCGCATGCTCGGCACCGCCCCCGGCCACAAGGCCGCGATCGTCGAGATCCTCGAGCCGCTGTTCGAGCACGACGGCGACGCCGAGCGGCTCGCCGGCGTGCTCGAGGCCCGGCTCGACGTCACCGGCGATCCGATCGATCGCTCGTCGATCCTGGCCCGGCTGGTCGAGCTCGCCGAGCACCGGCTCGGCGACAAGCGCCGCGCGCTCGACGCCGCGATGCGCTGGCTCGGTAACGAGCCGGGCTCGAACCAGGCGCTGGCCGAGGCCGATCGGCTCGCCGCGGCGCTCGGCCGCTGGCCCGAGGTCGCCGAGCGCCTGGCCGAGATCACCGGTACGCCCGACGCCCCGGGCATGGTCACCCGCGAGCCCGACACCCAGGTCGCCTTGCTGTGCTTCCTCGGCCGGATCCAGCACCGCGAGCTCCACGAGCTCGAGCGCGCGGCGGCGTCGTATCGCGCGGCGCTCGCGATCGATCCGGATAGCGTCGCGGCGCTCGACGAGCTGATCTCGATCCTGCGCCAGCGCGGCGACCAGCTCGGCCTCGCCGGCGCGCTGCGCGACCGGGCCCGGATCGTCGCCGAGCTCCCCGACAAGCGCGCGGCGTACGCCGAGGTCGCGGCGATCTTCGAGCGCGCCGGCGACCGCGACCAGGCGATCGAGGCGTGGAACGAGCTGGTCGCCGCCGACGACACCGATCGCGGCGCGCTCGACGAGCTCGCCCGGCTGTATCGCGCCACCGCCAACCGCGGCCAGCTGATCGAGACCCTGGGCCACGCCGCCCGGCTCGCGACCTCGCCCGAGGACGAGAAGGCGCTGCGGGTCGAGGTCGCCCAGCTCGAGGCCGGCAGCCCGCGCGGGATCTCGGCGTGGCAACAGGTCCTCGACCTCGATCCCGACGACCTCACCGCGCTCGCCGCGCTCCAGGACGCCCACGCCGCGGCCGGCGACTGGATGGCGGTCGCCGACATCCAGACCCGGCGGCTCGCGCTCGCGACCTCGACGCCGGATCAGGTCGCGCTCCACGCCGAGATGGCCAGGCTCGCCGAGGACAAGCGCGACTCGATCGACGACGCGGTCGCCGCCTGGTACGCCGCGCTCGACGCCGACAGCTCGTACCTGACCGGCTACACCCAGCTCGAGCGCCTGCTCGCGCGCGGCGAGCGCTGGCACGACCTCGTCGAGCTGCTCGATCGGCTCGCCGGGCTCCACGCCACGCGCGGCGACGCCGGGGCCGAGATCGCGGCGCTCGCGCGCGCCGCCGACGTCTGGGAGACCCGGCTCGACAACCCCGACGCCGCCGGCGAGATCCTCGAGCGGATCCTCGCGCGCGAGCCCGGCTCGGTCGCGGCGCTGACCCGGCTGTCGCGGATCTACGAGCGCGCCGGCGACTGGGATCGCTGCAAGGCCACGCTCGAGCAGGCGCTCGCGCTGTCGCCGACCGGCCGCGACGCCGCCGATCTGTTCTTCCGGCTCGGCGAGGTCGCCCGGATCGGCGACTCGGACCTCGACACCGCGATCCAGGACTTCCAGCAGGCGCTCAAGCACGACCCCGGCCACGCCGAGGCGATCGACGCGCTCGAGAAGCTCGCCCGCGAGCGCCGCGACGCCCCGCTGCTCGCCGACATGCTGCAGCGCCGGGTCGCCACGATCGACGCGCCGGCCGAGCGCGTCGCGCTGCTCGTCGAGATCGCCGAGCTCGAGCGCAGGGCGCAGCGCCCGGCCGCCGCGCTCGCCGCGCTGACCCGGGCCGCGGACGACGCGCCGGGGGATCCGCGGGTGCTCGCGCCGCTCGCCGACCTGTACTTCGTCACCGGCCGGTTCGACGACGCCGCGCCGATCTACGACCGGCTCGCCGAGGACGCCAAGGCCGGCCGCCGGATGAAGGACGTCGCGCGGTTCCGCCAGCGCCAGGGCGGCATCCTCGAGGCCCGCGGCGACCGCGCCGGCGCGCTGACCGCCTACGAGGAAGCGCTGCGCGTCAACCCGACCGACGTCACGACGATGACCGGCCTGGGCCGGCTGTACTTCGCCGCCGAGGACTGGGAGAAGGCGCGCAAGATCTACCAGTCGCTCGTCCTGCAGAACGTCGACGCCGACGCCGGCGTAACCAAGGCCGACGTCTACTGGGCGCTCGGCAAGATCCACCTCCAGCTCGGCCAGCCGCCCAAGGCCCGGAGCATGTTCCAGCGCGGCCTCGAGATCGAGCCGCACAACCCCAAGCTCCGCGAGGCGCTGTCGTCGCTGTCGTGAGCGCCGCCGGTCAGCGGCGAAACGGCCAATGCTTCTCGCGGCGCAGCCGCAGCACCAGGTAGATCACGACGGCGATGTTGAACACCAGCACCGCGACCTTGGCCCAGCTGCGGTGCTCGACCAGCTCGTAGATCTCGAGCGGGACGAACGACGTCGTGACGAGCACCGTCAGCACCTCGGCCCAGGCCTGCCGCAGCCACAGCCCGACGCCCTCGACGATGAACACCCCGGCGTAGATCAGGCTGCCGATCCCGATCTCCCGCAGCTTGTGGCCATCGAGCGAGCTGACCTTGGCGAGCAGCTCGGTGACGTACTTACCGTGCGGATCGACGGCGACCGCATGGACCCAGGCGCTGATCCACGAGTTGTCATGCCGCATCGACAGCGCGCCGAGCCCGACCGCGATCAACGTCGTCGCCTTGACCAGCTTGGCCACCGCGATCAGCCGGATGACGAGGTCGCGCTGGTGCCGGGGCATCACGGAGCGTGTTGCATGCTGCGCGCCAGCAGCTTCGTTGGTGCTCACCGGCCACACTGCGCCGCGGCGCGCCGCGCGACCGGTGCCGAAGGAGTTTCGGATCGGCCGAGCTCGGTGAGCCGGATCTTGGCGGCGGCCGGGCAGGCGGGGCCGAGTGCGCCCAGGCCCAGCGCCGCGGCCTGGACGATCTCGGGAAATCCCGTGTCGTCGAGCGCGTCGATCAGCGCCGCCGCCGCACCGGGCGGACGCAGCCGGCCGATCGACGCCGCGGCGCTCTGGGCGAGCTCCAGCGCCGCGGCGCTCGACACCGACTCGCCGCGCCATCGCGCGAACCGGCCGACCAGCGCGGCGGCGAGCTTCGGGTCACCGAGCGGCACCGCCTCGAGCACGGCGCGCGATCGCAGCTCGGTCGGCAGCTTCGCGTCGTCCCAGATCCGGGCGAGCCGCTCGGCGGTGCCGGGGGCGCGGCACTGGACCAGCGCGCTCAGCGCGTCGCCGCGCACGCCGAGATCGGGATCGTGGTCGAGCGCCTCGCCGAGCGCCTTCGCCGGCCCGGGGCGCTGGCACCGCGTGCCGAGCGCGCTCGCGGCGCGGCGGCGGACCTCGGGCCAGTCGTCCTCGGCGCTCGCATCGCCGATCGCGCGGTCGATCGCGTCGACTCCTGCCTCGACTCCTGCCTCGGCCCCCGCGTCGCCCTCGCCGCCGGCGAGCGCGGCCAGCGCCGCGAGCCGCACGCCCGGATCGCGATCGCGCACCCGGTCGAGCACGAAGCGCACGGCCTCAGGGCGCGGCGCCGAGGCGATCGCGCGGACGGCGACCTGACGCAGCGCCGCGGCCTCGGCGGTCGCGGGCAGCGCGCGGAACAGCCCCTCGACGGTCGCGAGTGCGGCCGCGTCGCCCAGGGCGGCGATCCCGTCGATCAGCCGGTACCTGCGTTCGTAGTCGGTCGCCGCCGGCAGCGCCGCGAGCATCGCCGCGACCACCGCCGCGCGGCTCGCCGGCGCACGGCGCGCGCCCCGGGTCATCGCCCGCCACAGGTCACCGGCCGCCGGCGCCCGGCTCTGGGCCGCGACCGCCGCGAGCAGCGCCGCGACCGGCGCGCTGCTCAGCCGATCGATCACGGCGCGCCGCAGGTCGCGCCCGCCGGTGCCCGCCAGCTCGACCAGCAGCGCGAGCCCCGGCCCGGTCACCGGCAGCTGCGCCACGGCGGCTGCGCGCGCCGCGGCCGGCATCGCGGCGTTCGCGGCGACGTCGTGGAGCTCCTGGACCTGGCCGAGCGCGCCGAGCGCGCCGATCACGTCGATCAGGTCCTGATCGCGGACCCAGCCCGCCCGCTCGGCGTGGGCGAGCGTCGCGGCCGCGGCGGGGTCCGCGATCCCGGCGAGCGCGCGGACCAGCCGGCGCCGCGCCCCGGGAGCGGTCGTCGTGGCGAGCTCGGCGTCGATCGCCGCCGCGCCGGCCGCCCCGCGCTGGCCGAGCGCCGCCGCGGCGGTGGTCGCCCCGGCGGCATCCTGGGCAACGACGTGCGCCAGCAGCGCCTCGCCGCCGGCGCTGCGCTCGCCCTCGGCGAACACCTCGAGCTCGGCGATCGCCGTCGCGCCCTGCGCCGGCCCGTAGCTCGACTCGAGCACCACCGTCACGCAGCCCGCGATCGGCTCCGGCAGGTCCACGGTGTACGCCGCGCCCGGCGGCTCGCCGGCGGCGTCGGGCAGCTCGACCCGCCACGCCGCCTGCGCCGCGACGATCGCCAGCCGGCGCGGCCGGTTGAAGCTGCGCAGCGTCGCGGCCGACGCCGGGTTGCCGGGCACGATCCGCAGCTGGCGCGCCCGCGCGCCGGCCGCCCGCGGCTCGAACGTGAAGAACTGGCCCTCGCCGGTGCTCGCCGCGAGCTCCTCGCGCCACAGCGTGTCGAGCCGGCCGTCGTCGAGCTCGTGCGGGATCGCGAGCCCGCCGGCGTCGCCGACCCCGACCTCGTACGACGCGGCGTGGGCCTGGTAGAGCAGGGGCGGCGCCGGCCGCGCGCCGTCGAGCCGGGCCGCGATCACCGGCGCGGTGTCGGGCACGTTCGACGGCAGCGCGCTCGCCCGCCGGAACCGCGCGCCGTCGAACTTCTCGGCGAACAGGTACGCCGGCTTGCCGTCACAGCGCCGGATGTCGCTCCGGGTCTGGTAGCGGTAGATGCCATCGGCCGTCGCGTCGACCTCGAACCCGTAGTCGTGATCGAGGCCGACCCCGCCGACCGGGACGCGCAGCGCCTCGCGCCAGCCGCCGCCGTCGGCGTACAGGATCACCGCCTCGCGCTGCCCGCCGGCCGCCCCCGCCGGCCCCGCGGCCCCACCCGTGGTGATCTCCGCGACCACGTACGGCTTGCCGCGGTAGTGGGCGACGGCGAGCCGGCCGTGCGCGATCGCCGCCGCGAGCTTGACCTCGCCGCGCGGCTTGCCCGCGATGTGCACCACGCCGTCGGCGCCGAGCTCGATCGCATCGGGCACACCGTCGCCGTCGACGTCCTCCGCCAGCACCGCGAGCGGCGCGGCGCGGGCGGCCCCGGCAGCGAGCAGGACCGCGACGGCGGTCAGCCAGCGTACCCGGATCGTCCTGCCGCGCTTCGGGCCGCGCACGGCGGCGGCGGCCCGGGCGCGAGATCGACCGGGCATCGCCATGGCCTCGAGACAGCGGATCGCCACCCGCGTTGCAACCGTCGCGGTGGTCGCGGCCGCTGGCTTCGCCGTCATCTCGCTCCGGTCGCGCTGCGTCGGTCGGGCGCCATGGGCCGAGCATAGCCGCGTGCTAGCCTGCCCGCCGGTGTTCGCGCCGTCCGACTACGCCTTCGAGCTGCCGCCCGAGCTGATCGCCCAGGAGCCCGCCGCGTCGCGCGACGCCTCGCGGCTGCTCCACCTCGCGCCCGACGGCCGGGTCACCGATCATCGGTTCTCGGAGCTCGCCGAGCTCCTGCCCGCCGGCGCCGTGGTGATCGCCAACGACACCCGCGTCATCCCGGCCCGGGTCCGCGGCCACAAGCGCTCGGGCGGCGGCGTCGAGCTCCTGTTCCTCGAGCCCGAGCCCGGCACGCCGGCGCCGGCCGGGACCTCCGCCTGGCGCTGCCTGGCCCGCGCGCGCCGGCCGCTCCGTCCCGGCCAGCTCGTCGAGATCGACGGCGGACCCGGGATCGAGATCCTCACCGAGCGCGCCGCCGACGGCTCGGTCGCGGTCGCGGTGCCGGGCGACGGCCTCGCGTTCCTCGACGCCCACGGCCACATCCCGCTGCCGCGCTACATCCACCGCCCGGACCGCCCCGAGGATCGCGAGCGCTACCAGACGATGTTCGCCCGGCACCCCGGCGCGATCGCCGCGCCCACGGCCGGCCTCCACATGACGCCCGCGATCGCCGAGCAGCTGACCGCCCGCGGCATCACGCTCGCGACCCTCACGCTCCACGTCGGCTGGGGGACGTTCGCGCCGATCCGCGAGCCCGACGTCCGCGACCACCACATGCACCGCGAGCGCTACGTCATCCCCGAGGCCACGGCGGCGCTGGTCGCGACCGGCCGGCCGATCGTCGCGCTCGGCACCACGGCGCTCCGCGCGCTCGAGGCCGCCGCCACCGCGCCGGCCACGGTCACCACCGGCCCCGGCGCCACCGAGCTGTTCGTCTACCCCGGCTCCGGCCACCAGTTCCGCGTGGTCTCGCACCTGGTCACCAACTTCCACCTCCCCGAGTCGACGCTGCTCATGCTGGTCTGCGCGTTCGCCGGCACCGACGCCGTCCTGGCCGCCTACCGCCACGCCGTCGCGGCGCGCTACCGGTTCTTCAGCTACGGCGACGCGACCCTGCTGCACCGCGCTGCGCTATAACCGCGCGCTCGTGCGGTTCGATCTGCCAACCAGCGGGTTCTCGTTCGAGGTGCTCGCGACGCTGGGCCACGCCCGCGCCGGGATCCTGCACACCCCGCGCGGCGACATCCCGACGCCGGTGTTCATGCCGGTCGGCACGCTCGGCACCGTCAAGGCGATGACACCCGACGAGCTCCGCGCCGAGCCGCTCGACGCCCGGATCATCCTGGGCAACACCTACCACCTGTACCTGCGGCCCGGCCTCGAGGTCATCGAGGCCGCCGGCGGGCTGCACCGGTTCTCGGCGTGGGACCGGCCGATCCTCACCGACTCGGGCGGCTTCCAGGTGTTCTCGCTCGCGGCGATCAACCAGATCGACGACGACGGCGTCACGTTCCGGTCGCACATCGACGGCAGCAAGCACCGGCTCACCCCCGAGGTCTCGATGCACATCCAGGGCGTGCTCGGCTCGGACATCGCGATGTGCTTCGACCAGTGCCCGCCCGGCGACGCCGCGGCCGAGGTCCACGAGGTCGCGCTGGCGCGCACCACGGCCTGGGCCGCCCGCTGCCGCGCCGCGCCGCGTCCGGCGGGCCAGGCGCTGTTCGGCATCGTCCAGGGCGGCGTCGACAGCGAGCGGCGGCGGCGCCACGCCGCCGAGATCACCGCGCTCGACTTCGACGGCCACGCGCTCGGCGGGCTCGCCGTCGGCGAGAGCGTGGCCGAGACCTACCGGATCCTCGACGAGATCGCCCACACGCTGCCGGCAGAGCGCCCGCGCTACCTCATGGGCGTCGGCACGCCGCACGACCTCGAGCGCGCCATCGCCGCGGGCATCGACATGTTCGACTGCGTGATGCCGACCCGCAACGCGCGCAACGGCTACCTGTTCACCCAGGCCGAGCGGGTCAACATCCCCAACGCGCAGCACCGCACCGATTTCGGCCCGATCGACCCCGAATGTCCGTGCTCGACGTGCCGCAACCACTCGCGAGCGTACCTGCGGCATCTTTACATCGCGAAAGAGATTCTGTACTCGCGCCTCGCAACCCTGCACAACCTCACGTTCTACGCTCGCCACGTTCGCCGGCTCCGCGACAACATCCTGAGCCGGGGCGAGCGCGCTTGACCCCATAGGCGCCCGGTGCTACGAACCCTCGGAATTTCCGAGGTCTAGCCGCCATGCAAGGGATGATGCAGTTAGCTCCGATCCTGCTGATGTTCGTGATCTTCTACTTCGTCCTGATCCGCCCGCAGGTCAGGAAGCAGAAGGAACATCAAGCCATGCTGGGCAAGCTCGGCAAGGGCGACGAGGTCATCACGCGCGGCGGGGTGATCGGCAAGATCACCGGCGTCAGCGACGACGGTGTCCTCGTGCTCGAGCTCCAGGAGAAGGTGCGCGTCAGGGTGCCGCGCGCGTACGTCGAGGGCCGATGGGCCCCCAAGGCTCCCGCCACGGCCACCAAGAGCGCCGCATAAGCCCGCAGGGCTGGGGGACATCATGGATCGCAGTCTCAAGTGGCGGACCATCGCGCTGCTGGTAGGGCTCCTGTTGTGTGCGGGCTTGCTCGCGCCGACGTGGCCCGGGTCCGACTCGTTGCCGTCGTGGTTTCCGTTCAAGAAGAGGATCAGCCTCGGTCTCGATCTCCAGGGCGGCGTGCACATCGTCTACACGATCGCGCTCGACCGCGCGGTCGAGGACAAGGCCTCCGACATCAAGCGCGATCTCGACGCGCGGTTCGCCGACGAGAAGGTCGCCGCCAAGGTCAAGACGCCGCCGAGCCCGCTCGGCGCCGTGACGATCCAGCTGGATGACGCCAAGAAGAAGCCCGAGATCCAGAGCCAGGTCCACGCCGACTACGGCGACACCATCGAGGATCGCGAGTGCAGCCCGGACGACGGGCCCGGCGCGGTCTGCTTCAAGGTGTCGACGAACTACGCCGAGGGCATCAAGAAGTCGGCGCTGGCCAACGCGGTCACCACGATCCGCGAGCGGATCAACGAGAAGGGCGTGTCCGAGCCCAGCGTGGTCGAGAAGGGCGATTCGATCATCGTCGAGCTGCCCGGCGATCCCAAGGACCCGGTGATGATCGAGACCCGCGATCTGATCGCGCAGACCTCCAAGCTCGAGTTCAAGGTCGTCGACGACGGCTCGGAGTACATGAGGCAGCTGTTCAACCACATCGGCAGCGGCAAGGAAGACGCGCCCACCGATCAGGAAGCGGGCCGGCTCGGGATCAAGGTCCGGGTCGACCAGTGGCGCCCGGAGGAGGGCAACACGTCGCACTCGGACTTCTTCCTCGAGGCCAGGGACTTCGATCCCGGTCACGAGGAGCAGGTCTCGGTCCGCTGGGCCAAGGTCTCCGGCCACACCTGCCTCAACGCCCCGGAGCGCAACCGCGAGCTGTCGGTCCCCGATGGCAAGGTGTCGTGCCGGCTGTCCGGCCGCGGCGCGATCGAGCTCTACCTGTTCGGCGACCCGGCCAACAACCACAAGGGCCTGGTCGACATCGACGCAAAGAGCTTCAAGGTCCCCGACGATCACCAGATCGGCTACGAGCCGATCTATCCCGATCCGGCGGCAAAGGACCAGCATACGGTCTGGCGCACGTACTACCTCGAGCGCGCGGTGCGGCTCACCGGCGCGGGGATCTCGAGCGCGCAGCCGAGCAACGATCCCAACACCGGTCGGCCGGTCGTGCTGCTCGACTTCAACCGCTTCGGCGGCCGCGTGTTCGGTGACCTGACCGCGCAGATCGTCGGCAAGAAGCTCGCGACCATCCTCGACGACAAGGTCCGCAGCGCGCCGATCATCAACGGCGCGATCCGCGGCGGCCGCGCCTCGATCACGCTCGGCGGCGGCGACGTGCTGCGCCAGGAGCGCGAGCGCGAGTCGCTGGTCAACGTGCTGCGGACCGGCTCGCTGCCGGCGCCGCTCGAGAAGCAGACCGAGTCCGAGCTCGGCCCCACGCTCGGCGCCGACGCGATCGACAAGACCAAGCTGTCGTTCATCATCGGCATCATCCTGGTCGTCCTGATCATGGTCGGGATCTATCGCTGGTCGGGCTGGATCGCGGTGTTCGCGGTCGTGTTCCACATCGTCATGACCCTGGCCGTGATGGCCGCGTTCGGGGCAACGCTGACGTTGCCCGGCGTCGCCGCGATCGTGCTGTCGATCGGCATGGAGGTCGACGGCAACATCCTGATCTACGAACGGATACGCGACGAGCTGTTACTCGGTAAGTCGGTGCGCGGTGCCGTCGATCTGGGGTTCTCGCGCGCGTTCTCGGCGATCCTCGACGGTCAGCTCACCACCGCCGCCGCCGGCTGGGTGCTGCTGCAGTACGGCTCGGGCCCGATCAAGGGCTTCGCCGTGATGCTGCTCGTCGGCGTCTTCACCACGCTGTCCACCAACATCTGGGTCACTCGCATCTTCTTCGACTGGTACATCTCCAGGAAGAAGGGCCAGCTGGCGACCATCTCGATCTAGGCGGCGATCCCATGACCGATCATCACAAGTTCCGTTATCTGCTGCCGCCGGGAAACAACTTCGCGTTCGTCGCGAAGTTCAAGATCTGGATCATCGTCTCGATCCTGCTCATGGCCGCGTCGATCGGCGTGTTGTTCGTCAACAAGTCGGTCCGCGGCGAGTACATGAACTGGACGATCGACTTCAAGGGCGGCACCGAGATCCAGTACGCGTTCAAGGACAAGCAGACCCACCAGCGGGTCAAGGTCGACCCGGCCAAGATCCGCGACATCCTCGGCAAGGCGGGCGAGGAGGGCTTCGACGTCTCCGAGATCGACTGGGACGAGGGCAACGAGCACATCCAGGGCATGATCGTCCGTACCCCGCGGTTCTCGGCGCTCAAGCCCGAGGCCGAGGTCAAGGCCCTGGCCGACTTCAACAAGACCTTCGCCAATCGCGAGATCGTCCGGGCGAGCTGGACGGGCGACAGCCTGCGCGTCCGGAGCAAGAAGTTCGTCAAGAACGAGGAGGCCCGGCCGGTGTTTGCGGCCTCCAAGCTCGAGCTCAAGCCATGGAGCAGCGCCGAGGAGCAGCACTACGCCCAGCCCGACGAGGGCACCGGCGAATACTCCGAGGTGTTCTCGATGCGCGGCATCGACCGCCAGTTCCAGGAGCTGTTCGAGCGGCAGCTGCCCAGCACCGAGGTCGACATCTACGAGAGCTACGGCGTCGGCGCCAAGGCCGGCGACAAGCTGCGCGACGACGCGACCAAGTCGATCATCTACTCGATCTTCCTGATCATGCTGTACCTGGCGTTCCGGTTCGACATCCGGTACGCGCCGGGCGCGGCGTTCGCCACGATCCACGACGCGATCATGGTGATCGGCGTGTTCGCGGTGACCTGGACCGACGTCTCGCTGGTCTCGGTGGCCGGCCTGCTGACGGTCATGGGCTACTCGGTCAACGACACGGTGATCGTGTTCGACCGGATCCGTGAGAACCAGGCCAAGCTCAAGGACAAGAAGATCGAGCGCATCGTCGACATCTCGATCAACGAGATGCTGGTGCGCACGATCCTGACGTCATCGACGGTGTTCGCGACCACGCTGATCATGAACATCTTCGGCACCGGCCTGGTCCGCAACTTCGCGTTCGCGATGAACGTCGGCGTGATCGTCGGGACGTACTCGTCGATCTTCCTCGCCGCGCCGCTGTTCATGTGGATCTCGCACAAGTGGTACTCGGGCCCGGCGCCCGCGCGCCGCCGCCCCGCGCTGGTGTCCACCGCGCCTTCTGCGTCGGACCCGGACTCACCCGAGGAATAGCCTCGCGCGCGCGTCGCGGGCCTTGCGCCCGCGATCGGCCGATCCCGGGATCGCTTCGAACCCGGGGATCTGCTTGGGCTTTGGAGCGTTCCGTTGTCAGACCCGGGCACTAGCGTGCGGGCGTGCAACTGCGCCTGCGCCGTGTCGACGAAACCCTCGTCTCCAAGCTCGCCGGAGCGCTGCGCGTGCGCCCGGCGACCGCGCGCTGCCTCGTCGGCCGGGGCGTGATCGAGCCGCAGGATGCTCAGGGCTTCATCGATCCCCGGCTCGCCGCGCTGCGGCCGCCGACCGGCCTGGCCGGCATGCCGCGGGCGGTCGGCCGGATCGCCGACGCGGTGCTCGGCGGCCAGCGGATCGGCATCTTCGGCGACTACGACGTCGATGGCGTGACCACGGCGGCCCTGCTGACCGCGTTCCTGCGCTCGGTGGGCGCGTCGGTCGAGGTCGCGGTCGCGCGGCGCGACGCGGGCTACGGGTTCACGCCGGCCGCCGCGGCCGACTTCGCCGCGCGCGGCTGCGAGCTGATCGTGACCGGCGACTGCGGCACCAACGATCTCGAGGCGATCTCGGTCGCCGCCGCCCGCGGGATCGACGTCATCGTGGTCGATCACCACACCGTCCCGGACGCCGGTGTCGCGCATCCCGCGCTCGCGCTGGTCAACCCGTACCGCGCGGACTCGACGTTCCCGTTCCGCGGCATGGCCTCGGTCGGCCTGGCGTTCTACGTCGCGGCCGCGGTCCGCACCGAGCTGCGCGATCGGCGCCACTTCGAGCGCACGGGTCGCACCGAGCCGGACGTGCGCGAGCTGCTCGATCTGGTCGCGCTCGGCACGATCGCCGATCTCGTGCCGCTGGCGAGCGAGAACCGGATCCTGACCGCGCTCGGCCTGCGCCGGCTCCAGAGCCGCGCGCGCCCCGGCGTCGCTGCGCTGCTCGCCGCGGCCGGGGTCACCGAGGACCGCGAGGTCGATGCGCGCACCGTGGCCTGGAAGCTGGCGCCGCGGATCAACGCGCCCGGCCGGCTCGGCGAGGCGACCCCGTCGCTGGCCCTGCTGCTCGCCGACGTCGCGTCGGCCGCGGCGTGCGCCCAGACTCTCGAGACCGCCAACACCGAGCGCCGGGCCCTGCAGGACCGCGTGATGGCCGAGGCGCTCGCGCAGCTCGGCGACCGCGATCCGGGGCCCGCCGTCGTGATCTCCGGCGAGGGCTGGCCGGCCGGGGTGGTCGGGATCGTCGCCGCCAAGCTGGTCGATCGTTACCAGCGGCCCGCGTTCGTGGTCGGGATCGACCCCGAGACCGGGATCGGCCGCGGCTCGGCCCGGACCGCCGGCGCGGTGAACCTGTACCGGGCGCTCAGCGAGGCCGCGCCCTGGCTCGACAAGTACGGTGGCCACGCCGCCGCCGCGGGCTTCACCGTCCGCCGCGAGTCGATGGCCGCGCTGTCCGAGTCGCTCGGCGCCGCCTGCGTCCGGCTCGCCGCCGGCTCGGGCCCGGTCGCGGTCGGCCGCGACGTTGACGCCGAGGTCCGGCTCGCCGACGTCGACGAGCGCCTCGCCCAGGAGCTCGCCGGCCTGGGCCCGTTCGGCCAGGACAACCCGTCCCCGGTCCTGGTCACCCGCAACGTCCGGGTCTCGGCGGCGCGCCGGGTCGGCGAC